>DATJXU010000235.1:0-18617 GCA_035499915.1 Acidocella sp.
CCAGCGCGCCGATGGAAGTGCCAGAACCGATCTGCGCCCCCGCCCCGATCACGGCACCAGGGCCGATCTCTGCGCTGGGGTCGATGACCGCCGAGGGGTCGATGACCGCGGAAGGGTGCACGCCCGCCACCGTGGCAGGAAACGGATAAAACAGGGCCGAAACCTTCGCCCAGCCGACATAAGGCTCAGCCACCGCCAGCGCCACGCAGCCTGGCGGCACCTTGTCCGCGAAATCCGGATGCAGAATCACGGCCCCGGCCCCGGTTTGCGCCAGTAAGCCGGCATAACGGCGATTATCCAGAAAGCTCACATCCTCCGGCCCGGCGCTCTGCAGCGGCGCCACGCCGGAGAGCAGACGCTCAGGCTGGGCCACCTCAATCCCGAGCAGGGATGCGATGGCGCCTATGGAATGCGGCCCGGTGCGCCGAAAAAACCGCTCGTCACCGGGTTTGCCAGTATCTGCCATGGATCAGGGGCCGACGCCGTCGCCCTGGTCGTCAGGCGGATTCACCTGCATGCCCGGCGTCACCACGCTGGGTGGCACCTTCACGCCCGGCAGAAGCTTGTTCAGCTCGGCCACGGTCTCGTCCGTGATGTCGAAAGCGGCGACATTCAGCACCGCCTGCTCGCGGTGCAGCACGAGATTCATGCCGTGGGCCTGCGCCTCCTGCTTGACGATACCGGCCAGCATGGCCTCGATCTGCTGCAGCGCCGCCTGGCCGGAATTCTGGATCGCCTGGTTGCGCTCCTGGAACTTGGTCTGGGTGGCGGCGATCTCGTTCTGCAGATTCTGCTCCTTCTGCTCCAGCTGCGCATCGGTCAGCTTGCCGCGCTGGGCCATGATGGCCTGCTGCTCGGCCTGGATCTTGGCGCGTGCCGCCTGCGCATCCCTGGCCAGGGCGGCCTGGCGATTCTGGATCTCGGCCTGCACGCCCTGGGCGGCGGTGGATTTCTGCAGAACCTCGGGCACCGAGAGCACGCCGATGACGGCGGTCGGCGGCGTGGACTCGGCCGGCAACGGCGGCAGGTTAGGCACCTCGAAGCCGGACTCCTGCGGCTGAGGGGCGGCACTGGGGGCCGGTGCGCTGGGCTTTGGCTTCGGCGCCGTCTCCGGCGCCTTCTGCGCCTGGCCGCTCGGCGGCATGAAGAACCCGGCGGAACCCGAAGAGGACTGGGCATGCGCCGCCGGTGCAGCCCCCAATGTCAGCAACGGCAGGACGAGTGCATAACGGGAAAGAGCAGACACTTAGAACCTCGTACCAAAAGAGACGCGGAATTGTTGGACCTGGTCACCCGTCTGCTTGACCACCGGCTGGGCCAAAGAGAGGTTGATCAGACCGAAAGGCGTATTCCAGGATACACCGACACCAGCGCCCACACGCGGCGCCGAAGTGTCATGCAGTGTTGCTGTGCCAATGGTGCTAGCACCCCAGAGCGAGCCGACATCGACGAAGGCAAAACCCGAAATGCCGAGATCCTTGGACACCGGCAGCGGAAAATGCACCTCGGTGCTCTGCGTCCACATATACTTGCCGCCGATCTGGCCGCCGCTGCTGGTCAGGGTGCCGGAGCTGTTATAGGTCGGCTCGGCATAAGGGCCGACACCGCCATCGGCAAAGCCGCGCAGATTATCGCCGCCCAGGAAGAACCGGTCCTCGATCTTGTCCTGATAGCCGCGCATATCGGCGAGATAGCCTGCCGAGGCACTGAATTTCAGCACCCAGCGCGGATCACCGAAGACATGCTCCAGCGGGATGTAATAGGAAGCATCCGGGCTGACGCGGAAATATTTCGCGTCGCCGCCAAGCCCCGCCAGATCCGTGGTCAGGTCGACCAGCAGACCCGAATGAGGATTCTGGTCGTCATCCACATAGTCGAAGGTCAGGGTCTGGCTGATCTGCGACAGGGAGGATTTGCCCGCCTCGCTCTGGATATAGATATTGGTGCTGCTGCCGGTCGGGATATCGTAAATATTACGCTGGCTGACCGTATAGGTGAAGGTCTGCCGCACATTCTGGTTGAAGCGGTAACCCAGGCGGATATCCGCGCCGATCGTGCTCTCCGAATAGGAGTAGGATTGCGAGGAAGCGGTGTAGGAGTCGGTCACCGTGCGGAACAGATCCCAGCCCGCGATCAGGTTGCGGTCCAGGAAGTAGGGATCGGTCATGCCAAAATTGATCTGGGTGCCGCGCTGGGCAAGCAGCGCGTTGATCGAGGCATTGACGCCGGTGCCAATGAAATTGTTCTGGCTGAGGCCGGTATTCAGCAGCGCGCCAAGCGAGGTGGAGTAGCCGCCACCCAGCGAAAACTGGCCGGTGGCCTGCTCCTGCACCGCGGTGTTGAGCACCACCTGCTGCGGCGTGGACCCCGGCGAGGTGGTGATCTTCTGATCCTTGAAGAAGCCGAGATCCTTCAGATTCTGGGTGGACTGGTCGATCTTGCTCTGGTTGTAGGCATCACCTTCGGCCACGGTCAGCTCGCGGCGGATCACCTTGTCCTCGGTGCGGGTATTGCCGGTGATATCGATTCGCTGGATCCAGACGCGCGGGCCGTTCACCACGTTCAGCACGATATCGAGCGTGTGGTTCTTGGTGTCGGGCGTCACCTGCGGGTTCACGGTGGCGAAGGCATAGCCGAGATTAAGGGCACGCTTGTTCAGCGCATCCACGCCTTCCTGCAGGGCATCGCCGTCGAACCAGTCCCCCTTGGAGAGCGGCACCAGCCCACGCAGCTCCTTGTCCGACAAATTGCGGATACTGGAGACGACCGTGATGGAGCCGATCTTGTAGCGCCCCCCCTCGCTGAGCGTGTAGGTCAGATAGAAGGATTTACGGTCCGGGCTAAGATTCGCATTGGCGCTCAGCACCTGAAAATCGGCATAGCCTTTGTGGAAATAGAATTTGTGGAGCAGATACTCATCATACTCCACCCGATCGGAATTATACTGGTCCGAGCTGGAAAGGAAACGCCACCAGGCGGACTGGCGGCTGGAGACGACATCCCGCAGCGCCGATTGCGAGAAATGCTGGTTGCCGACGAAGGTGATACGGCTGATCTTCGTCTCGATCCCCTCATCGCACTGGAACACCACGTTCACGCGGTTGTCGGGCAGCTTGATGATGTTGGCCGTAACCTGGGCGTTGTAATGGCCCTTCTGGGCATAGGCATCGAGCAGCGCGCGCCGGTCGGCCTCCGCCGCCTGGGGCGTGTAGACCGCGCGCGGCTTGAGGCTGATGGCGGCCAAAGCGTCCTTGTCCGCCAGCGCCTTGTTGCCGGAGAACAGCACCTGGTCCACCAGCGGGTTTTCCACCACCGCGACGTCGAGATTATTGCCATCCCTGGTGATGTTCACGCTCTGGAACAGGCCCGTGGCATAAAGTGTCTTGACCGACTGGTTGATCTTCTCCGGGTCAAACTGATCACCCGGCTGCACCACCATATAGGCGGTGATGGTGCCGGCCTCGATTCGCTGATTGCCGGTGACATTGATGGCGGCAATGGTGCCGCCCGCCGGGATCGCTGCCTGGGGCGGGGTTGCGGCCAGCGCAGTGGCGCCAGGGATGGGGGCGGCAAGCATGGCCGGCAACAGGCAAACGGACGCCAGAAGGACGGAGCGCGGCTTTAGCAATCGAAATCTCCCAAACCAAAAACCCCCCGATGCCCGGGACTTGCCATCTCGGGCGTTTGGCACGCGCCAGCCTGCCGGGCAAGGTGCCCGCCCCCTGCGCCGCGCCTTTAACTCAAAGTAAATGCGTAAACCACGCGACCGCACCCAACCTTGTCAGGTCGTTAAAGGTCACAAGCAGAACCAGAGACAGGATAATCGCCACGCCAACACGCAAACCGGCTTCGCGCGCCTGCTCTGGCACCGGACGGCGGATCAGGGCTTCCACCGCGTAGAATAACAGGTGCCCGCCATCCAGAATCGGAATCGGAATAAGATTTACGAGGCCAAGATTGATGGAGAGCAGCGCGATCAAGCTAATGACCGGCACCAGTCCCAATGCGGCCGCCTGCCCCGAGATCTGGGCAATGCCGAGCGGCCCGGCCAGGTCCTTCAGCCCGCGATGATCCACGATGAGCGTGGCCATGCCGGAGAACCAGCCGGAAATCTGCCGGCCCGTCTCCTGGAAGGCGGCCGCGATGGCAGGCCCCGGCGCCAGGCGCTTCAATGTGGATTGCGTGCCGACGACACCGAGATGGCCGATCTTGCCGCCATCCTGCCCGGCCTCACCCACCGTCACCGGCAGGATGAGCTGCTGGCCCGCGCGCTCGATGGTAAAATCAAGCACCGTGTCGGGATGCTCCACCACGATCTGCTGCAGATCGGAGAAGCTCTCGATCCGGGTGCCACCGATATCGAGCACCTTGTCGCCGGACAGCAGATGCGACTCCGCCGCCGGCGAGCCGGGCTGAACCTGGCTGAGCACCGGTTGGGTGGAAAGCTGCCCGGCGGACATGAACAACCCGGCGAAAATCACCACCGCCAGCAGCAGATTGGCGAGCGGCCCGGCCGCGACGATAACGGCTTTCGAAGCCAGCGAGGCGGCGGCAAAGGAGCCGGGCTTGGCCGGGCCTGCGGCCTGCTCCTCGCCCCAGCCCTGCATCTTCACATAACCGCCGAGCGGCAGCGCCGAGACCTGCCAGACAGTGCCGGATTTCGCCTTGAATTTCAGCAGCGCCGGGCCAAACCCGACCGAGAAGGTCTCCACCGTAACGCCCTGGCTGCGCGCCGCCAGATAATGCCCCAACTCATGGATAAAGATCAGCACGCCGATATCCACGACGAAGGCGACGATGGTGCGCAGCGCGTCCAGCATGGTCAGGCGGCCCTGGCCGAGGCCAGCGCCGAGGCGGCGGCACGGGCGGCTTGATCGATGGCGAGCACGGCTTCAAGGTCCGGCACGGCGGGCGCGCCCAGCGTCTGCATCACAGACTCGACGATGCCCGCGATGTCCAGAAAGCCGATCTTGCGGTCCAGAAAGGCGGCCACGGCGATCTCATTGGCGGCGTTCAGCACGGCAGGCGCCCCAGCCCCCGCCGTCAGCGCTTCGCGCGCCAGGCGCAGCGCCGGGAAGCGAATCTCATCGGGCGCATGGAACTCAAGCTTGGCAACCTGCACGAGATCCAGCCTTGGCGACTGGGTGGGAAGCCGCTGCGGCCAGGCCAGCGCATGGGCGATGGGGATACGCATATCCGGCGCGCCGAGCTGGGCCAGCACCGAGCCATCCGCGTAGCAGACCATGCCATGGATCACCGATTGCGGATGCACCAGCACCTCGATCTTTTCCGAGGGAAGCGCAAACAATCTCGCAGCCTCAATAACTTCCAGGCCTTTGTTGAACATGGTGGCGCTGTCGATCGAAATCTTGGCGCCCATCGACCAGACCGGATGGCGCAACGCCGCCTCGCGGGTGATGCCGCGCATCTCCTCAAGGCTGTGGTTGCGAAACGGCCCGCCGGAGGCGGTGAGCACGATCTTGTCCACGCAATTGGCATTGCCATCCGCCATCGCCTGCAGGATGGCGTTATGTTCCGAATCCACCGGCAGCAGCGTGGCCCCTGCCTCCTCGACCGCACGCAGGAAAACATCCCCGGCGGAGACCAGCGATTCCTTGCAGGCAAAGGCGATGGTGCCGCCCTGGCGCACGGCAGCGAGGGTGGGCTCCAACCCCGCCGTGCCGGTGATGGCGCACATCGTCCAATCCACCTTGCGCCCGGCGGCCTCCAGCACAGCTTCCCGCCCCCCCGCGGTGGCAAGGTTGCTGCCCGCCAACGCCTCACGCAATTCCGATAGCAGCGACTCGTCGGAAATAACGGTGATCTCGGGCCGGAATTTAAGGGCCTGCTCAGCCAGCAGCGCCACATTGCGCCCGCCGATCAGCGCGCAGATCTGGTAGGCTGACGGGTTTTCCGCAACAAGATCGAGAGTCTGCGTGCCGACACTGCCCGTTGATCCCAGGATTGTCAGACGCTTTAACCCCATAATGCCATGCCTCCATGCATGCTGGCCGCGAACAGCGCCGCCAATGGCGCTGCCGTCAGAAACCCATCCAACCGGTCAAACAATCCACCGTGGCCGGGAATCGTCCTTCCGGAATCTTTCACACCTAGTTTGCGCTTGATCGCGCTTTCCAGCAAATCACCCGCCTGGGCGACGAAGCTCAGCAGCAAGCCGGCGCCAAAGGCGCGCCCCGGCGCGCCCAGCGTGGCCGCCGCCAGCCCGGCGCCACAAGCAGCGCCGATAACCAACCCGCCCAGCGCGCCGCTCCAGGTTTTGCCGGGTGAGATTCGCGGTGCCAGTTTTGCGCCGCCCAGCAGCCGCCCGACCAGATAAGCGCCAATATCCGTGCCCCAGATCACCAGGATCAGAAAGCCCGCATCCACCAGCCCGGCCTCGGGGCGGTGACGCAGCCAGAGCAGCGAAATGCCGCCCAGCCCGGCATAGGGCACACCGGCGGCGGCGAACCGGCCAAAGACCGGCCAGGACGCTAATCCTAAAAACACAACGGCTTGCAAGCCAGCGCCGAGTCCAAAAATCAGGGTCACCGCCCAGACCAGCAACAGCACGCCGGCCAGCGGCCAAGCCTGGCGCAGCCCCGCGAGCTTCGCCCATTCATGCCCCAGCCCCGCCATCGCCACACCGACCAGCAGGTCCCATTCCACACCGCCGCGCCATAGGCAGAACAAAGCGAGCGGCCCCAGCACCAGCGCGGAGGCGGCGCGGACATAGAGATCCGACCAGCGGTTATTGCCCGCGGGCTTGTCCAGGGTTTTAGACAGGGCGGGCACCGAACCGCCTCTCCCTGCCCGCATATTCCTCCAGGGCGTTGGCGAAATCCCCGGCGCAGAAATCCGGCCAGAGCACTTTCGCGAACCATATCTCAGCATAAGCGATCTGCCAGAGCAGGAAATTGCTCACGCGCTGCTCGCCGGAGGTGCGGATAACCAGGTCCGGGTCGGGAATCCCCGCCGTGAACAGGAAATTCGCGAAATTCTGTTCGGTCAGCTCGTCCGGATTGATCCCAGCCTCGATCGCCCGGCGCGCCGCCGCCACGATCTCCGCGCGCCCGCCATAGGACAATGCGAGCACCAGCGTCAGGCGCCGATTGTCGGCGGTCTTCCGCTCGGCGGCCTCCAGCTCCTGCGCCAGCGTCTCGCCAAAGCGCTCCCGCTCGCCGATCACTTTCAGCTGCACCCCCTCGGCATGCAGCTCCGCCAGTTCCGAACGCAGATAATGCTTGAGCAGGAAGGTCAGGTCCTGCACCTCCCCCGCCGGGCGCTGCCAGTTTTCCGAGGAAAACGCGAAGAGGGTGAGATAGCGGACGCCATGGTTGATCGCGGCCTCAATCGCCCGGCGCACGGCCTTGGCACCCTCGCGGTGGCCAGCCACGCGCGGCAGGCCCCTGGCTGCAGCCCAGCGGCCATTGCCATCCATGATGATGGCAACATGCCGCGGCACGGAATGGGAAGCGGCGTCTGCCATCAGACCTGCCGGATATCCTTTTCCTTCTCCGCGAAGCTCTCATCCACGCGCTTGATATAGCCGTCCGTCAATTTCTGCACCTGCTCCGACCAGTCACGTTCCTCATCTTCGGAGATTTCGGACTTCTTCTGCAAGGCCTTGATCTGCTCCATGCCGTCGCGGCGCACGCCACGCACCGCGATACGGGCGGCCTCGGCATATTTATTGGCGGCCTTGACCAGCTCGATGCGGCGCTCCTCGGTGAGCACCGGCAGCGGCACGCGGATAATCTGGCCGTCCGGCTGCGGGTTGAGGCCCAGCCCGCAATCGCGGATGGCGGCGACGGTGGAATTGACCATCGAGCGGTCCCAGACCTGCACGGTGAGCATCCGCGCCTCCGGCACGGCGATGGTCGCCACCTGGTTCAGCGGCATCAGCGACCCATAAGCCTCGACCTTCACCGGCTCCAGCAGAGCCGGGCTGGCGCGGCCGGCGCGCAGGCCGGAAAATTCGCGCTTCAGCGCCTCAATGGCGCCATCCATGCGGCGGGTGAGATCGGTCTTGATCGTGTCTAGATCGGCCATGTGACAAACCTCTTTTCAGTTCTCGATAATCCGGGTGAACGGACCCTCGCCACGCATCACGGCAGCGAAGGCGCCGGGCGCATGGATGTTGAAGACAAGAATCGGCAGTTTGTTCTCGCGCGAGAGCGAAATGGCGGAGGCATCCATCACGTTCAGGTCACGGGCCAGAACGTCCAGATAGGTCAGCTCCTCATAGCGCTTGGCCGTCTGGTCCTTGCGCGGATCGGCGGAATAGACGCCATCCACCTGGGTGCCCTTCAGCATCGCGTCGCACTTCATTTCAGTGGCACGCAGCGCGGCGGCGGTATCTGTGGTGAAGAACGGGTTGCCGGTGCCCGCGGCGAAGATCACCACCCTGCCCTTTTCCATATGCCGCTCGGCGCGGCGGCGGATATAGGGTTCACACACCGCCTCCATAGAAATGGCGCTCTGCACGCGGGTTGGCACGCCGGCCTTCTCCAGGGCGGACTGCATGCCGAGCCCGTTCATCACCGTGGCCAGCATGCCCATGTAATCGGCCTGGGCGCGGTCCATGCCCGCCGCAGCCCCCGCCACGCCGCGGAAAATATTCCCCCCGCCAATGACGAGGCAAACCTGCACGCCCATGTTGATCACGTCGCGCACATCCTTGGCGATGGCATTCACCGTCTCGGTGTCCAGCCCGTAATCGCGCTTGCCCATGAGGGCTTCGCCGGAAACTTTCAGCAGCACGCGTTTATACTGGGGGGTGATGGTCATGAGACGTCCTTATAGTAAGGGCGGTTCCAAGCAAATGCCCGGACCGCCCCATGGGTAGCGCAAAGGCGGAGAGGATTAAACCCCGGCAGCCGCCGCAACTTCAGCCGCGAAATCAGTGACTTCCTTCTCGATGCCCTCGCCGAGCGTGAAGCGCACGAAGCGGGCGACATTGGAGCCGGCCTTCTTCACCACGTCCTTCACCTTGCTCTCGCCGTCATGCACCCAGACCTGCTCCAGCAGCACCACGTCCTCGTAGTACTTCTTCACGCGGCCTTCGACCATCTTCTCGATGATGGCTTCCGGCTTGCCGGAGGCGCGGGCCTGTTCGGAGAGCACGTTCTTCTCACGCTCAAGCGCGGCCGGGTCAACCTCGGCGACGGTCAGCGCATCCGGGCGGGCGGCGGCGACATGCATGCCGATCTGGCGGCCCAGGGCCTCCAGCGCCTCGTTGGCGGCACCTTCCAGCCCGACGATCACGCCGATCTTGCCCAGGCCCGGCTTCAGCGCGCCATGGATATAGGCGGCGGCGGTGCCACCCGGCACATCGATGACGGCGACGCGGCGGACATTCATGTTCTCGCCGATGGTGGCGACCAGGTACACGGTCTCTTCCGCGACAGTGCGGCCGGTACCGGGATAGGCGGCGGCCTTCAGGGCCTCCACGTCTTCACCCACCTCAAGCGCCAGCTTGGCGACGGTCTCGACGAAATTCTGGAACGCCTCGTTGCGGGCCACAAAGTCGGTCTCGGCATTGATCTCGACCAGCGCCGCCTTGCCGGGCGCCAGGGCAATACCCACCAGACCCTCGGCGGCGACGCGGCCGGACTTCTTGGCGGCGGCCGACAGGCCCTTCTTGCGCAGCCAGTCGATCGCGGCTTCCTTGTCGCCGTTGGTCTCGACCAGGGCCTTCTTGCAGTCCATCATGCCAGCGCCGGTGGTCTCGCGCAGGTCTTTCACCAGGGCAGCGGTAATTTCGGCCATGTGTTCGCTCCTTATGACATGTTTGCGCGCGGGGGTTCACCACCCCCGCGCGTCATTCGGTTTTAAGCGGGCGCCAGACGGCGCCCGTGAAAAATCAGGCCTGGACCTCGGCCGCAACCTCGTCCAGCACCGGCTCGGCGGCGGCGCCAAGATCGACACCGGCAGCCCCCAGCTCGGCGGAGATGCCATCCAGCACCGCGCCGGCGACCAGGTCGCAATACAGGGTGATGGCGCGAATCGCGTCGTCATTGCCCGGGATCGGGAAGGTCACGCCGGCAGGGTCGGAGTTGGAGTCGAGGATGGCGACAACCGGGATACCCAGCTTGTTGGCTTCCTCGATCGCCAGCTTCTCCTTGTTGGTGTCGATCACGAACAGGATGTCCGGCAGGCCGCCCATGTCCTTGATGCCGCCCAGGGCGCGCTCAAGCTTCTCGCGGTCGCGGGTAAAGTTCAGGATCTCTTTCTTGGAGTAGCCCTGCGTCTCGCCGGAGAGCATCTCGTCCATCTGGCGCAGGCGCTTGATGGAGCCGGTGATGGTCTTCCAGTTGGTGAGCATGCCGCCCAGCCAGCGATGGTTCACATAATACTGGCCGCAACGCTGCGCGGCATCGGCCACGTAGTCAGCGGCGGCGCGCTTGGTGCCGACGAACAGCACGCGCCCGCCAGCGGCGGTCACGTCACGGATGGCCTTCAGCGCGCGCTCCGCCAGGGGAACGGTCTGCTGCAGGTCGATGATATGGACCTGGTTGCGCACGCCGAACAGGTACGGCGCCATGCGCGGGTTCCAGCGGCGGGTGTTGTGGCCAAAATGCACGCCGGCTTCAAGGAGCTGGCGCAGGGAAACGTCGGGAAGTGCCATTGGCAGTTCTCTTTCCTATAGTAATCCGGTTCTATCCTCCGCGGGGGAAGCACCTTTCGGCACCGGACCTTTGGCTCTCGCCCGGAAAGGCCCCCGCGTGTGAATTTGTCCGCACCATGCGGACGCGCGCCCTATCGCGCATTTTTGTGCCGATTTCAACCTTGAACGCAGCAGCCCAGCCATAAACAAAAAAAGGGGCGGCATTTGCCGCCCCTTGCCGTCCAGCCCCTGAGGCTCAGAACTTGTAGCCGATACCCAGGCGAATCACCGTCGGGTCAAGCTCGGTATGGGCCGTGGCGAAGGCGCCATGGTTCAGATGCACGGCGGTGTTGATGAACATCTGCTTCGCATCCACGTTCACCGACCAGTTGCCCCTCACCGGAATGTCGAAACCGACATCCAGCGCCGGGCCCACAGCGGTCGAATAGCTGGTGGAGGAGACGCCCGCCGCCGGGCTGGTGCCGTAGAAGAAGGCCACCGTCAGGCCGACGCCGGCATAGGGGCGGACCATGCCGATCTGGGCGAAATGGTACTGCGCCGTGAGCGTGGGCGGCAGCACCCACACGCTGCCGACCTTGATCTTGCTCACGCCGCCGCCTTCGACCCAGGTGTTATGGCGGCTGGTCGCGGCAATCAGCTCCAGCGAGATATGCGGGGTGAGAAAATAGGACCCGTCGATTTCCGGGGTGATCGAGTTGCTGGCATGCACATGCAGGCCAGGCACCGTGCCGACGCCTGTGACGGTCACGGCGCTGCCGAGATTCTGGGGCAGAACCCCGATCAGACCGGCATGGACCAGAATGTTGCCCGATTCATAGCCCGTCGGGCCGGTGAAGATGTTCTGCGCCAGGGCCGGCGTGCAGGCCGTGGCGGCAAGCAACAACGCGGCGGCGGAGCAAAGTTTGGCGTTCATGAAAAGAAGGCTCCCAATTGGATTGACAAAATCCGAATAGGCGCACCGGCTCTTCGCTTCTTTGATCTGAAACAAGGATCTGAAACAAGAATTCCCGGATGAACCGGGAATTGGGAGAGTGTGATATTTTTGCCATACTTGGCTGGCGCGCCGGTGCGGCTTTCCCCGCAGCGGCGAATTAAAATCAAGCCAGAAGCGGACCCCAGGACGGGTCGGACGCGTAGGTGGGGGTATCCACCAGCCGCTCATTGAAGCCGTCCACGCCGATCGTCACCAGATTCGAGCTATGACCCGAGCCGGTGGGAGACTGGCGGTAGAACATGATCACGCGGCCATTCGGACAGAAGGTGGCGCCCTCCACCAGGAAGCCCTGGGAGATGATGCGCTCGCCCGTGCCATCCGGCGCCATCACGCCGATGGAGAATCCGCCCGAGCCCCAGAAGGTATAGGCGATGAGGTCCCCGCGCGGCGACCAGGCGGGCTCGGCATATTGGCCAGGGCCGAAGGAGATGCGCTTCACGCCCGAGCCATCCGCGTTCATCACGAAAAGCTGCTGATTGCCGTCACGGTCGGAGTTGAAGACGATCTGCGAGCCATCCGGCGAATAGGAGGGGGTGACGTTGATGGAGTTGCTGTCGGTCAGCTCCGTCATGCCGCCACCGCCAAGCCCGGCCTTCACGATCGCCGCGCCGCCATTGCGCGAGACGGACATCAGCAGCGAATTGCCATCCGGCGAGAAGCGCGGGCCGATAGTCATCTCGCCGAATCCGCCGACCATCTGGGTGGAGCCCGATTGCAGGTCGAACAGATAGACGCGCGGGTTGCTGCCGCCGCGATAGCTGACGAAGGCCAGCTGCTGGCGCGCCGGATTATATTGCGGCGAGAGCGCCATGTTGGCGCCATCGGTCAGGAACTGCACATTGGCGCCGTCATAATCCATGATCGCGAGGCGGCGGATGGGGCTCGTTACCGGCCCGGCATCGGAGATGAAGGCGACCCGGCTGTCGAAATAGCCCTTCTCGCCGATCATCTGCTGATAGACCGTGTCGGCGATGATATGGGCGATGCGCCGCCAGTTATCCTGGGTGGTGGTGTAGGCCGTACCCTGCACCTGCGCCTGCTGCTGCACGTTCCAGAGCCGGAACTCCACGCGCAGCTGGCCGCCCCCGGCATCCTGCACATCGCCCGTCACCAGCCCCTGGGCGCCGAGCAGCGTCCAGTTCTGCCAGACCGGCGTGCCGTTATTGATGGAGTTCGGCACGAAGCTGGAGGGGTCGATGGCGCGGAACAGGCCGGAATGGCCGAGATCATCCGAGATCACCTGGGTAATCTGCGCGCCCACGCCCTGGGTATCGAAGGGAGAGATGGCGATGGGGATGGGCGCATTCTGCGCGCCGCTGACATTGATGGCCGGGCCATTGTTACTCGTCGAGGCCGGGGCAGCCTGGGCGTAGGCCGCAGGGGCCACCAGGCTCGCGGCACCCGCCGCGCCCAGCAGGCGGCGGCGGGAGAACGGCGGCAAAAGAAGACGCGTCATCATCGAACCTCTTACGGGGTGAAGTTGAACAGGAAGGTTTGCACCTTACCCAGCATGTAGGACGGCAAGGGCAGCGTCGCACATTGATAATTCTCCACAGCCGCGATCGCGCGCTGGGCATAAGCCGCATAAACCGGGTCGCCCATGTTGCCCTGCGAGGCGGGCGCCACCTGTGCATCGCGCACGGTGCCGGAGGCATCGGTGGTCACCAGCAGCTGCACGGAGAAATTCTGCACGCCCAGCGCCCCGGCATCGATACCCCAGCAGGGCCGCACATGCGCGCCGATGGCGTTGCGGTCAGACTCAGACAGGCCGGAATTGGCCGTGCTGTTGGGGCTGCCGCCGCCATTGGGGGCACCGCCCTGGTCGGGGTTGTACTGCGACGTCGGCGGCTTCTCCTGCTGCTGGTTCACGCGCAGCTGCGAGAGCGTGTTGAGCACGTTCTTACTCAGCGGCATCGGGTTCTTCACCTCATGCTGCTGATGCGTGGCCGATTGCGCCGGGGCCGGCGGCTTGGTCACCGGCTGCGGCTTCGGCGGCGGTTTTTGCGTGCTCGTCTGCTTCTGCGGCGGCCGCGGCGGGGGGGGCGGCGGCGGGGGCATTGGCGCCTCGGTTGGCGTCGGCGTGGGCGGCGGCGGCGGCGGCGCGGGGGTTGGCGGCGTCGGCGTCGGCTTTTGCTCCGGTGCCGGGGGCGGCGGCGGCGGCGGCGGCGGCGGCGCCACGATCGGCTGCGGCTTGGGCTGGGTGGGGTTCACCGGCCCCTGGTGCGGCACAGGCGTATTGCTGGGTGCCGCCACCTTGCCGGTATTCTGCGCCGTCTGCGGCTGGGTGGGACCGACAAGGTCCACATCCACGCTTTCATCCGCCGAGGTGTTCAGCGGCTGCATCGGCAGCGTCACGACCGCGGCGATGATGATCGCCGCGTGGATGACAAACGAGATGGTCGCGCTTCGGCGCAGATCCCGGTCCAATTGTAACTCCCTGCCCGGCTTTACTGGCCAGGCTGCTGGGCCAGCAGCGAAACCTTGGTGAACCCGCCCTGCACGACATCCGCCATCACCTGAAGCATGGTGCCATAATCCACCTGCTTGTCACCGCGGATGAAGATCCGCTGGTCGGCATTGTTCTGCGAGGCCTGCTGCAGCGTGCTGACCAGGTTGGGGAGCTGGATCTGGCTGTTGTTCAGATAGACATTGCCCTTGCTGTCCACCGTGACGGTGATCGGCTTGGAATCGGCATTGGCAGGCTTGGCGTTGGCTTGCGGCAGGTTCACCTGCACGGAGGAGGTGATCATCGGCGCCGTGACCATGAAGATGATCAGCAGCACCAGCATCACGTCCACCAGCGGGGTGACGTTGATTTCCGCCATCGGGCGGTACCGGCGCTTGCCGTTACCGCCGCCGATCAGCCCGCCCGCCATTTACTTATGCTCCTCGGTCTGGCGGGACAGGATGGCGGAGAATTCCGTGCCGAACCCTTCCAGCCGCCCGGCGAAGCGGGACAGGTCGTTGGAGAGCTTATTATAAGCCAGCACCGAGGGAATCGCGGCGACAAGGCCGATGGCGGTGGCAAACAGCGCCTCCGCGATGCCGGGTGCGACGACCGCGAGGTCGGTATTATGCATGGCGGCGATGGCCGAGAAAGCGTGCATGATGCCCCACACCGTGCCGAACAGGCCGATGAACGGCGCGGTGGCGCCAACGGAGGCCAGGAAGATCATGAACCGCTCCAGCCGCTCCATCTCGCGCATGACGGTGACGTTCATCGCCCGGTCCACGCGCTCCTTCACGCCGGTCTTGCCGATCTCGGTGCCGGCAATGCGGGCGGTGCGCTTCCATTCGCTCATCGCGGCGCCGAACACGGCGGCGATCGGGTTGGCGGGGTCGGTGCCCTCGCGCTCATAAAGCTCATCCAGGCTGCCGCCGGACCAGAAGCTGTCCTCGAACACATCCGCCTCGCGGTTCACGCGGCGGATGGTCATCACCTTCTCGATGATGATCGTCCATACCCAGATGCTGGCGATCAACAGAATGATCATCACCAGCTTCACCACCGCGTCAGCCTGCAGGAACAGGCCGAGCAGCGAGAGATTCGCCTGCGGCGCGGCCATCGCCGCCTGAGACACCGTTTGGTCCACTATCTTTCCCCGTTCAAAATTTCAGGCGCGCAACCCAGTCGCGCGGAATGCGCGTCGCCCGGCCATCGGACACGCGCGCACAACCCAGCCCGACCTCAAGCATAGCCAGCGAGTCGCTGTCTCGCAGGAATTTCTGCCGTAATGTAACGCTCGCACCGTTCAATTCCGTGAATTCGGTTTCCACCGTCACCAGCTCATCGATCCTGGCGGGGCGCTGATAAAGCAAATTGACGCGATGCACCACAAACATGACGCCATAATTTGCAACCATTTCCGCGTGCGGGGCGTCCATCTCCCTCAGCGCTTCCGTACGCGCCCGCTCGGCAATGCTGAGGTAATTGGCGTGATAGACGATGCCCCCGGCATCCGTGTCCTGATAATAGATGCGCGTGGTGTAACGATAGATCAAAATTCTGCTCCAACCCCATGATTAAGGCTGAAAACGGTTTTTTTGTGGCATGGCAGCAAGACAATTCCAGCCGCCCCCGCATCCGGTTGCGCGGCTTCCTCACTCACCCAGCAAATCGAGCTGGTCCGGCCCGCGCTGCGGCAAGGCAAGCCCCAGATGCCGCCAGCCGGGATCGCCCAGCATGCGCCCGCGTGAGGTGCGCAGCAGCAACCCTTCCTGGATGAGATAGGGCTCCACCACATCCTCCAGCGTGTCACGCGCTTCGGCCAGGGCGGCGGCGAGCGTTTCCACCCCCACCGGCCCGCCATTGTGATGCTCGGCCAGGCGCTTGAGATAGCGGATATCCATCGCATCCAGCCCCTTCTGGTCGACATCCAGGCGGGTGAGCGCGGCATCGGCCATCTCACGTGAAATTTCCTCCACCCCGGCGGCGGTGGCGAAGTCGCGCACCCGGCGGGTCAGCCGCCCGGCGACGCGGGGCGTACCGCGCGAGCGCCGGGCAATCTCCAGCGCGCCATCATATGAAAGATTCATCCCCAACTTCTGCGCCAGGCGGATGACAATGCCCGTCAGCTCATCCGGCGTATAGAACACCAGGCGCAGCGGAATGCCGAAACGGTCGCGCAACGGGGTCGCCAGCAGCCCGGCGCGGGTGGTGGCGCCCACCAGGGTGAAGGGCGGCAGGTCGATCCGCACCGTGCGCGCCCCCGGCCCCTCGCCGATGATGAGGTCGAGCTGGAAATCCTCCATGGCGGGATAGAGGATTTCCTCGATCGCCGGCTGCAGCCGGTGGATCTCGTCGATGAACAGCACGTCCTTGGGCTGCAGATTGGTGAGAATCGCCGCGAGATCACCGGATTTCTGGATCACCGGCCCGGAGGTGGCCTTGAACCCCACTCCCATCTCATGTGCCACGATCTGCGCCAGCGTGGTCTTGCCCAGCCCTGGCGGGCCGTGCAGCAGCACATGGTCCAGCGCCTCGCCACGCGACCTGGCGGCGGCGACGAAAATTTTCAGATTCTCCCGGCTGGCGGCCTGGCCGGTGAAATCCTCCAGGCTCTGCGGGCGCAGCGAGGCTTCAGCGTTATCGTCGGACAGCCGCTCGCCGGAGGTAATGCGCTCACTCATGGGAAAGAGACCGCCCTCGCCAAAAACCGGTTCATAAAGTCTCCAAAAGTTTTTTGGGGGCGCCCTTTTTTACAAAAAAGGGCGCGTCTCTTCGCCGCTTTTTGAAAAAAGCGGCACCAAAAACTTTTGATTTTTGGAGTCATGCGGCTCATCTGGCCAGCGCCTTCAGCCCGGCGCGGATCAGCACGTCCAGCGAGGCGCTCTCGCCATGCGCCTCGACGGCCTTGGCCAGGGCCGCCTCGGCCTCGGCGCGGCGATAGCCGAGATTGGTGAGCGCCGAGAGCGCATCCGCCACCGCCCCCTTGGGCACCTCAGAAGCCGGCAGCGCCGCCGCGCCGCCGCCCGGCATGGCGCCAGCCTTGTCACGCAACTCGGTAAGGATGCGGATGGCGAGCTTCGGCCCCACGCCCGGCGCGCGGGTCAGCGCGCCCTTATCCTGCCCGGCAATGGCGCCGATGAGCTGGTCCGGCGACAGAGCCGACAAAATCCCCAGCCCCAGTTTCGCCCCCACCCCCTGCACCGTCGTCAAAAGCCGGAACCATTCCCGCTCAGCGGCGGTGAAAAAGCCGTAGAGCGAAATCGCATCCTCGCGCACCTGGGTCTCGATCAGCAACGTGGCCAGCCCGTCCGGCAGCGCCCCCAGCGTGCGCGAGGAGCAGAACACCAGATAGCCCACGCCATTCACATCAATGACGCAGCGCCCCTCCTCGATCGAATCGACGATCCCCCGCAGCCGCGCGATCATGATACGGATTTCCAGACATTGGTGGTGGAGCGGTGATGCGCGTGGCAGATGGCAACAGCCAGCGCATCCGCCGCATCGGCCCGCTTCTGCGTGGACCCTGGCAGCAGGCGGCGCACCATCAGCCCCACCTGCTCCTTATCCGCCCCGCCGGTGCCGACAACGGCCATCTTCACCGTCTTGGCGCCATATTCGAACACCGGAATGCCCGCCCGCGCCGGGGCCAGCAGCGCCACGCCGCGGGCATAGCCCAGCTTCAGCGTGGCGGCGGCGTTGCGGTTCACATAGGTCTCCTCCACCGCCGCCTCATCCGGATTGTAGCGGGCCAGCAGATCCGCCAGCGCGTCATCCAGCGCCTTCAGCCGCAAGGGCACATTCTCGCTCCCATCGGTCGCGAACACGCCGTCAGCCACATGGCTCAGCCGGTTGCCTTCGGCCTCCAGAATCCCCCAGCCGGTAAAACGCAGGCCGGGGTCGATTCCCAGAATTCTGACCTTCCCCCGGCCTTGCAGCATCAGGCCGACAGCTTCGCCATCACGTCCTCGGCCACCTCGAAATTGGCATAGACATTCTGGACGTCATCATCATCCTCAAGAACATCGAGCAATTTCAGCACCGAGGCCGCCTTGTCCTCATCCAGCGCCACGGTCATGTTCGGGCGCCACTCGATGCGCGCCTCCGCCGGTTCGCCGAATTTCTGCGCCAGCGCGTCACGCACCGCAAAGAAGCCCTCAAGGCCGACCAGCACCTCATGGCCCTCCTCGCCGCTCACCACGTCATCGGCGCCGGCCTCGATGGCGGCTTCCAGCATCGCCTCGGCATCCGCCGCGTTCGCGGGGTAGCGCACCGCGCCCAGGCGGTTGAACATGAAGGAGACGGAGTTGGTCTCGCCCAGCGCCCCGCCGGCCTTGTTGAAGGCGGCGCGCACCACGGAGGCGGTGCGGTTGCGGTTATCGGTCAGCGCCTCGACGATCACCGCCACGCCCGCCGGGCCATAGCCCTCATAGCGCACGGCTTCGTAGTTTTCCGCCCCCGCCGCGCCGGAAGCCTTCTTGATCGCGCGGTCGATGGCATCGCGCGTCATGTTCTGCTTCAGCGCCGCCGCCACCGCCGCGCGCAGCCGC
>DATJXU010000236.1:0-3398 GCA_035499915.1 Acidocella sp.
AAGAATTCAAGGAAACGAAACCATGAAACGACGCGACTTTGGCCTCCTCGCGGGCACCAGCCTCGCCACCGCCGTTATGGCGCGCCCCGCAAAGGCGCAGGCCGCCGCCGACCCCTCGCTGCTCACCACCACCCTAACCCCGCTTGGCGGCGAGCGTGCGGGAAATGCGGATGGCTCAATCCCAGCCTGGACCGGAGGGCTCACCGCGCCTCCGCTGGGGCCGAATCGGCCCGTGGCCGTGCATCTGTTCGAGGATGAAGAGCCGCTCTATACCATCGACTCCAGCAACATGGCCCAATATGCCGATTTGCTGAGCGAAGGCACCAAGGCGCAGATTCAGAAATTCGGCATGACGGTGCCGGTGTATAAAACGCACCGCACCGCCGCTGCGCCGCAATATGTTTACGACAACACAGCCAAGAACGTAACGACCGCCAAGCTCGACCCGCGTGGCGGCCGGCTTGGCTTCACCGGCGCCTATGGCGGCGTGCCGTTCCCGATCATCGACCAGTCGGACCCGCTGACCGCCGGCGCCCAGCTCATCTGGAACCATCTCACCGCCTGGAACGACGCGTCCGACTATTCACAATTCTCGCCGGGCTGCGTCATTATCAACGGCCAGCTCATCCTCGTGAGCGGCACGGTGAGCCGCACGAAATATGGCTATTACGACCCGAACGGCTCGCTCGACACGTTCGACGGCTATTTCAACAAGGGCCATTATTATTACAAGGCCCCCGGCTCGGTGGTCGGTCAGGAACAGCTGGTCTGGCACAGCACCAACATCAATATCCACCCGGATATTGTGTGGACTCTGCTGAACGGCCAGGGCCGCGTGCGCAAAGCGCCCAACGAGCAGTACGACACGCCGAATCCCTCCTCCAACGGCATCGCCAGCCTCGACGAAGCCTCCTGCTTCTACGGCAACCCGTCACAGTATGACTGGACGCTCGTCGAGAAGAAGGAACTGCTGGTCCCCTACAACTGCAACAAGCAGAATTTCGCGACCATGCAGGATATTTGCGGGCCGCACTTCATCAAACCCGAATATATGCGCTGGGAGAAGCATCGCGTGTGGGTTGTAGAAGCGAACCTGCACCCCGGCATTCACAACGTGAACTCCAAGCGCCGCTTCTATATCGACGAAGATACCTGGTTCGCGCTGCTGGGTGAGGGCTATGACGGCAATGGCGACATGTGGAAAGCCTACATGATCTGCAATGCCTGCGCCCCGTCCATTCCCTCCACCGCCGAGCAGCAGACCATGATCTTCCAGTTGCAGACCGGCGATTGGGTGATCAATGGCTGCCTTAGCTACGGTAACTTCGCCAACGCCAAGTTCGTAACGGAACAGAACGAGGCCCTGTTCGAGCCGCAGCAGATGGCCGCCAACGCCGCCTTCTAAGGTTCCACGCGTACGCGTCCGCAAGGGCGTTGGAGGCGGCGAAAGCCACCTCCAACGCCCTTTTTCTTTGCCCACAAATGCACATGCAATTCATTTGCAATTAAGCCGTGGCTCTGCCAAGAGGAGGACGCAATTCAAGCAAAGCCGCCCTGCGGCAGCCGAAGGAACTGGGCCATGATGACCGACGGTGCGATCCGAAGCTTGGCGCAAGCCGTCGAGGCTTATTACGATGAGTTGAAAACCTTCCTCACACGCCACACCGGGTCTGCCGGCATGGCCGCGGACATCATGCAGGAAAGCTGGGTCCGGGCCGCCAGCGTCGCCAATGCCGCCCCCATCTCCAATCATCGCGCCTATCTGTACCGCATGGTACGCAACGTCGCCGTGGACCATCTGCGCCGCGAAAAAGGTAAGAGCCTCAGCCTGGATGATCTGCCGGAACGCACCCAGCTCGCGGACGCAAGCCCGGGGCCGGAGGCCGCAACTTCAGCCCGCCAGGAACTGGCGCTGCTCACCGCCGCCGTGCAGGAATTGCCGGCAAAATGCCGCGCCGTGTTCCTGCTCTATCGCGGCGAGGGCCGCACCATGCGCGAAATCGCCATGCAACTCGGCATTTCAGAAAAAACCGTCGAGAAACACATCGCCAAGGCCATGCTCCATTGCCGCCAGCGCCTGCGCGAAGCCGGCCGCGAAATCTGAGAGGCTATTCCCAGCGGGTTTATTTTGCGCCGGGATGGGGGAAACCACCTCCGGGGGCGTCTTCGCCCGTACAGCAACGCTGTATGGCGGAACATTCTATGAAGCCCTTTCGTAAGCCCCAACCCTTGCCCGAGGAGCTTCGCACGGAAGCATATCTCTGGCTGGCACGGCTGCGCGAGCCAGGCATGGCGGAGGGTATCCAAGCCGGGTTTCGCGCCTGGCTGAAAAAGGATGCGCGCCACGCTTCGGCGTATGAGGAGGCGCAGCGTCTCTGGGCCGCACTGGAACGTCCAGTCACCGAGATTCTAGCGGCCCGCTCATCGGCCCCGCACACTAACCAACTGATTATACTAAGCTAATTCGGCATAAAAAATTTGTCCCGGACAATGGGGGATTCCCCACCCGGCATCCGTCTCTGCTCTAGACGCAAATGACGTTCATTTGCAATTGAACGGTCACAGAGAGGGATTGCCATGGCGAGGCGGCGGAATAAAGGGCGCAAAACGGCGGCCGGACGCGGCGGCCCGGTTTTGGCGCACCCATCCGCCTGCCGTTTCCTGCCACGGGGCGGGATAACTGGACAATGGTAACGCGCATGGCCCGCCGCCGCCTCTGCCGGCGGTATGGCCTGGCGCTGGCGGCAGTCTGGGGTTTCACCTGCCCGGCTGCCGCCAGCGTTCCGGCGCTCCTCTCCACCACCGGCAAGCCCTTTCATCACGCGCGCTGATACGCCTGGAGCCTTCTTCACAATGACCAAATTATTTCGTGTACATGGCATTTTGCTCCTGGCCCTTGGCGCAACGCCCGGCCTGGCGCTGGCGCAAACCAGCGCCGCGCCGGCCCCTGTACAAGCCGCACTCTCCCCCTGGGGCATGTTCCTCAATGCGGACATTGTCGTGAAATTGGTCATCGCCATTCTGGCCTTCGCCGTGCTGCTCACCTGGACCATCTGGCTTGCCAAAACGCTGGAACTGGCTTTGGCCCAGCGCCGCCTGCAACCGGCCCTGGGCCATCTGCGCGCCGCCCGCAGCCTGGCCGATGCCGCCTCCGGCCTCACGGAAAAACAAAAAATCGCCCACGCCCTGCTGGATGCCGCCGCAGAAGAATGGCGGCAATCGCAGGATGCGCTCGATGACCGCGACGGGCTGAAGGAGCGCATCGCCCTACATCTGGAGCGGGTGGAAGCCGCCGTGGGGCGGCGCATGATCGTCGGCACAGGCATCCTCGCCACCATCGGCGCCACCGCGCCATTCGTCGGGCTGTTCGGTACGGTCTGGGGCATCATGAACAGCTT
>DATJXU010000237.1:0-39788 GCA_035499915.1 Acidocella sp.
TTTGCCCGCCTCCATCGGACCGCCCGACACGAATACCGTGGGGATGTTGAGCCGCAGTGCGGCCATCAGCATCCCAGGCGTGATCTTGTCGCAATTGGAGATGCAGACCAGCGCATCGGCGCAATGCGCGTTCGCCATGTATTCGACGCTGTCCGCGATCAGCTCGCGCGAGGGCAGCGAATAGAGCATGCCGTCATGGCCCATGGCGATGCCGTCATCCACCGCGATGGTGTTGAACTCCTTGGCCACGCCGCCCGCCGCCTCGATCTCGCGGGCCACGAGCTGGCCGAGATCCTTCAGATGCACATGCCCGGGCACGAACTGGGTGAAACTGTTGACGACGGCGATGATCGGCTTGCCGAAATCCGCATCCGTCATGCCCGTGGCACGCCAAAGCCCGCGCGCGCCCGCCATGTTGCGGCCATGGGTGGTGGTTCTGGAACGATAGGCGGGCATGGCGTTGGTCTCCAAATCTGGCGTTGCCGGCTCAGTAGGCCGGTTCCGCAAAAAGGTAAAATATATTATTTCTCAACAGCCAAGTCGAGAGACATATTAAACCACGAATATCCGCACCCCGGAGGTGGCGATGAGCGCGGAAAACGCTCTGTTATAGCGCCAGCACGATCATGGCCACAACCACCGCCGCCATCAACGCCGTGGCCAGCCAGCCGAAAAATTTCAACGCGCCGCGCACCACGAACGGCCCCATGATGTCGGGCCGCGCCGCCAGCAGCATCATCACCAGCATCACCGGCACCGCCACCACGCCGTTGATCACCGCACTCCAGAACAAAGCCTTGATCGGATCGACCGGCGCGAAATTGATGATCATGCCGATCAGCGTGGCGATCACCAGCGTGGCGTAGAAGGCCTGCGCCTCCTTCGGGCGGCGGGCCAGGCCCATCGGCCATTGCCGCGCCTCGCCGATGGCATAGGCGGCCGAGCCCGCCAGCACCGGCACCGCCAGCAGCCCGGTGCCGATGATCCCCATCGCGAAGACGAGCGCCGCGAATTTCCCCGCCAGCGGGCTCAAGGCGGCGGCGGCCTGGGCGGAGGTCTGGATGTCCGTGATGCCATGCACGTTCAGCGTCGCCGCCGTGGTGACGATGATGGCCAGCGCCACCAGGTTGGAAAAGCCCATGCCGATGAAGGTGTCGACCTCGATCCGCCGCAGCGCCGCCGGGCCTTGGCTCGGCGCGTCGAACAGATCGATCCGGCGCGGATGCACATGGATATCCTCAACCTCCTCCGAGGCCTGCCAGAAGAACAAATAGGGGCTGATGGTGGTGCCCAGAATCGCCACCAGCGTGGTGAGGTACCCGCCATGGAGGCTGAAATGCGGCCAGAAGAGATGCACCGCGAGATCGCGCCAATCCACATGCACCACCATCGCCACGCCGAAATAGGCCAGCAGCGCCGCGGTCAGCCATTTCAGCACCGCGACATAGCGCGTGTATTGCAGAAAGAGCTGCATCGAGACGCAGATGGCCGCGAACAGCAGCACATAGAGCGCGCGCGGGGCGGGCAGCAGCAACGCGGCGGAATCCGCCATGGCGCCGAGATCCGCCCCCAGATTGATGATGTTGGCAACCAGCAGCAGCACAACCACGCCACTCAGCAGCCATTGCGGATAATGCAGCCGCAGCACCCCGGCGATGCCGTGCCCGGTGGTGCGGCCGATGCGCGCGCTGATCATCTGCACCGCCACCATCAGCGGGTAGGAGAACAGCATGGTCCAGGTCAGCCCATAGGCGAACCCCGCCCCGGCCTGGGAGTAGGTGGCGATGCCGCTGGGGTCGTCATCCGAGGCGCCGGTGATCAGCCCCGGCCCCAGCACGTTGAACAGACGCGGCCGGGTGGGGCCGACGGTTGGGCTCGGCCCGTCCTCGGGGTCGTTATCCTGGCCTCGCCTGTCCTGCATCTTTTCGCCGCTCCTGTCCTGAACCATTAAGCCGCTGACATCATTGCGTTTCTACCATACGCGCCGGCAAGCGCGGCGCAAAAGGCGCCGCCTGCCATGCAAATGCCTCATTCTTGCCCCACGAGGTATGCATGGAACTGACCGCTCCCATGCCCTGCCGGATGGCCGCCAAAAGCCGCCTCCGCCTCGTGCCTGCCCTGGCCATGTCCCTGCTCATGGGCTTTCTGTCGGCCTGCGCCGCCCCCCCGGCGCCCGCCCCGCAGGCCAGCCTCGTCCCGCCCCCCGCCCCGCCGCCGCCGCGCGCGCCCGAGCTGGTGGTCAATGGCCCGGAAATCCTCGGCACCGCCTCCTGGTACAAATCCGGCCCCGGGCGGCACCATACCTGCACGGGCGAAACCTTCACGAGCCATGAACTCACCGCCGCCTCCCACTCCATTCCGGTCGGCACCCAGGTGCGTGTGGCGCTGCTGGACGATGACAGCCGCTCCATCATCGTGCGGGTGAATGACTGCATGCCGCGCGGGCACCGGATTCTCGACCTTTCGGAAGGTGCCGCCGAGGAGCTCGGGGTGGTCAATCTGGGCGTCGCCCGCGTCAGCGTAACGCCGGTGGTGCTGGTGGATAACCGCTGAAATCCAGGCTACGGCACCAGCACGGCCGCGCCCTCGAACCGCCCTTCCCGCAGGTCCGCCAGCGCCTGGTTGGCATGTCTCAGATCATAAACCACGGTCTCGGTCCTGATCCCGATTTCCGGCGCCAGGGCCAGGAACTCCAGCCCATCCTGCCTTGTGAGGTTCGCCACCGAGAGAATATGCCGCTCCTCCCACAGATCGGCATAAGGAAAGCCCGGGATATCGCTCATATGGATACCCGCGCAGACCACGCGCCCGCCCTTGCGCACCGCCTTCAGCGCGGCAGGCACCAGCGCGCCGACGGGCGCGAAAATGATCGCGGCATCAAGCCGCTCGGGCGGCGATTCATCCGACCCGCCCGCCCAAACCGCCCCCAGCTTGCGGGCGAATGCCTGCGACGCGGCATCGCCAGGACGGGTAAAGGCGTAAACCGAGCGCCCCTGCCACAGCGCCACCTGGGCGATGATATGCGCGGCGGCGCCGAAGCCGTACAGCCCCAGCCTCCTGCCGTCCCCAGCCTTTGCCAATGACCGCCAGCCGATGAGCCCGGCGCAGAGCAAGGGCGCCAGGGCGGCATCATCCCCCACCTCCCCCAGCGGAAAGGCGAACCGCGCATCCGCCACGGCGGCGCTGGCATAGCCGCCATCGCGCGTATAGCCGGTGAATTGCGGCGCATCGCAGAGATTTTCCCGCGCGCTCAAGCAATAAGGGCAATGGCCACAGCTATGGCCAAGCCAGGGTATCCCCACACGCTCGCCGATCTGCAGGCCGCTCACCCCCGCGCCCAGCGCATTCACCCGCCCGACGATCTCATGGCCGGGAATGATCGGCAGATGCGGGTGCGCCAGCTCCCCATCGACCACGTGCAGGTCGGTCCGGCAGACGCCGCAAGCCAGCACCCGGACCCGGATCTCTCCAGGGCCGGGTGCCGGGTCCGGCCGTTCGGTCCATTCCAGCGCGGTGCGCGGTTCCTTCAGAACCATCGCCCGCATGGCATGGCCTCAGCCCTGGAAATCGATGACGATGCGCCCCTGGATATCGCCCTTGTGCATGCGCGCGAAAATATCATTGATATCCTCCAGCTTTTCGGTGGCGATGGTGGCCTTCACCTTGCCCTCGCCCGCGAAATTCAGCGCCTCCTGCAAATCCAGCCGCGTGCCGACGATGGAGCCGCGCACGGTGATGCCGTTCAGCACGGTATCGAAAATCGGCAGCGGGAACTCACCCGGCGGCAGGCCGTTCAAGGAGAGCGTGCCGCCGCGCCGCAGCATGCCCTGCGCCTGGGCGAAGGCTTTCGGCGAAACCGCCGTCACCAGCACGCCATGCGCGCCGCCCACCTCGCGCTTCACGAAGGCGGCCGGGTCTTCCTTGCGGGCATTCACCCCCAGCACGGCGCCGAGCGACTTGGCGAGTTCCAGCTTGGCGTCATCGACATCCACGGCGATGACATTGCGCCCCATCGCCTTGGCGTATTGCACGGCCAGATGGCCCAGCCCGCCAATGCCCGAGACCACCACCCAGTCATCAGGCTTGGTGTCCGTCACCTTCAGCCCCTTATACACCGTAACCCCCGCGCACAGGATCGGCGCGATTTCGGTGAAGGAGATATTGTCCGGCAGATGCCCGACATAATTCGGGTCGGCGACGACATATTCCGCGAAGCTGCCATTCACTGAATAGCCGGTATTCTGCTGCTCCTCGCACAGCGTTTCCCAGCCGCCCAGGCAGTGCGGGCAATGGCCGCAGGCGGTGTAGAGCCAGGGCACGCCCACGCGGTCGCCCTCCTTCACATGGCGTACCCCCTGCCCCACGCCCACCACATGCCCCACGCCTTCATGGCCGGGGATGAAAGGCGGGTTGGGCTTCACCGGCCAGTCCCCCTCGGCGGCGTGCAGGTCGGTATGGCAAACGCCGGTCGCGGCGATCTTCACCAAGATCTGCCCCGGACCGGGCTCGGGCACCTTCACCTCCTCGATCCGCAACGGCTTGCCGAACTCGCGGACGACGGCGGCTTTCATGGTTTTAGGCATAGGCTCGACCTTTCCTGGCATGACACAAACACAGCCACACCGTCCCCCCCAGCGCGGGCGCAAGCGGGCCGGTTCAGCCTGTACAGTCTAGGAACATTGGCCGGCGGCGCATTGATCAATATCAATGGCCCGCCCCGCCTGGTCAGGCCTTGCGGAGCAAAAACAGCCCTTGTTCGCCGAACAGATTGGCCAGGCCCGGCGAGCGGCGCCAGGGCGTGCGCAGCCCCTGCTCGTCAGCGGCCAGCCAATCCTCCACCACATAGCCCTCGGCATCGCACAGGGCGAAGAAATCCTTGATGGTGCAGGGATGGATGTTGGGGGTTTCGTACCACATCCGGTTCCAGCCGGCGGTCATGGGCATGCGCCCGCGGGTGAGCAATTGCAGCCGCAGCGACCAATGGCCGAAATTCGGGAAGGAGACGATGGCGTGGGTGCTGATGCGCAGCATCTGGCGCAGCACCTCGCGCGGCTTCTCCACCGCCTGCAAGGTGCGCGACAGGATCACGTAATCGAAGGCATGGTCAGGATAGGTGACCAGCTCGGTATCCGCATCGCCCTGCATCACCGGCAGGCCATGGGTGATGGCGCGCTGCACCTCCTCCATGTCGATCTCGATGCCGCGCGCGTCGCACTGCTTGGTGCGGGTCAGATGCTCGATGAGCTGCCCATCGGCGCAGCCCACGTCCAGCACGCGCGAGCCGGGTTGCACCATCCCGGCGATCAGCGCCAGGTCGACACGGATTTTTTTCACCCCGCTCATGAAAGCCCCGCATGCTCCGCGCAGCCCACCAGAAAGCCGCGCAGCGTGGCGTGGAAATCCGGCTCATCGAGCAGGAAGGCGTCATGCCCCTTGTCGGATTGCACCTCCACGAAGGACACATTCGCCGCCACATGGTTCAGCGCGCGGGCAATGGCGCGCGACTGCGCGGTGGGAAACAGCCAGTCGGAGGAGAAGGACACCAGCAAAAAGCGCGTCTGCGTGCCCCGGAAGGCATCGGCCAGCACGCCGCCCTGCTCGCCGGCGATGTCGAACAGATCCATGGCGCGGGTGATGGTGAGGTAGGAATTCGCGTCGAAACGCTGCACGAAGCTGGAGCCCTGATATTGCAGGTAGCTCTCCACCGCGAACTGCTCGCCAAGGGCGGAAAGCCCCTCGGCATTCTGCAGCTTGCGGCCGAATTTGCGGGTCAGCGCCTCTTCCGAGACATAAGTGATGTGCGCGGTCATGCGCGCCACGGCCAAGCCGCGCTCCGGGCGCACGCCCTCGGACCAGTAATGCCCGCCATGGAAGAACGGGTCGGCGGCGATGGCCTGCCGGCCGATCTCATGAAAGGCGATGTTCTGCGCGGAATGGTAATAGGCCGCGGCAATCGGCACGGCGGCGAACACCATCTCAGGGTACTGCACCGCCCAGGAGAGCACCTGCATGCCGCCCATCGAGCCGCCAATGACGGCAAAAAGCTTGCTGATGCGCAAATGCTCGACCAGGCGCTTCTGCACCCGCACCATGTCGTGGATGGTGACCACCGGAAAATCCGTGCCCCAAGGCTGGCCCGGAGCCTGGGCCGATGGCTCGCCATGGGGCGAGCGCGGCCCGGTGGAGCCCATGCAGCCCCCCAGAACATTGGCGCAGATGACGAAATATTTGTCCGTATCGATCGGCGCGCCGGGGCCCACCACCCCGCCCCACCAGCCGGGGCGGCCGGTCTCGGGGTTCTGCTCGGCCACGTACTGGTCCCCGGTGAGGGCGTGGCAGACCAGGATGGCGTTGCTCTTATCCTGGTTGAGCGTACCATAGGTCCGGTAGGCGACGGTCACGTTGGGCAGCACGCGGCCGCAATCAAGCGCCACACCTTCCGGGAAGGTGACGCTCTGGTGCGGAAAATCCGTATAGGCCGTGGGCTGGTCCATCTTGATCCCCGCATATGCGCTGGCCGCTTATCAGGTGCAATCCCCATCAAAGCATGAAAGAACCGCCCGCTTATACGGCTTTGCGGGGGGGCGGCGGATGCGGTATCTAGGCGGGCAATGAATGACCTCTCCCCCCCCGCCACGCGCTTGGCCGAGCTGCGCGCCGAACTCGACGCCATTGATGACCAGATTCACGACCTGCTGATGACGCGCGCCAAGGTTGTCGAAACTGTCGCCGCCGAAGGCGGCAAGAAGGGCACCAAGATCCGCCCGGGGCGGGAGGCCATCATTCTGCGCCGGCTGCTGGCCCGGCATACCGGCGCCTGGCCGGCGGCGGCGATCGTGCGCATCTGGCGGGAAATGTTCGGCGCGGCGCTGATCATCGAGGGCGGCCAGACCATGGCGGTGTGCGATGGCGAGGGCGGCGAGTCCCGCCTGGCTTTGGCGCGCGAGCATTTCGGCCCGCTCACCCCGGTGCGCCGCCACCACAACCCGGCCCAGACCCTGGCGGATTTGACCCGCGAGGGCGGCGCCCAGCTGGCGGTGCTGCCGCCGCTCGGCGAGGGGGATGATATCCATGGCGGCTGGTGGCCGATGCTGGCCGCCAACGGGCCGACGCGGCTCTATGTCATCGCGAAAATCCCGTTCTGGACCCACCGCGCCGAGGGGCTGCCGGGGGGCGAGGCCTATGTGGTGGCCACCGTGCAGCCCGATGCCAGCGGCGCCGACCGCGGGCTGATGATGCTGAGCTTCAACGCCGAGACCTCCCGCACCAGGATCATCGAGCAGGTGGCCGCCGCCGGGTTCGCGCCCGGCCCGCTCTGGGTAAAGCGCCTTCCCGGCGATTCCCGCCTGCTGGCGCTGGTGGAGGTGGAGGGGCTGGTGGACGATGCCGACCCGCGCCTTGGCGCCATTGCCGGGCTTGATTGGCCGCCGCATGTGATCGGCGGCTATGCGCTGCCCCTCAACGAGACAAACTGACATGAACAAACCTGTTGCCCGCGCGGAGATTTTCTCCGTGGCGTCCTATGTCGGCGGCGAATCGAAGCTGGCGGGCTTTGAAAAGCCCATCAAGCTCTCCTCCAACGAGGGCGCGTTCGGCCCGCCGCCGGGGGCCCTCAAGGCCATCAGCGAGGCAGGCGCCGCCATGCACCGCTACCCGGATGGCGGCGCGCACCAGCTGCGCCAGGCGATCGGTGAAAAATTCGGGCTGGACCCGGCGAAGATCGTCTGCGGCAACGGCTCGGACGAAATCCTGAGCCTGCTCATCCAATCCTATGGCGGGCCGGGCACGGAACTCATCATGAGCGCGCATGGCTTTGCGATCTACGAGATCGCGGGCAAGCTGGCGGGCTGCACGGTGCTGAAGGCGCCGGAGCGCGACCTCACCACCGATGTGGATGCGATCCTGGCGCTGGTGACGCCCGCGACCCGCATGGTGTTCATCGCCAACCCCAACAACCCCACCGGCACCGCGCTGGCGCAGGGCGAGGTGGAGCGGCTGCGCGCCAACCTGCCGGAGACCGTGCTGCTGGTGCTGGACGCCGCCTATGCCGAATATGTCGAACGCCCGGATTACGATGCCGGGGTAAAGCTGGTGGATGCGGGCGAGACCACGGTGATGACCCGCACCTTCTCGAAAATCTTCGGCATGGGCGGGGCGCGGCTGGGCTGGGCCTACGCGCCGGCGGCGGTGATCGACGTGCTCAACCGCGTGCGCGCGCCCTTCAACATCAATGTGTTCGCCGCCGCGGCGGGCATCGCCGCGCTGGCCGAGCCGGGCTGGCTGGAGATGAGCCGCGCCCATAACAGCACCGAGCGCCGCCGCCTGGCCGAGCGCCTGACCCAATGCGGCTTGAAGGTGATCCCCTCCGAGGCGAATTTCCTGCTGGTGGATTTCACCACCACCGCGCGCGCCAGCGCCGCGGATGCTTACCTGCGCCAGCACGGCATCATCGCCCGGCAGGTGAAATCCTACGGGCTGCCGCATTGCCTGCGCATCACCATCGGCACGGCGGCGGAATGCAGCCGCGTGGCGGAGGTTCTGGCCGCTTTCCATCATGGCTGAGCCCCTGTTCAACCGGCTGGCGCTCATCGGCATCGGCCATATCGGCGCCTCCATCGCCGGCGCGCTGGCGCTGCACCCGGGCACGGTGGGGCATCTGGTCATCTCCGATGCCAACCCGGCGCATCTCCAGCGCGCCGAGGAACTGCATCTCGGCGACGAGTACGTGGCCGATGCGGCGCAGGCCGTGCAGGGCGCGGATGGCGTGATTCTCTGCACGCCCGTCGGCAGCTTTGCGGCGCTGGCGGAGGCGATCGCCCCGCATTTGATGCCGGGCTGCGTGCTCTCGGATGTCGGCTCCACCAAGCAATCCGTCATCCGGGATGTCGGCCCCTGCGTGCCCGAAGCCGTGCATTTCGTGCCCGCGCATCCCATGGCGGGCACGGAATTCTCCGGCCCCGATGCCGGCGTGCCGCATTTGTTCGAGGGCCGCTGGTGCCTGCTCACCCCCCCCGAAGGCACGCACGAAGCGGCGGTCAACAAGATCGAGACGCTTTGGAAAACGCTGGGCGCGCGCACCGCGCGCATGGGGGCGGCGCATCACGACCGCGTGCTCGCCATCGTGTCGCATTTGCCGCACCTCATCGCCTTCACCATCTGCGGCACGGCCGATGACCTCGCGGATGAAACCCGCGAGGAGGTGCTGCAATTCGCCGCCACGGGCTTTCGCGATTTCACCCGCATCGCGGCCTCCGACCCGGTGATGTGGCGCGACATCTTCGTCAACAACAAGGAAGCGCTGCTGGAGATGTTCTCGCGCTTCTCCGAGGATGCGCAGGCCATGGCCCGCGCCGTGCGCTGGGGCGATACGGACTATATCGAGGACCGGATCAACCACAGCCGCAAGATCCGCAAGAGCCTCATCGACATCAAACAAGCCTGAAAGACACCGCTCCATGATCGTTGACATGCGCACCTACAGCTTCCACCCCGGCAAGATGGCCGCATGGCTCACGATCTATGAGGAAACCCTCTGGCCCTTGCAGCAGAAATACCTGGGCAATTGCCTGGGCTTCTACACCAGCACGGAAGGCAAGCTGAACACGGCGGTGCATCTCTGGGGCTATGAGAGCATGGCCGACCGCGAAGCCCGCCGCGCGGCGATGATGCAGGACCCGGGCTGGCCGATCTATCTGCAAAAAATCGCCGCGCTGGACGGCTTCATCGCGCAGGAAAACAGCATCCTCAAGCCCACGCCCTTCTTCGCGGCGAAGTGACCATGCAGAGCACCGCCGTCATCATCGCCGCCGGGCTGGGCACGCGGATGAAATCCGCCCTGCCGAAAGCCGCGCACAAGATCGCGGGGCGCGAGATGCTCGCCCATCTCATCCGCGCGGCCGAACAGGTGTTCGACCGGATCGTGGTCGTCACCGGCCCGGACATGCCCTTGCTGGAAAAGCTCGCCGCCCCGCATGCGCTGGCGGTGCAGCATGAGCGCCTCGGCACCGCCCATGCCACCCGCCAGGCGGAGCGGGAATTCGGCGAAGGCCCGGTGGCGGTGTTCTATGCCGACAACCCGCTGGTCTCGGTGGAGACGATGCGCGCCTTGCTGGCACGCCTGCACCAGGGCGATGCCGGGCTGGTGCTGTTGGGCATGACCCCGCCGGAGGCCGGAAAATATGGCCGGCTGGTGATGGACGGCGCCTATGTCTCGCGCATCGTCGAATATGCCGACGCCAACGAGACAGAGCGCGCCATCGGCTTTTGCAACGCGGGCGGCATGGCGGCACGCGGCCCGGATATGCGCGGCTGGCTGGAACGGGTTGGCAACAACAACGCCAAGGGCGAGTTCTACCTCACCGACATCGTCGCCATCGCGCGCGATGAGGGGGTAAATGTCGCGGCCCTTAACGCGCCTTACGATGAATGCCTGGGCGTGAATTCCCGCGCCGAGCTGGCCCAGGCGGAGGCCGCCTTCCAGGCCCGCGCCCGCGCCCGCTTCATGCAGGACGGCGTGACCCTGCAAGCGCCGGAGACGGTGTTCTTCGCCGCCGATACCGAGATCGGCGCGGATACGATCATCGGCCCGCATGTGGTCTTTGGCCCCGGCGTCAAGCTGGACGGCAATGTGGAGATCAAGGCGTTTTCACATCTTGAAGGCTGCGTGGTGCGCAGCGGTGCCGTCATCGGCCCCTATGCGCGGCTGCGCCCGGGGGCGGAGGTGGATGAGGATGCGCATGTCGGCAATTTCGTCGAGCTGAAGGCGACCAAGCTGGGCAAGGGGGCCAAGGCCAACCACCTCACCTATCTGGGCGATGCCGAGATCGGCCCCGGCACCAATATCGGCGCCGGCACCATCACCTGCAATTACGACGGCAAGGCCAAGCACAAAACCAGCATCGGCGCGAAAGCCTTCATCGGCTCCAACACTGCCCTGGTGGCGCCGGTTTCGGTGGGAGACGGCGCGCTGATCGCCGCCGGCTCGGTCATCACCGCGGAGGTGCCGGATGGCGCGCTGGCGCTGGGCCGGGCACGGCAGGTGGTGAAAAACCGGAGAGGCTAGAGCAATAGGCGCTTAGATTGAATCAGGCGATTCAATCTAAGCGCCTGAAATTGACCGCTCGGACAAAGCCTGGAGCGCGGCCGTCTCAGGCCAGATGCAGGGCGTGGAACAGCTTGGCGCTGGCGGGGATCACGCGGATGACCGCATGACGCTCCACCACGATCACCGCCAGGATCAGCAGCAACCCCAGCAGGGCGACAAGGCGCCAATCGGCGGCGCGCCCCACCGGCTTGCCGGCTGATAGGGACTCCAGCTCCACCTCATTGTTGCGGGCCGCGCGCACAAGGTCGGCAAAGCGGTCGGACTCGCTGCTCTCATGGGGTGGGTGGGCCAGGGCCTCGTCCTGCAGGGCGGCGCGGATTTCGGCCATCGCCGCCGCATCTTCCGGCTGGCCGAAGCGCCGGCCCAGCGCCGCGTTCACGCCCTGGCCGGGCGCATCCTCACTGGCCGCATCCTCGGCAAACAGGTCCTCTGGCAGGTCAGCAGGGCTGGGCGGCGCCGGCATGGCGGCGCCCTCCTGCCCACCCGGCATCACGTGCCAGCCATGGCCGCATTGCTCACAGCGCAGCCTGCGCGGGCGGCCGCCGAGCAGATTGTCGGGAACGTCATAAAGGGCATGACAATTAGGGCAGGCGATCCGCATTGCGCCTCAACGCATGGCATTTTTAACGCGCCCCCGCAATAACTCGGTCAACGCGCCGGGATGATTGCCGGAAAATAAATGGCCGGCGCGTCTTGCCGGGGCGCGGCCTGTCGCGGCACTACAGTTAAATCAACACGGGTTTAGCCGGACTCGCCAGATTTCGGCTAAACCCATGAAATTGACCGCCAAAAAGGAATTTCGCGCGTTCATCCTTTTGATGAACGCGCGAATATGCGAGGACAAGCCTGATGGTCCGATTCGACGATGTCTGGCTGCGCTACCGGCACGCCGCCCGCGGGGGCGAGGCCGAGGCGTTGCGCGGCATCAATTTCGAGATCGAGGATGGCGGCTTTCGCTGGCTCACCGGCCCCTCGGGCGCGGGCAAGACCAGCCTGCTCAAGCTCATCTACCTGGCCGAGCATCCGGCGCGCGGGCGAATCGAGATTCTCGGCACGCGGGCGGCGCGCGTCACGCGGCGCGAGGCGGCTTTGCTGCGCCGGCGCATCGGCGTGGTGTACCAGGATTTCCGGCTGCTGCCGCAGCTGGACACCTACGACAACGTGGCCCTGCCCATGCGCCTCGCCCGCCGCAACGAGGCGCAGGTGGAGGCGGATGTGACCGAGATCCTGCGCTGGGTCGGCCTCTCCCACCGGATGCGCGCGCGCCCCGACGAGCTTTCGGGCGGCGAGCAGCAGCGCATCGCCATCGCCCGCGCGGTGGTGGCGCGGCCCAAGCTGCTGGTGGCCGACGAGCCGACCGGCAATCTGGATGACGAACAGGCGCAAAGGCTGATGATGCTGATCACCGCGCTCAACAAGCTCGGCACCACGGTCATCGTGGCCACGCATAATACCGGGCTGGTGGAGCGCTACCCCGCGCCACGGCTGGGGCTGGAAAATGGCCGGCTGGTGCATGATGGCTAGGCGCCACGCTGATCTTCTGGGCGTGCGCGCCGCGCTCTCCGACCGGCTGCTGCCGGTGCTGGTCGGCGCCATGAGCTTTCTGGCCGCCCTGGCCCTGGGCGGCACCCTGGCTTGCGCCACCCTGGCCGGAAGCTGGCAGGGCGATACCGCCTCGGCGCTCACCATCCAGGTTCCGCGGCCCAATGACCCCGATGCCGCCAATGACGGCACGCGCCTGGCCGCCGTGCAGCGCGCCTTGGCCGCCAACCATGACGTGCAGAACGCCACTGCGATGAGCGCGGCGGAGATGAACCGGCTGATCGCCCCCTGGCTCGGCAGCGATGCCGCATCGCTGGGCCTGACGCTCCCGGCTGTCATCACCGCGCAATGGGCGGGGGCGGGCGGCACGGATCAATTGACCGCGCAATTGCAGGCCTTGAGCCCTGACACGCTGGTGCAGACCGGCGCGCTATGGGCGCAGCGCGTGGCGGCGCTCACCACCAGCCTGCAGGCCAGCGCGCTCGCCGTGCTGCTCATCGTGGCGCTGGTGGCGGCGGCGGTGGTGGCGGTGGCCACGCGCTCGGGCATTGCCCAGCTGCGCGAGACCATCGAGACCGTGCACGGGCTGGGCGCGCTGGATTCCGACATTGCCGGGCGCTTTGCCGCCCGCGCCACCTGGCTTGCCCTGGCCGGGTCCCTCGGCGGCACATTGTTCGCGCTGCCGGTGCTGGCCTGGCTCTCCTGGCTCGCCGCCCCCTTCACCGGCCTGGCGAAGTTCAACAGCCTGTACAACCTGCCCCCTGCCCTGCTCGCCTTGGTGCCGCTGCTGCCCGGCTGCGCCGCGTTCATCGGCTGGGTTACGGCGCAGCTCACCGTGCGCGGCTGGCTGCGGCATCTGCCCTGATGGCCCGCCCGCCTCTGCGCCGCCGCCGCCGTTTTTCGCCGGCCCGGCTGCTGGCCCGGCTGGTGCTGCTGGCCGGCGGCGCCTTGGGCGCGGGGCTCCTGATCTTCATGGCGGCAGTGTTCACCGCCCAACCGCCCAACCCGATGCCGCCGGCGGATGGCATCGCGGCGCTGACCGGCGGGGATGACCGGATCAGCGAGGCGCTCGCCTTGCTCGCCGCGCGCGAAGCCCCGCTGCTGCTGATCTCGGGTGCCGGCAAGGGCACCTATCTCGGCGATTTCACCGCCGATGACAGCGCCGCCGCCACCCGCTACGCCAGCGCCATCACCATCGGCCACATGGCCGCCACCACCCATGACAATGGCGTGGAAACCGCCGCCTGGGCGAAGGCGCATCACATGCGCTCGCTCATCATCGTCACCGCCGACTACCACATGCCCCGCGCGCTGCTGGAAATGCGCAACGCCCTGCCCGGCGTGCGGCTGATCCCCGACCCGGTGCGCCCGCCCGCGATGCGCGACCGCCTCACTTGGGCGACGCTGCACCTGCTCGCCGCCGAATACAGCAAATATCTGGTGGTGCGCGCCGGGCTCGGCGGCCTGTTCAGCACCAGCACCTCAGGAGATTACTGACCAAAGATGCAGCGGCTTCGTTCCTTTGCCTTCAACGCCGTGCTCTGGGGCGCGGGCGCCGGTCTCAGCCTGTGGTGCATCCTGCTCGGCCGGTATTTCCACGAGGGCATTCTGCACGCCGCGCAGCGCTGGGCGCGGATCAGCCTGTGGGCGCTCAGGGTCTTCTGCGGCATCAGGCTTGAGGCCAGCGGGCTGGAGCGGCTGCCCGAAGGCGGCTGCGTGATCGCCGCGCAGCACCAATCGGCGCTGGATATCCTGCTCTGGCTCGCGCTGCTGCCGCGCCCGGCCTTCGTGTTCAAGAAGGAGCTGAAGCGCATCCCGCTCTTCGGCGGGCTGCTGGAGCCGGGCGGGATGATCCCGGTGGACCGGAACGGCGGCCGCAAGGCCCTGCGCGAGATGATCGCCCGCGCCCAGGAGGCGGTGGCGGCGGGGCGGCAGGTGGTGATCTTCCCCGAGGGCACGCGCGTCGCCCCCGGGGTGCGCGGGGAGCTGCGGCACGGCATCTCGATGCTGGCGCAAGGGGTGGAGGCGCCGGTCCTTCCCGCCACCACCGATAGCGGCCTGCGCTGGGGGCGGCTTGCCTTCAACAAACATCCCGGCACCGTGCATATCACCCTGCATCCGGCCCTGCCGAAGGGGCTGAGACGCGAAGAGCTCATCGCCGCGCTCAACCAGCTTTATTACGGCTGAGCTTGATGACGGTTGAGCCCTAGGCGACGGATCTCGCCGCAAAGAAGCTCAGCCCCAGCAGCACCGCATCCACCCCAAAGGCGGTGCCCAGGCCGAAATGGTTGGCGACAAAGCCGATCATCACCGGGCCGGTGAGGAACCCGGCATAGCCGATGCCCACCACCGCCGGCATGGAATGATGCGCGGCCATGCCCGGCACCCGCGCCGCGGCGCTGAACACCAAAGGCACGATGTTGCCGGTGCCAAACCCCACCAGCCCGAAGCCGATGATGCCCGCCAGGCCGGAGGGCACCAGCACCGCCAGCGCAAAGCCCGCCACCCCCAGCGCCACGCCCAGGCGCATCACCGCCGGCTGGCCAAAGCGCATGGCCAGCCTGTCGCCGGTCAGGCGCGCCAGCGTCGTCATCACCGCGTAGGCGGCATAGCCCAGCGTGGCGCTGTCGATCGCCATGTTGCGCGAGAAGCGCAGGAAGATGGTGCTCCAGTCCGTGGTGGCGCCCTCGGTCATGAAGGCGGCGTAGCAGCACAGGCCAAGCACCAGCGCCTGCCGGTTGGGCCGGGCGAAATTCCGGCCCGAGGGCGGGGCATCGCCGCTTTTGGGCACCAGCCGGACGCTCTGCGTCAGCCCCAGCAGCACCGTGACCGCGCTGGCCACGCAGACCAGCGGCACCGTGCTCCCAAGCTTCAGCAACAGGCTGGCCGCCAGCGCCACGGCCAGCGTGCCCAGGCTGTAGCAGGCATGAAAGCCCGACATATGCAGCCGGCCGGACATCTCCTCCACCACCGCGCCCTGGGCGTTCATCGCGATGTCCAGCGCGCCGAAATTGGCGCCGTAGATGAAGAGCAAAGCGGTAAAGGCCAGCGGTGACGGCGCGTTGCCCAGGGCGGGCAGCAGCAGGCACATCATCAGCGTGGTGGCGATGATGCAGGTGCGGCTGCCCCAGCGCGCCACCGCCATCCCGGCCAGCGGCATGACGGCAACCCCGCCCGAGCCGCCGGCGAGCAGCACCAGCCCCAGCGTCCCATCGTCAAGCTGAAACCGGATCTTGGTATAGGGAATGACAATCGCCCAGACCGAGATGCCGATGCCCGACATGCAGAAGACGAGCCGCATGGTCCAAAGTTTGGCGTGCATATCAAACCGTTATCGCGCCGCATCAGGGGCGGCAAGGCGGAGCCGGCAAGGAAAAGGGGGCTTTAAGCCCCCCCCTTTTCGCCCAGCGCTGGAACAGCGCCTACAAAACCCTGCGCCCGGCGATCGCATGGTAGATCACCAGCACCACCACCGCCCCCACCACCGCCACGAACAGCGACCATAGATTGAACCCCGTGACGGGCACCGCGCCAAGGGCCGCGAAGATCCAGCCGCCCACCAGCGCGCCGACGATACCAAGGATCATATCCATCAACGGCCCCTTGCCGCCATTATCGACGATATGGCTGGCGATCCAGCCGGCGATCAGGCCGAGAATAACCCACCCGATAATTGACATGGTTGTGGCTCCGGAAATATTTCACCGCCACGGACATGGGCTGCGGGCGGCGCATGCGCAAGCCGCCCGACGAGAACTTCACCCGGCGTTCATGTTCAGCTTCAGCTGCCGCGCCTCCAGCCCCTGCCAGACGATCAGCACCGGCACGGCGATGACAAAATCACGCGCCCGGCGCAGCAAAGAGAGGGAGATGGCAATATCCGGCGGAATGCCGAACAGCCCGCCCAGCAGCGTGTAGGCGGCTTCCTGCACCCCCACCCGGCCGGGAATGAAGAAGGCCAGCGCCATGATCGCGTGCAGCATGGCCTCGATGCACACCGCATCCAGCCAGGATAGCGGCACGCCGAGCGCGTGGAAGCCGATATAGGAGGCCGTGCCGGTGCCGCCCCAGCAGAGCAGATGGAAGAAGGAGGCCCAGGCCAGCCGGTGATGCTGGGTGTACATGCCATCCAGCGCGGTTTGCAGGCGCTCGAAATTATCCGCCGCCCCCTGGCCGGTGGTCCCGGCGATCCGCAGCGCCAAAGCGCGGAACATCCTTGTGCCGGAGCCGCGCTGCGCGACGATCAACCCCACCCCCAGCGCCACCGCCACCGCCAGCCCGATGGTGACCGGCATCAACAAATCCGACCCCGGCACCTTGCGCGACAGGATGACAAGCCCGGTGCCCACAAACACGAGCTGGGCCAGGAACTCGGTGGTCACATCCCCCAGCGTGGAGGCGACGGAATCCGCTGTGGCGACACCGCCCAGCGTCATCACCCTCGCCCCCAGCACATAGCCGCCCACCTGCGAGAAGGGCAGAAACTCGCCCGTGGCATCGCGCACCGCCCGGCCCCAGACGCAGAGCCAGTAAGAGCCTTTCTGGCGCGAGCGCAGCAGCATGCGCCAGCACAAGCCCAGCCCCAGCAGCAGCACCAGCTGGGCGGCGACATATTCCGCCAGCCCCCAGGCATTTACCGAGGTGAGGGCCCGCAGCACGTCTCCCGCCCCGAAATAGATGATTAGTCCGGTAATGACAGCGAGGCCCCCCAGCGTCAGAACGGCGGGGATAAGTTTACTTTTAGCCAAAGAGATACTCAACGTCCCATGATGCGGGTTTTCAGGCGCAAGGCGGCCAAGCCGACGCGCCCCAGAAACGGCATGGTGGTGGGGCGCTTAAGGCGCGGATCGTAGCCTGCCATGCGCCTTGTATCCTCTTCCAGGCAAATTGCCAAAAGCTTTGGCAACTCCATCTCCTCGCTCAGCGCGGAGGAGCCATTCATGGTGAAATTGGCGTCCGCCCCTTCCAGCCCGTCCACATCCTTGGCGATGCCGATCCGCTCATAGATCAGGAAGATCCAGACCGCGATCACCTTCAGCTCGAACCAGGGGCGCTTCCACCAGGCGAGGTTGGCGCGGTGCCAAGCCAGCCAGTTGGCAAAGAACAGAATATGCCGCCCCTCCTCCTGCACCACCGGCTCGAAGGTCTCCACCAGTTTCTCAGGAAAATAGCCGGAGCGCCTGGCCAACTCGAACAGCCCATAGGCGAAGAAGCTGTCGATGCATTCGGAAAAGCCGGTGACCAGCCAGCCCCATTCGGCATCGTTGGGCAGCACATAGTCCGGCTCGGGCTGCATCGGAATGTCATAGGCCGCCACCAGGCGCGAGAGCACATCGCGGTGGCGCGCCTCCTCGCCCGCCATATGCATCAGCGCGGCACGCAACGCCGGCTGCGGCACGGTCTTGGAGTAAGCCTCGATGCGCGCACTGGCCTTGATCTCGGTCTGCACCGCGATATCCCAGATCGGCAGGGAGGTGATGCGCGCCAGAGTCTGCGGGTCCAGCTTCGGCCAGTCCAGCACGGCGGGCTTATAGGGGTTGTAGGTGGCGCCCAGCAGGGTGGTAAACATCCGGTAATGCGCCTCAGAACCGGCCCCTATCCCGCCAGACTCGGGAAACTCCCAATGCCTTGCGTTGTAATCCGCAATCTCAACGGCTTCGGTGTCCATCGTCATCCTCATGGTTGCGCCAAAAGCTGCAATGGGTTCTACAGCGAGTGCCCCGGCGGGTATATGTCGCTGCCGGGATGGCAGTATAGCACGGGGAAGTAGAAAGTGGCGCAGGACGATCTGGTGCTGGTGACGGGAGCGACCGGGTTTGTCGGCGCGGCGGTGGCCAGGGCGGCGAAGAGGGCGGGCTATCAGGTGCGGGTCACGGCGCGCAGGGGCTCGGACCGGCAGAACATCGCCAATCTGGGGGCGGAGCTGGCGTATCTGGACCTGGCCGAGCCTGAGAGCTTTCCCGCGGCACTGGCGGGCTGCCGCTACCTGCTGCATGTCGCCGCCGATTACCGGCTCTGGGTGCCCGACGTGGCGGCGATGCGCAAGGTGAACATAGACGGCACGCTGGCCCTGCTGCGCGCCGCCAAGGCCGCCGGGGTGGAGCGCTGCGTTTATACCAGCTCCGTCGCGGCGCTCGGGCTGACGGCGGATGGCACGCCGGCCGATGAGACGACGCCGATCAAGCCCGAACATCATGTCGGCGCCTATAAGCAGAGCAAATACGATGCCGAGCAGGCCGTGCGGGCGCTGGCGCAGGAGCAGGATATCGTGATCGTGAACCCCACCGCCCCCGTGGGCCCCGGTGACGTGAAACCCACCCCCACCGGCCAGATGGTGCTGGACGCCGCGCGGGGCAAAATGCCCGCCTATGTGGATACCGGGCTGAACGTGGTGCATGTGGATGACGTGGCCGCCGGGCATATATTGGCGCTGGAAAAAGGCCGCCGGGGCGCCTGCTATATTCTGGGCAGCGAGGATTTGATGCTGCGCGAGTTGCTGGCCCTGGTGGCGGCGCAGAGCGGGCGCAAGGCCCCCAGCCTGCGCCTGCCGGTGGCACCGCTGATGCCGCTCGCCTGGGTGATGGAGCGCATCGCCGAGCGCACCGGCAAGACACCGCTGATGACACCGGATATTCTTAAAATGGCGAAGAAAAAGATGTTCTTCTCCTCCCGGAAGGCCAAAGAGGAGCTAGGCTACGCCCCCCGCCCCGCCGCCCGGGCGGTGGAGGACGCGCTCACCTGGTTCCGCAAGGAAGGAATGCTTGCATGATCCTGCTGCTGTCATTCGCGATCTGGCTTTACCTGGCCTTCTTCCATGGCCGCTTCTGGGATTCCGCGCCCGAATTGGCGCCTGCCCTGCCCATGGAGGCCCCGGATGTGGACGTCATCATCCCCGCGCGCGACGAGGTGGAGACCATCGGCGCCGTCATCGCCTCCCTCGTCGCGCAGGATTATCCCGGGCAGTTCCGTGTCATTCTGGTGGATGACAATTCCACCGATGGCACCGCCGAGGCGGCGGGCACGCATGAGCGCCTGACCATCCTCACCGGCCGGGAAAAACCGTCCGGCTGGTCGGGCAAGCTCTGGGCGCTCTCCCAGGGCGTGGCGGCCAGCACCGCGCCGGTGATCCTGTTCGCGGATGCGGACATCACCCACGAGCCGCGCCACCTGGCCACGCTGGTGGCGAAGCTGGAGGCCGGAAAGCTGCAAATGGCCTCCGAGATGGTGCGGCTGAACTGCACCTCCCTGGCCGAAAAATTCCTGATCCCGGCCTTCATCTATTTCTTCCAGATGCTCTACCCCTTCGGCCGCGTGAACGACGCGTCCTCGCGCGTCGCCGCGGCGGCGGGCGGCACGGTGCTGATCCGGCGCGCCGCGCTGGAGCGCATCGGCGGGCTGGAGGCCATCAAGGGCGCGCTGATCGACGATGTCTCGCTGGCGCGGGAAGTAAAGAAGACCGGCCCGGTCTATCTCGGCCATTCCGGGCTCGCCACCTCCATCCGCCCCTATCCGAAGGCGAAGGATATCTGGGACATGATCGCCCGCACCGCCTTCACCCAGCTGCGCTATTCGGCGCTCATTCTCACCTGCACCATCATCGGGCTGGCTTTGGTGTGGCTGGTCTTCCCCTGGGCCGCGCTCTGCACCGGGTTCGGCTGGCAGGCGGCGCTGGGCATCGCCATCTGGGCCATCGCCGCCATGACCTATTTCCCGACGCTGGACCGCTACAAGGTGCCGCGCGCCTATGCCATCGCCCTGCCCGCCATCGCCCTGTTCTACATGGCGGCAACCATCGGCTCGGCGGTGAATTACTGGCGCGGCACCGGAGCAAAATGGAAGAGCCGGGCCTATGCCGGGGAGCAATCATGAGCGCCAACGACAACGAGGCGCGCCCCCGCCCCTCAGCCAAGGAGATGGCCAAGACCATGGCCAAGAACATCGAGGCCTGGTCCGGCAAGGATAAGGGGGATGAGAATTTTCCCGTCGCCTCGCTGCTCATCGCCAAGCCTTTGCGCGCGCGGGTGCATGCCTATTACGCCTATGCCCGCAATGCCGACGACATCTCGGACAGCCCCAGCCTCTCGCCCGAGGAGAAGCTGAACCGGCTGGACACGATGGAGGCGGTGCTGACCGGCGCCAAGGATACCGGCAGCCCCAGCGCCACAAGGCTGCGCCAGTCCATGCAGGAATCGGGCGTGCCCAACATCCATGCGCGCGAGCTGCTGACCGCCTTCCGCCAGGACGTGACCAAGACGCGCTATGAGAGCTGGGCGGAGCTGATGGGGTATTGCCGCTATTCCGCCGCCCCCGTTGGCCGCTATGTGCTGGATGTGCATGGCGAATCCCACGACACCTGGCCGCCCTCCGATGCGCTCTGCGCAAGCTTGCAGGTGCTGAACCATCTGCAGGATTGCGCGAAGGATTTGCGCGACCTGGACCGCTGCTACGTCCCGCAGGACTGGCTGCACGCGCAGGGGCTCTCGACGGACGACATCGCCCGCAGCGAGACCCTGCCTGGCCTGCGCATCGTCTTCGACAAGATGCTGGAAGAGACCGACAAGCTGAACATCCTGGCCGCCGAACTGCCAAGACGGGTAAAATCGCGCCGGCTGCGGATCGAAACCGCGATCATCTGCGCGCTGGCGCGCCGCCTGACCACGCTTCTGAAATCCGGCGACCCGCTGGCCAGCCGCGTGAAGCTGAGCAAGCTGGACGTGCTGGCCGCCACCTTGAAGGGCTTGAGATACGCCGCATGACCCCCGCAGATACCGCGCATGTGACGGAGCTGGTGAAACGCTCCGGCACCTCCTTCTATCACGGCATGAAGATCCTGCCGCCCGCACGGCGGGATGCGATGTATGCCATCTACGCCTTCTGCCGGGTGGTGGATGACATCGCCGACGAGGAGGGCCGGGACTTCGCCGCCAAGCAGGCGGAGCTGGAAGGCTGGCGCCAGCGCATCGCCGCGCTTTACGAGCAAGGCGAGGCGCAAGATGCGATCACCAGAGCCTTGCTTGTCGTGATTCGTGATTACCATCTGCGGCGGGAGGATTTCATCGCCATCATCGATGGCATGGAGATGGATGCGGGCGAGCCGATCATCGCGCCCAGCCTCGCCGAGCTCGACCTTTATTGCGACCGGGTGGCCTCGGCGGTGGGGCGGCTATCCGTGCGGGTGTTCGGCGATTCCTCCCCGGCGGCGGACGAGGTGGCCTACGCGCTGGGGCGGGGCCTGCAGCTCACGAATATTTTGCGCGATGTGGGGGAGGATGCCGAGCGCGGGCGCATCTATCTGCCCGCGGAATTCCTGGCCGAAGCGGGGCTTGCGCCCGACCCCGGAACCATTCTTTCACAGCCGAACCTGCCTGCCGTATGCGGCAAACTTGCCGCCATGGCACAGGCGGCGTTCGGCCGCGCCGAGGAAGCCATGACCCGCTGCGACGCGCGCGCCATGCGCCCGGCCCGGCTGATGGAGGCCAGCTACCGGCCCTTGCTGGCCATTCTACGCCGGCGGAATTTCGATTATGCACAAGGCCGCATCACACTGCCGAAATGGCGCAAATTGCTGCTGGCCGCGCGGTTGCTGGCGGGCTGAGGGGAGAGGGGCGTGAGCGTACATGTCATCGGCGCGGGGCTCGCGGGGCTTTCCGCCGCCTGCTGCCTGGCCGAGCTGGGGCATCATGTCGTGCTGTTCGAGGCCGCGCCACAGGCCGGCGGGCGGGCACGCTCCTATTTCGACAAGCAGCTCGGCTGCCGGATCGATAACGGCAACCATCTGCTGCTCTCGGGCAACATCTCGGCGCTGAATTATCTGCAGCGCATCGGGGCAAGGCGCTCGCTGGTCGGCCCGGCGGCGCCCATCTTCCCCTTCCGGGACATCAAAACCGGCGCGGCCTGGACGCTGCGGCTGAACGAGGGCGCCTTCCCCTGGTGGATTTTCTCGCGCCGCCACCGGGTGCCGGGCACCAGCGTCTTGAGCTATCTGGCGCTCAGGAAACTGCTCAAGGCCAAGCCGGACGACCTGGTGGAGCGCCTGGTGGGCGGCAGCGGCGCGCTTTATGCCCGGCTGCTGGAGCCCTTGGCCATCGCCGCCCTCAACACCATGCCCGCGCGCGCCGCCGCCCAGCCGCTGGGAAGCGTGCTCGGCGAGACGGTGGAGCGCGGCGGCCATGCGGCCCTGCCGCGCTGGGCGCGCATCGGGCTGTCGGAGAGCTTCGTGGACCCGGCCCTGGACTGGCTGAAGGCCAAGGGCGTGGAGATCAGGCTGGGCGAGCGCGTGACGGCGCTGCGCCCCGGCCAGACCACCGTGCTGGCGGTGCCGCCCTGGGCCGCGAAGGAGCTGATGCCGGAGCTGAGCGTGCCGGATCAGTTCGAATCCATCTGCAACCTGCATTTCAAGGCGCGCATGGAGCCTGGCGAGGCCGGGTTCTACGGGCTGCTGGGCGGCATGGCGGAATGGGTGTTTGCGCGCGAGAGCGTGGTCTCCGTCACCATCTCCGCCGCCAACCGCTACGCGCATCTGGACCAGGACAGCATTGCCACGCAGGTCTGGGCGGAACTCTCGAAGGCCTTCGCCCTGCCGCCGGACGTGCCGCCTTGCCGGGTGCTGTGGGAAAAGCGCGCCACCTTTGCCTGCACGCCCGACCAGCTCAAGCGCCGCCCGGGCCCGCAAAGCCCGCGCCGGGGCGTGGTGCTGGCCGGGGACTGGACGGATACCGGCCTGCCCGCGACCATCGAGGGGGCGATCCGCTCCGGCGAGGCGGCGGTGGCGGCATTGCTCAAGCCCGCCTGAGAGGGCGGCGGCCATGCCGATAGGCACTGGCAAAACGCCCGGAAAACTGCCAAATCCCGGAAGATGAACGCGATTCTGGATCAATCGATCGAGCTTGCCCGCGCCTCCCTGACGGCTGAGCAGCGGGCAGACGGGCATTATTGCTACGAGTTGGAGGCGGACGCCACGATTCCGGCCGAATATGTGCTGCTGGAGCATTATCTCGACCGGATCGATGACGGGCTGGAGCGCAAGATCGGCGTGTATCTGCGCCGCATCCAGGGCGATTATGAGACGTGCCAAGGGGGCTGGCCGCTCTTTCATGGCGGCAAGATGGACCTTTCCTGCTCGGTGAAGGCCTATTTCGCGCTGAAGGCGATCGGCGATTCGCCGGACGCGCCGCATATGGTCCGCGCCCGGCAGGCGATTCTGGCCGCCGGCGGGGCGGAACGCGCGAATGTCTTCACCCGCTTGCAGATGGCCCTGTTCGGCGCCGTGCCGTGGGAGGCCTGCCCGGTCGTGCCCATCGAGGCGGTGCTGATGCCCGACTGGTTTCCCTTCACCATGCGCAAGGTCTCCTATTGGTCGCGCACGGTGATGATGCCGCTGATGTTTTTGGCCGCGCGCAAGCCGCAGGCCCGCAACCCGCGCAATGTGCGGATCGACGAGCTGTTTTGCACCCCGCCCGATCAGGTGAAGGACTGGATCAGGGGGCCGTATAAATCCGCCTGGGGGCCGATCTTCAAGATTCTGGATGATGCGCTGCGGGTGGCCGAGCCGTTTTTTCCCAAGAACAGCCGCGCCAAGGCGGAGCAGAAGGCACGCGACTGGATTATCGAGCGGCTGAACGGCGAGGACGGGCTGGGCGCCATCTACCCCGCCATGGCCAATGCCACGATGATGTTCGATTATCTGGACGATCAAAAGCATTTCGACATCGCCTGGGGCGCGGTGCGCAAGCTGCTGGTGGTGAAGGAGGATGAGGCCTATTGCCAGCCCTGCCTCTCGCCCGTGTGGGACACGGCTTTGGCCGGGCATGCGCTGGCCGAGAGCGGCGCCGAGGCGGCGCTGGCGGAAACCTGCGACTGGCTGATCCCGCGCCAGGAGCTGAACGTGGTGGGCGACTGGGCGGACAATACCCCCGGCACGCGCCCTGGCGGCTGGGCCTTCCAGTACAACAACCCGCATTACCCGGATGTGGACGACACCGCCGTGGCGGCGATGCTGCTGCACCGCGCGGGCGATGCGAAATATGCCGAAGCCATTTCCCGCGCGCGGGAATGGATCATCGGCATGCAGTCCACCAACGGCGCCTGGGGCGCGTTCGACATCAACAACGACCGGCAATATCTCAACCATATTCCCTTCGCCGACCATGGCGCGCTGCTGGACCCGCCGACCGAGGATGTCTCGGCGCGCTGCATCTCCTTCCTGGCGCAGCTTGGCTATGAGGAAGACAAGCCCGCGATTGAGCGTGGCATTGCCTATCTGCGCGAGACGCAGAAGCCCGATGGCTCCTGGTTCGGGCGCTGGGGAACGAATTACATCTACGGCACCTGGTCCGTGCTGTGCGCGCTGAACGCGGCGGGGGTGGCGCAGGACGACCCGATGGTGACGCGCGCCACAGCCTGGCTGATCTCCAAGCAGCGCGATGATGGCGGCTGGGGCGAGGATAATGAGAGCTATGCCGACGCGCCGGCGGGCGAGTTCCATGGCTTCGCGGCGCAGAGCCTGCCGAGCCAGACCGCCTGGGCCGTGCTGGGGCTGATGGCGGCGGGGCTGGCGGACCATGAATCCGTGCGGCGCGGTGTTGAATATCTGCAGGCCGCGCAAGGGGAAGATGGAAGCTGGAAGGAAGCGCCCTATAACGCCGTGGGCTTTCCGCGGGTGTTTTACTTGAAGTATCACGGCTATCCGCGCTTCTTCCCGCTGCTGGCGCTCAGCCGCTACAAGAAGTTGCTGGCCAGCAACGACCGCGTGGTGAAATACGGGTTTTAAGAGTTTTTTGGTGCCGCTTTTTTTGCAAAAAAGCGGCGAAAGAGGCCGGGAGTTTGGCAATGACAGCGCCAAAACCCCGGCCTTTTTTGCGCCCTTTTTGAAAAAAGGGCGCCCCCAAAAACTTTTGGACCTTTAGGCCGGAACCTTTGACAGCGCTGCCAGCACTTTCGGCGCGAGGTCCTTCTGGCAGATCAGCAGATCCGGCAAATAGGGATCGGCGTTGTTATAAACCAACGGCGTGCCGTCAGCGCGGGTGGCGTGCAGCCCGGCGGCCAAAGCCACGGCGGCGGGGGCGCAATTGTCCCATTCATATTGCCCGCCTGTGTGCAGATAAATATCCGCCTCACCGCGCAGCACCGCCATTGCCTTGGCGCCGGCCGAGCCCATCGGCACCAGCTCGGCGTCCAGCGCCTCCGCCACCGCCAAGGCCTCCTTGGCCGGGCGGGTGCGGCTGACCAGCACGCGCAGCTTTTGCGCCAGCTCTGGCAAAGCCTGCGGCTCTGACAGCATCACCTTGCCCAGCCCCGGCAACGCCACGGCGCCCACCACAGGCTTGCCGCCGATGGCAAGCGCGACATGCACCGCCCAATCCGCGCGGCCCTCGCCATATTCACGCGTGCCATCCAGCGGATCGACGATCCAGACGCGCTCGGCGGAGAGCCGGGCAGCGCTGTCCTTTTCCTCTTCGGACAGGATCGCATCATCAGGCCGGTTTTCCCGCAGCGCCTCCATGATGAAGGCGTTCGCCACGCGGTCTCCGGCCTTGCCCAAAGCCTTGCCCGAGAACAGGCCGAGGGCGCGCAGGTCCAGAAGCAGCTTGCCCGCCCCTTCGGCGATGGCTTTCGCCAGCTCCAGATCCGTCACGGGATCAGCCGTTCGATGATCAGATCCGCCGCCTGCTCGGGCGTGATCTTCGTCGTATCGATATGGATCTCCGGCGTCAGCGGCGGTTCATAGGGGCTGTCGATGCCGGTGAAGTTCTTCAGCTCACCCGCACGGGCCTTCTTGTAGAGCCCCTTCACGTCGCGGCGCTCGGCTTCCGCCAGCGAGGTGTCGATGAAGATCTCCACGAACTCGCCCGGCGCCATCATCTTGCGCACCATCTCGCGCTCGGAGCGGAAGGGCGAAATGAAGGCGGTGATGACGACGAGACCGGCATCGGTCATCAGCTTCGCCACCTCGCCCACGCGGCGGATATTCTCGATCCGGTCCGCCTCGGTGAAGCCGAGATCCTTGTTCAGGCCGTGGCGGACATTATCGCCATCCAGCAGGAAGGTATGGCGGTTCATCCGCACCAGCTTCTTCTCGACCAGATTGGCGATGGTGCTCTTGCCAGCACCAGACAAGCCCGTGAACCACAGCACGGCGGGCTTCTGGTTCTTCAGGCCCGCATGCACCTCGCGCGAAACATCCAGCGCCTGCCAATGCACATTCTGCGAGCGGCGCAGCGAGAAGCGCAGCATGCCCGCACCCACGGTGGCGTTGGTCATCTTGTCGATGACGATAAAGCCGCCGAGGGCGCGGTTCTGCTCATAGGGCTCGAAGGGGATCGGCCGGTCGGTGGTGAGCGTGGCCACGCCGATGGCGTTCAGCTCCAGCGTCTTCCCCGCCATATGTTCCAGCGTGTTGACGTTGACCTGGTATTTCGGCGCCTGGAGGGAGGCGGAGACGCTCTGCGTGCCGATCTTGATCCAGTAGGCGCGGCCGGGGGTCATCGCCTCGTCGGACATCCAGACGATGGTGGCCTCGAACTGGTCGGCCACCTGCACCGGCGCATCGGCCGGGGTGATCACATCGCCGCGCGAGCAATCGATCTCATCGGCAAAGCAGAGTGTGACGGACTGCCCGGCCACCGCCTGGTCCAGATCGCCATCATAGGTGACGATGCGCGAGACGGTGGAGGTCTTGCCCGAGGGCAGCACGCGGATGGCATCGCCCGGCTTGACCACACCGCTGGCGATCTGCCCGGCGAACCCACGGAAGTCGAGATTCGGGCGGTTCACCCATTGCACCGGCAGGCGGAAAGGCTGCTCCTGGTCGGCGGTGACGTTCAGCTCCACCGTCTCCAGGAACTCCACCAGCGGCACGCCCTTGTACCAGGGGGTATTGGCCGAACGGGTGGTGATGTTGTCACCCATGAAGCCGGAGAGCGGCATCGGGGTGAAGGATTTGATGCCGATACCGGCAGCGAACTTCGCATAATCCGCGACGATGGCCTCATACTTCGCCTGGTCGTAGCCGATCAGGTCCATCTTGTTCACCGCCAGCACGATGTGGCGGATGCCGATGAGGTTGGCGAGGTAGGAATGGCGGCGCGTCTGCGTCAGCACGCCCTTGCGCGCGTCGATGAGAATCACCGCGAGATCGGCGGTGGAGGCGCCGGTGACCATGTTGCGCGTGTACTGCTCATGGCCGGGCGTGTCGGCGACGATGAATTTGCGCTTCTCGGTGGCGAAGAAGCGATACGCCACATCGATGGTGATGCCCTGCTCGCGCTCGGCGGCGAGGCCATCCACCAGCAGCGCGAAATCGATATTCTGGCCCTGCGTGCCGACTTTTTTGGAATCAGCTTCCAAGGCGGCGAGCTGATCCTCGAAGATCATCTTGGAGTCATAGAGCAGCCGGCCAATCAGCGTGGACTTGCCGTCATCCACCGAGCCGCAGGTGATGAAGCGCAGCAGCGATTTATGCTGGTGCTTGAGCAGATACGCATCGATATCCTGCGCGATCAGCGCATCGGCCTTGTAGGAGCTTTCCTGCATGGTCATGTCCTGCATCAGAAATACCCCTCCTGCTTCTTCTTTTCCATGCTGGCCCCGCCTGCATCCTTGTCAATCACCCGGCCCTGGCGCTCGGAGGTGGTGGTGAGCAGGGTTTCCTGGATCACGTCCGGCAATGTGTGCGCGTTGCTCTCCACCGCACCCGAGAGCGGGTAGCAGCCGAGCGTGCGAAAACGCACGGATTTTTGCACCGGCACCTCGCCGGGCTTGAGGCGGAAGCGCTCGTCATCGACCATGATCAGCAGCCCGTCGCGCTCCACCACCGGGCGCTCGGCCGCAAAATAGAGCGGCACGATGGGGATGTTCTCAAGCTGGATATATTGCCAGATATCCAGCTCGGTCCAGTTGGAGATGGGGAACACGCGGATGCTCTCGCCCTTGGCCTTGCGGGCGTTATAGAGGTTCCACAGCTCCGGGCGCTGGTTTTTCGGGTCCCACCGGTGATTGGCGGAGCGGAAGGAGAAGATGCGCTCCTTGGCGCGGCTCTTTTCCTCGTCGCGCCGCGCACCGCCGAAGGCGGCGTCGAAGCCGTATTTGTCGAGCGCCTGCTTCAGCCCCTCGGTCTTCCACATATCGGTGTGCAGCGAGCCGTGGTCGAACGGGTTGATGTTCTGCGCCTTGGCGTCCGGGTTCTGGTAGACGAGCAGCTCCATGCCGCTCTCCTGGGCCATGCGGTCGCGCAGCTCATACATGGCGCGGAACTTCCAGGTCGTGTCCACATGCAGCAGCGGAAAAGGCGGCGGCGCGGGGTAGAAGGCCTTGCGCGCCAGATGCAGCATCACGGCCGAATCCTTGCCGATGGAATAGAGCATCACCGGCTTCTCGGTCTCGGCCACCACCTCGCGCATGATGTGAATCGATTCCGCTTCCAGCCGCTGCAAATGGGTCAGCCGCACCGGGGAGGCGGGGGCAGGCGTTTCGGGCAAGATCGACAAGGCAGGCGCTCCAGCTATGCAAAGACCGGCCCTATTTACGGACCGGGCAGGCCAGCGCAATGCACCGGCTGCGTATGGCTGGCAACCCCAAAGGCCGAAAACCCTACCGGCTAGGGCAACATCTCATCAAACAGGGGATTTGGTGAGATAAACTTGCACGTTGAGGCAGAAAATTGGGGTGTTTTTCCAAACGCCTCGGCAAAAAAAATGCGCCAGATGCGCGTTAACCCTGGGGCTTGGGTTTCCGTCTTGTCTCGTCTATCCGGGTGAAGCGGCCCGGCTTGCCGCAAAAGGAGAGGGATTTTGATGGAAGGCGTCCTTGTCACGGGCGGCGGCAGGCGGTTGGGCGCGATCATCGCCCGGCATCTGGGGAGCAAGGGCTGGCACGTGTTCGTGCATTACCACCAGTCCGCGCAAGGGGCGCGGGAGGTGGCGGCTGAGATCATCGCAGCCGGGGGCCAGGCCACGCCGGTTGGGGCCGATCTCGGCGATGCCGGGGCGGTGGCGCGGCTCTATGAGGAATGCGAGGCGATCTGCCCGCTGGGGCTGCTGGTCAACAACGCCTCGGGCTTTGAGTACGACACCGCCGCCACCGTCTCGGCCGAAGGCCTGGAGGCGCATATGCGGGTGAATCTGTTTGCCCCGGTGCTGCTCACCCAGCGCCTGCACGCGTCACTCACCGCGCGCGGGGCCAGGGGCGTGGCGATCAACATCGTCGACAACAAGGTGTTCGGCCTCAACCCGGATTATTTCTCCTACACCCTCTCCAAGGTGGCGCTGCAGGGGATGGTCCAGATGCAGGCCATGGCGCTGGCCCCCACGCTGCGTGTGGCGGGCATCGCGCCCGGCATCACGCTGATCAGCGGGTTGCAGACGGAGCAGGAATTCGAGCGCAGCCACCGCAACAACCCGATGGGGCTGGGCTGCACGCCCGCGCAGATTTTGAACGCAGTGGAGTTCATCCTGGCCAGCCCCGCCTATCATGGGCAGACCATGGTGATCGATGGCGGGCAGGTGCTGCAGCGCCGCCCGCGCGACGTGGTGTTTCTGGACCGCCCTGCCCCGCCGGTTTCCTGACCCGGCGTTGCGGGCGCGGTGTTTCGCGGCTAATCAGGCCGGGTCAGTTTCTCAAGGGTTATTCAGCTTGCAGAACCGCCTACGCCGCCTTAGCGCCCTCGCCTGCCTCGCCTCGCTCGCCGGATGCGGCCCCAGCCAAACCGTTGGCCACCAGCTTCTCGGGCTGGATAACGGCGCCAGCACCCCCAGCACCGTGCCCTCCGTGTTCGGCTATGCGGTGGCGGATGAGCCGCAGGCGGCCATTGTCGGGCGGGATATATTGAACCATGGCGGCAACGCTGTGGATGCGGCGGCGGCGGAAGGCTTCGCGCAGGCGGTCACCCTGCCCTCGCGCGGCGGCCTGGGCGGCGGCGGCGCCTGCCTGATCAAGATGCCTAATTCCACCGGCCAGATGCAGCCGCCCGTGGTGCTGGACTTCACCGCCGGCGCCCCCGCCGCCAATAACGGCGACCGCCCGGCCGCCGTGCCCTTGCTGGCGCGCGGGCTGCTGGCCATGCAGGCGCGCTACGGGCAGTTGCCGCAATCGGCGGTCATCGTGCCGGCTGAGCGCCTGGCGGGCGGGGCGGAGGTTTCGCAGGCGCTGAACGCCGACCTGCAGGTGGTGGGCAACGCCCTGCTGGCCGACCCGCAAGCCGGCGCCATATTCGCCCCCAACGGGCAGATGCTGGCGCCGGGTGCCACCTTCCAGCAGCCGGACCTGGCCAGCACGCTGGAGACCCTGCGCGTCAACGGCGTGAACGGGCTTTATGCCGGGGACAGCGCCGCGCAATTCGCCCAGGCGGCGGATGCGGCGGGCGGCGGGCTGACGGCGCAGGACCTGATCGACGCGACACCGAAATACGCCACACCGGTGACCGGCACCCAGAGCGGCGATGCGGTGGCCAGCCTGCCCGCGGCCAGCTCGGCCCCCGGCGAGGCGCTGCCCGCCTCGGCCAGCTTCATGGCGCTGGACAAGAATGGCGGCGCGGTGATCTGCGTGACCTCGATGAACAACCTGTTCGGCACCGGGCGGATCGCGCCGGGCACGGGCGTGCTGCTCGCCGCCTCGCCGCGCACCAACCCCACCCCGAACCTGGCCGCTTCCATGGCCTACACGACAGGCAGCTACGCCTTCCGCGCCGCCGCTTCGGGCACCGGGCAAAACGAGGCGGATGAGGCCGCGCAGATCGGCCTTGCCAATGCGCTGACCGGCAAGAATGAGCCCATCCCCGATCCGGGCCGGGCCAATGTCATCTCCTGCCCCGGCAATGTGCCGGGCGGCGAGGCAAGCTGCCGCGCCAGCGCCGACCCGAAGGGCAATGGCCTGGCGATCGGCGGGCGGTAAGACGGCGCCATGAAGATCGGCGCCGGGCGGCTGGTGCCGCCCTTCAGGGTGATGGATGTGATCCTGGCGGCGAATGAGCGGGCCGCCACCCTGCCGGACGGGGCGCCGAAAATCCTGCGCATGGAGGTCGGCCAGCCCGGCACCGGCCTGCCGCAAGGCGCCAAGCGCGCCGTGGAGGCGGCGCTGCAAAGCGGCGACGCGCTGGGCTATACCGAAGGCCTGGGCCGCCCGAGCCTGCGGGCGCGCATCGCCCGGCACATGGCAGAGTGGTACGGGGTGGAGGTGCCCGCCGCGCGCATCGCGGTGACCTTCGGGGCCTCGGGCGCGTTTCCGCTGGCCTTTCTCTCCAGCTTCGACCAGGGCGACAAGGTGGCACTCGCCTCGCCCTATTACCCGCCTTATTTCAACACCCTCACCGCCTTGGGGCTGCAGCCCGTGGTGTTGCCCTGCGGGATCGAGACCGGATTCCAGCCGACCATCGCGATGCTGGAGGCCCTGCCGGAGACGCCGGACGGGCTGATTTTGGCCAGCCCCGCCAACCCCACCGGCTCCATGCTCGCCCCCGCCGAGCTCAAGGCGCTTTGCCGCTATTGCGATGACAAGGGGATCCGGCTGATCTCCGATGAGATCTATCACGGCCTGACCTACGGCAAGCCGCAGGCCTCGGCGGCGCAATTCTCCAACAGCGCCATCATCATCAACTCCTTCTCCAAATATTTCTCGATGACCGGCTGGCGCGTGGGCTGGATGGTGCTGCCGCAGGACATGGTGCGCGTGACCGAGCGTCTGGCGCAGAATTTCTTCGTCTCGCCCTCCTATATCGCCCAGGTGGCCGCCGAGGCGGCGCTGGATTGCCGGGAGGAGCTGGAAGCCAACCGCGCCACTTACGAGACGGCGCGGGGCATCATGATGCGGGGCCTGCGGGCGGCGGGGTTTCCCACCTTCTCCCCGCCGGATGGGGCATTTTATATATATGCGGACATCGAGGGCCGGGCGGCGGACAGCGCCGCTTTCTGCAACCGGCTGCTGGCCGAGCAGAACATCTCCGTCACACCGGGGTTCGACTTCGATGCCGGGCGCGGGGGGCGGTATTTCCGGCTTAGCTACTGCGCCAGCCTGGCGGATATCGAGCAAGCCGTCGAGCGGTTGAAACGGCTTTCCTGAGTTTGTTTACTCGCGAGTAAATTAGGGCTTTCCAGGGCCTGAAACATCCAATATCAAGGTTTGGCCCCCATACCGGGTCAGTTCAGAGGGTATCAAAAATGAAAATGCTGGTCGCTGTGAAACGGGTGGTCGATTACAACGTCAAAGTCCGCGTGAAGTCGGACAAGTCTGGCGTTGAGACCGCTGGTGTGAAAATGTCCATGAATCCGTTTGATGAAATCGCCGTCGAGGAAGCCGTGCGCCTGAAGGAAAAAGGCGTGGCGGGTGAGATCATCGCCATCTCCATCGGCGTGAGCCAGGCGCAGGAGACCATCCGCACCGCGCTCGCCATGGGGGCCGACCGCGGCATCCTGGTGGAGACCGATGTGGCGGTGGAGCCGCTGGCGGTGGCGAAGATCCTGAAGGAAGTCGCGCTGAAGGAAGGCGTGGACGCCGTGATCCTCGGCAAGCAGGCCATTGATGACGACATGAACGCCACCGGCCAGATGCTGGCCGCCCTGCTGGGCTGGCCGCAGGGCACCTTCGCCTCCAAGGTCGAGATTGCCGATGGCGCGGCGACCGTGACGCGCGAGGTGGATGGCGGGCTGGAGACGGTGAAGCTCTCGCTTCCCGCCGTGATCACCGCCGATCTGCGCCTGAACGAGCCGCGCTATGCCTCGCTGCCCAACATCATGAAGGCACGCAAGAAGGCGATCGATACGCTCAAGCCCGCCGATCTGAACGTGGATGTCACGCCGCGTTTGACGACGATCAATGTCAACGAGCCGCCGGCGCGCCAAGCTGGCATCAAGGTGCCGGACGTGGCGACCCTTGTCGACAAGCTCCGCAACGAAGCGAAGGTGATCTGACCATGACCTCTCTGGTTATTCTCGATTTCGATGCCGCGGGCATCAAGCAGCCTTCGCGTTCCGCCATCGCCGCCGCCGCCAAGCTGGGCGAGGTGCATGTGCTGGTGGCGGGCGCCGGCATTGGCGCCGCGGCTGAGGCTGCGGCCAAGATCTCCGGCGTGGCGAAAGTGCTGGTGGCGGATGATGCCGCCTATGCCCACCATCTGGCCGAGCCGATGGCGGCGCTGATCGTCTCCCTGGCCGGCCCTTACAGCCATGTCATGCAGGCCGCCACGGCCGCGGGCAAGAATGTGCTGCCGCGCGTGGCCGCCCTGTTGGATGTGCAGCCGCTCTCCGACATTTCGGACGTCGTGGATGCCGACACCTTCGTGCGCCCGATCTATGCGGGCAACGCGCTGGCCACGGTGAAATCTTCCGACGCGAAGAAGATCATCACCGTCCGCGCCTCCTCCTTCGATCCGGTGCCCGCCGAGGGCGGGTCCGCTGCCATCGAAACCGTGGCGGCGGCGGGGTCTGACGGAAAATCCACCTATGTGGGCGAGGAGATTTCCAAGTCCGAACGCCCGGACCTCACCGCGGCGCGCGTCATCGTCTCCGGCGGGCGCGGCATGCAGAATGGCGAGAATTTCGCCAAGCTGATCGACCCCGTGGCCGACAAGCTGGGGGCCGCCGTTGGTGCCTCCCGCGCCGCCGTGGATGCCGGGTTCGTGCCCAATGATTACCAGGTCGGCCAGACCGGCAAGATCGTCGCACCCGAGCTCTATATCGCCGTGGGGATTTCCGGCGCCATCCAGCATCTGGCGGGCATGAAGGATTCCAAGGTGATTGTCGCCATCAACAAGGATGAGGACGCGCCGATCTTCCAGGTCGCCGATTACGGCCTGGTCGGCGATCTGTTCACCGTGCTTCCTGAACTGGAGAAGGCCCTGTAATCATGAGCATCAGCAAAATCGGAGTTATCGGCGCGGGTTTGATGGGGAATGGCATCGCTCACGCGGCGCTGATTTCCGGTTTTGATGTGGTGCTCGTGGACGCCTTCGAGGCCGCCCTGGGCAAGGGCCTGGCATCCATGGAAAAGAACATGGAGCGCCAGGTTGCCAAGGGCAGCCTGACGGCAGAGGACAAGGCGGCCGCCCTGGGCCGCCTCACCTCCTCCACCGACTATAAGGCGCTGCAGGGGGCTGATATCGTCATCGAGGCGGTGCCCGAAAAGCTTGAGATCAAGCAGGCCATCTATAAGGAGCTGGCCGACGTGCTGGGGCCGGAGACAATCCTGGCCTCCAACACCTCTTCCATCTCCATCACCAGGCTCGGCGCGATGTCGGGCCGGGCGGACAAGTTCATCGGGCTGCATTTCTTCAACCCGGTGCCGATGATGAAGCTGGTGGAGATCATCCGTGGCCTCGCCACGTCCGAGGCCACCTACCAGGCGGCCGCCGCGCTGGCGGGCAGGCTGAACAAGACCGCCGCCACCGCGCAGGATGCGCCGGGCTTCATCGTCAACCGCATTCTGTGCCCGATGCTGAACGAGGCGATCTTCGCGCTGGCGGAGGGGGTGGGCGATGTCACCTCCATCGACGAGGCGATGAAGCTGGGGGCCAACCACCCGATGGGCCCGCTGACGCTGGCCGATTTCGTCGGGCTGGATACGCTGCTCTCCATCATGCGGGTGCTGCATGAGGAGCTGGGCGAGGACAAATACCGCCCCGCGCCCTTGCTGGTGAAATATGTGAATGCCGGCTGGCTGGGCCGCAAGTCCGGGCGGGGGTTTTACGATTACAGTAGCAATCCGCCCACGCCGGCGCGGTAGACAAGTTATTCGCAGCTTTTTGAAAAAAGCTGCACCAAAAACTTTTGGTTTTAAAAGGCGGCCTTTTGGGCCGCCTTTTTCATTCCATGACGGCGCTGTGATCCTTGGGCAGCAGCACCTCGCGCTGCGGGCGGCGCATCAGCAGCAGGCAGGCCATCGCCGGCAGCATGGCCAGGAACATGAATTTATAATCGTCCATATAGGCGATGATCTGCGCCTGGGTGGTGACCAGCGAGTCAAGCTGCGCCGCGCCGCTTGTCGTCGCCGGGTTCCAGAGCTGGCTGACCGCCCCGCCCGCCTGCAAGGCGCGTGAGAAGGGCGTGATATCCGCCATCAGATTCGCGTGCATGTAGATGGTCATGCGCTCCAGCAGGGCGGAGGTGACGGCGATGCCGATGGCGCTGCCGACATTGCGCAGCAGGCTGAGCAAGGCCGTGCCCTGGGTGCGCAGCGCAGGCGCCAGGGTGTAGAACGCCACCACCTGCAAGGGCACGAACACGAAGCCAAGCCCCATCCCCTGGATGATGATGGTGGCAACCATCTGGCCCTCGCCGGTATCGGGGGTCCAGCCCGCCTGCATGTAAAGCGACAGGCTGAGCAGGACATAGCCGAGCAGCATCATCAGCCTGGGGTCCACGCGGTTGGTCAGCCGCCCGGCGAGCATCATGGCGAACATGGTGCCAAAGCCGCGCGGCGCCATCACCAGCCCCGCCGCGGCCACCGGGTAATTGTCGAGATTTTCAAGATAGGGGGCGAGCAGCGCGGAAGAGGCGAGCAGCACCATGCCGACCAGGAACATGGTGATGAGCCCGGCGGCGAAATTGCGGTCGGCAAAAACCGCGCGCGGGATGAAGGGCCGGCGCGCGGTGAGCATGTGCACGGTGAACAGATAGAAGCCGAGCCCGGCCAGGACGAAGGCGGCGATGATGGTGCGCGAGCTGAACCAGTCCAGCTGCTCGCCGCGGTCCAGCGCGATCTGCAAGGCCGCCAGCCCGAGCGAGAGCACGCCAAAGCCTGTCCAGTCGAACCCGCCGCTGTCGCGCGGCTTGCGGGCGGGCATCAGCACGGCCAGGCCCAGCACCGCGGCGATGCCGAAAGGCAGGTTGACGAAGAACACGTAGCGCCAGTTGAAATCATCGGTAAGGTAGCCGCCCAGGGTCGGCCCCAATATCGGCCCCACCATCACCCCCATGCCCCAGATGGACATGGCAACACCGCGCTGCGCCGCCGGGTAGATATCCATCATGGTGGATTGCGAGAGCGGCACCAGGGCCGCGCCGAACGCGCCCTGCAGCAGCCGGTAAAGCACCATCTCCGTCAGGCTCTGCGCGATGCCGCACAGCATGGAGGTGATGGTGAACCCGACCAGGCAGGCGATGAACAAATTCTTGGTGCCAAAGCGCGCCGCCAGCCAGCCCACCGGCGCGGTCATGATCGCCGCCATCACCACATAGGAGGTGAGCACCCAGGTGATCTGGTCATAAGAGGCCGAGAGCGAGCCCTGCATATAAGGCAAGGCGACATTGGCGATGGTGGAATCCAGCGCCTGCATCAGCGTCGCGATCATCAGGCAAACCGTGATGATGCCGCGATTCGCAACCTCCAGCGGGGCGGCCTCGGCCATCAGAACAGGTCCGAGAGATGCCGGTGGTGATGCGTGTCGATGGAGATTTCCGTGCTCATCCCGGCGCGCAGGGGCTGGTCAGCCGGGCCGGAGAGGAGCTTGATGCGCACCGGAATGCGCTGCACCACCTTCACCCAGTTGCCCGACGCGTTCTGGGCGGGCAGCACCGAGAATTCCGAGCCCGAGACCGGGGCGATGCTCTGCACCTCGCCTGTCCAGTGCCGGCCGGGATAGCTGTCCAACGTGATGCTCACGCTCTGGCCGGGGCGCACCCAGGTCATCTGGTCCTCCTTCGGCTCGGCGGTGATGTAGATGTCGCTGTCAGACACCAGCCCGAAGGCGGCGGTGCCGGCGGGCAATGTCATGCCGGGCTGGAGCTGTTCAACCTGCGTGACGGTGCCGGAGAAAGGCGCCTTCACGAGGCTGTGGCGCTGGTTGACCAGGGCCTGGTTGAGGTTGGCCAGGGCGTTCAGGTAGTCCGGCGTGTCCCTGGGGTCGATATCCGGGTTGCCGCTCAGCTTGACGAGCTGCTGGCCGGCGGCGGCCTGCATCTGCGCCAGCCTCGCCTGGTCCCCCGCCAGGGTGAAGCGCGCATCGTCATATTGCGCCTTGGTGGCGCCGCCATTGCCGATCACGGCGGCAAAGCGCGCCAGGTCCGCCTGGTCCTTTTCCACCAGCGCCTGCTGCGCGGCGATCTCGGCCTGCGCCATCTGGTAGCCGCGCTTGGCGGCGTCGATATCCTGCACCGCCTGGGCCAGCTGGGCGCGGGCGGACTCCACGGCGATGGCAAAGCTGCCCTGGCTGAGCGCGAACAAGGGCTCCCCGGCGGTGACGTGCTGGTTGTCATGCACATAAATGCTGCCGACCAGCCCGGTGACATCGGTGGAGAGGGAGACCTTCGCGGCATCCACATAGGAATCATCGGTGGCGACGTAGCGGCCGCCGAACAGCCAGACCAGCAAGGACGCCAGCGCCACCAGCCCCACGCCGCCGAGCATCAGCACCGGCCGCAGCAGCGCCTTGCGGCGGGCGCGCGCCGCCACCGTGGCGGCCGGGCGCTGCTCTATACCCTCCAGCGCGGCGATATTGGCTTGGGACATCAGGCGGTCTCCTCGTTATTTTTTTGGCAGGCTGGGAAGAGCTGCGCCCCCGGCCCGCGCAGCAGATTGGCCTTCATGAGCCGGAGCGCCTCCATCACCACCTGCCTGTCAGCATCCGGCAGGCCGGCGGTGATGAAGGCGGTGATCTCCTGGCGCTGGCTGTCGATCTCTTCCAGATAGGGCGTGGCTTGCGGGCGCAGATGCAGGCGCCAGATGCGCCGATCCTGCGCATCCGCCCGGCGCTCGACGAGCCCGGCGCTCTCCAGCCGGTCGATCAACCGGGCGACGGTGATCGGCTCGACCTCAAGGTTATCCGCCAGCTCTTTCTGGCTGAGACCGGGATTGCATTCGAGCTGCTTGAGGATGCTCCATTGCGCGCGCGTCATCCCGTGCTGGCGGGCGCGGCGGTCTGCCTCCACACGGGTCAGCCGCGCCACCACCATCATCAGGATCAGCAGATCACGTTCGATATCCGTGCCCATAACGGGCGGGATAGTAACGCGGCTTATTAATTTGTCCGTTGCGTAAAACGCCTAGCCGGCCAGCGCCCCGTGCAATACTGGCACCAGCCCGGTGATGGCGATTTGCACCCCGATTCCGAGCAGCAGGAAGGCGGCGATGCGCGAGACCACCACCTGGCCGGAATGGCCCAGCCCCCTGACCATGCGGTCCGACGCGCTGTAACAGGCCCAGACCAGCACGGCATTGGCCAGCACGGCCAGCGAATCCCCGGCATAGAACACCCAGGCCGCGGAAAGATTATCCGGCCGGCCGGTGGCGAGCGAAATGGTGACGGCGATGGTCCCCGGCCCGGTGGTGAAGGGCAGCGTGAGCGGGAAAAAGGCATAGCCCGCCAGATCCTCCTCGGCGGCGGCGTTCACCGGCTCGGCATCCTTCTGCTTGCGCCTGGTGTTATTGTCGGGCGCGTTCAGCATCTCATAGGCCCTGACGGAGACCACCAGCCCGCCCGCGATGCGCAGCGCGTTCATCGAGATGCCGAAGAAATTCAGGACATAGGTGCCCGCCAGCAGGGCGATCATCATGACAAGAAAGGAATAGACCGCCACGCGCCTGGCCAGGGCCTGCTTTTGCACCGCGCCCTGCTCGTCGGTCACCTCGTGAAAGATGATGGCGCCGCCGAGCGGGTTGATGATGGAGAACAAGGCCGGGAAGGCCAGGAGAAAGGCTGAAATTGCTTGTTCCATCTTCCCGTCCGTTACAATCCCGCGAGGTCGCGGAATTCCTGCTCAGACAAAATCCTGAGCCCCAGCTCCGCCGCCTTTTTGGCTTTCGAGCCCGCATCCTCGCCCACCACCACGTAGTCGGTTTTCTTGGAGACGGATTCGGTGACCTTCGCCCCCAGCGCCTCGGCGCGGGCCTTGGCCTCGGGCCGCGCCATGGTGAGCGTGCCGGTAAAGACGATCACCTTGCCCGCCAGCGGGGAGTCGATGGCGGTGGCGGCCGCCTCGTCCTGCACTTGCACCGCGCGCGCCAGCCCCGCCAGCGTGGCGAGGTTATGCTCCTCCGCGAAGAAGGCCAGCAAATCCTCGGCGATGGCGGGGCCGATGCCGGAGATGGAGCCCAACTCCAGCCGCGCGTCGGAACCGATGATCTGCGCCGCCAGCATGCTCTCTTTCCAATGCTGGTAGGAACCGTAATGACGGGCCAGCAGCTTGGCATTGTTCTCGCCGATGCGGCGGATGCCCAGCGC
>DATJXU010000238.1:0-4779 GCA_035499915.1 Acidocella sp.
TCTTCATCATAATAGAGCGAGCCGGTCAGCGTCTCATGGATGGTTTTCAGCCGGGGCAGGCCGAATTTCTTGGGAAACCCCCAGATCTCGCGCCCGCCCGTGGTGGGCGATTCATCGTCGAGATACATCATGACGCTGTAATTGCAGGGAATGCCATTATAGAGGGCGGAAATGCCGCAGCCGCTCTCCTCGTAATCCCCAAAGCCGGTGGAATCCGGCATTTTCATCCATTCGAAGAAGACGTCATTTCCATCCGGCTCCAGCGGCTCCGGCAGCAAGGCGCGCACCATCTCCGGGTCTGTTTCATAATGGATCAGCAGATATTCCCGGTTATAGAAGCGGTAAGGCCCCTTCGGGTAGCTGGGCGAGGCCAGCGGCATTGAGGTAGCGTTGAGAATTTCATCTCTCGTCATGCAAAACCTCCCAGTGACAAACACCTATGTAGAACAAGGGCGGCTAATTTCATGTGACGTTTCTGTCACCATGGCGGGCCCGTGGTCCGGCTCAGGCAGCGTTCCGCCCCTGCGCCAGAGCGGCCGCCGTGAATATGACAATGCCAGCATGACCAGTCCGTAATGTGACAGTGAGTCGGGCTTTCCGGTCTCCTCGCATTGCGGCAACCGCAGAAAAACATGTTCTTAGCCACCTTACCAGCCAGAAATGTCATCGAACTGCAACGCAAACCCCGTCGCCATTGTCACATGCTTCAATTATTGCGGTGGCATGCTGGGAGGGCTCTCCCACGCTGGCCGAAACTAAGGTCCAAAAGGGCCCCAACTTAAGGAACGCGAACGTGAAGATGATGAACCTCCTCCGCGCTGGCACCGCCGCGCTGGCGATTACTGCCGCCGCTGGCGCCGCCCAGGCCCAGACCGTTGACGTGCCGCTGGTCGAGAGCGGCTCCAGCCTGCTCTACCCGCTCTTCAACCTGTGGGTTCCGGCTTATGCGGCCAGCCATCCGGGCGCGGACATCACCACCACCTCCACCGGCTCGGGCGCCGGCATCGCCCAGGCGATCAAGGGCCTGATCAATATCGGCGCTTCCGACGCCTACCTGTCGGACACGATGGTTCAGAAGAACCCGAACATGCTGAGCATCCCGCTCGCCATCTCCTCGCAGGCCATCAACTATAACCTGCCCGGCGTCACCGGCCTCAAGCTTTCCGGCCCGATCCTGGCTGGCATCTACGAGGGCAAGATCACCAAGTGGAACGACCCCGCGATCGCCGCGGCGAACCCGGGTGTGGCCCTGCCGGACCACGTGATCATCCCCGTCCACCGTCTGGACGGCTCGGGTGACACCTTCATCTTCACCCAGTACCTCTCCGCCGCCGACGCGGGCTGGGGCTCCTCCATCAAGTTCGGCACCGCGGTCTCCTGGCCGGCGGTGACGGGCGCGCTGGGCGCCAAGGGCAATTCCGGCATGCTGGCCGCCGCCGCGGCGAACCCGTATTCCGTCGCTTATATCGGCGTCTCCTTCGCCGACGCGGCCGCCAAGGCTGGCCTCGGCCAGGCCGCGCTGCAAAACAAGGCCGGCAACTACGTGCTGCCGACCGCCGACACCATCTCCGCCGCTGCGGAGAGCGTGGCGAACAGCACCCCCGCCGATGAGCGCGTGAGCATGATCTACGCCGATAGCGCGCAGGCCTACCCGATCGTGAACTACGAGTACGCGATCATCAACGCCCAGCAGCCCGCTGCCGCCGTTGCTGGCGCCGTGCGCGACTTCCTGACCTGGGCGATCACCGAAGGCAACAGCATGAGCTTCCTGAAGCAGGTTCACTTCATGCCGCTGCCCCCGGCCGTGGTTGAGCTGTCCAAGGCTCAGATCGCGAAAATCCAGTAACCCCACTATTTTCCTCTCCCGGCTTTAGCCGGGAGAGGATTTTCGCGTATAGGGTGACCCATGAAACTCCGCCCCTTCCGCCTTGCCGTTCTGGGCCTTAGCCTGCTGATCCCCGCCGCGCTCTGCGCGGTTGTTTTGTTTCTGGTGATCTATTCCGGCCAGGCCATGTTTTTCAATGGCTTGCACTTCCTCACCGAGGTGAATTGGAACCTTGGGGATCTCTATAACGATCCGGTCGTGGTGCGTGGTGTTCAGGTGCCGTCCGGCGCCAATTACGGCATTCTCGTCTTCATTGTCGGCACGCTGGCCTCATCGGCCATCGCCATTCTCATCGCCGTGCCGCTGGCGGTTGGGGCCGCCATCTTCCTGGCGGAGATCATCCCGCCGAAAATCCGCCCCATACTTTCCATGCTGGTGGAGCTGATCGCGGTTGTGCCCTCCGTGGTGTTCGGGCTTTGGGGCATCGCGGTGCTGATCCCGTTCATCGGCCATTATCTCTCCCCCACCGGCAATGGCTACGGGCTGCTTGCCGCCTCCATCGTGCTGGCGCTGATGATCACGCCGATCATCGCCTCCACCCTGCTGGACGCATTGCTGCAGGTGCCCAAGGAGAACCGTGAATCCGCCTTCGCCCTCGGCGCCACCCATTTCGAGGTGGTCGCCAAGGCCATGCTGCCCATGGTGCGCACGACGTTGATCGGCGGCATCGTGCTGGCACTGGGCCGGGCGCTGGGTGAGACCATGGCGGTGCTGATGGTCTCCGGCGGCGGCCTCAACATCCTGCCGACCTCGCTGTTCTCCCCCATCTCCACCATCGCCTCCTTCGTCGCCGGGCAGCTGGACAGCGCCGAGGCCGACCCCACCAACATGTCGGTCCGCGCCCTGGCCGAGGTCGCGCTGGTGCTGTTCTTCATCACGCTGGCGGTGAATGCCTGCGCCAAACTTCTAACCTCGGGAGCCTTCCGTGTCCGCAAGCGCGCTTAACTCTCCCCGTTCGGCGCTGGAAATGCGCCGGGCCTTCAAGAGCATCATCGGCTGGGTGCTGTGCGGCATCGGGCTGGTGCTGGTGATCGCCCCGCTGATCGACATCGTGCTCGTCGTGGCCTGGCGCGGCCTCTCCGCCTTCTCCCCCCATCTCTTCACCGAGAACACCACCGGCGCAAATGGCGGCCTGGCCAATGCCATCGAGGGCACGGCGCTGATCACCGTGTTCGCGATGCTCATCGCCGTTCCGCTCGGGGTCGGCGCCGGCATTCATTTGTCGGAATATGGCAAGGACAAGCTGAGCAGTGTGATCCGCTTCATGTCGGACACGCTGACCGGCACCCCCTCCATCGTGCTCGGCTATTTCTCCTATATCGTGATGATCATCGGTTTCGGCTGGGGCTTCTCGCTCATCGCCGCGTCCATCACCATCGCCATCCTGATCGTGCCCTATCTGGCCCGCATCACCGAGCTGGCCTTGCAGCAAGTGCCCAACTCCATGCGCGAGGCAGCCTATGCCCTCGGCGCCAAGGACTCCACCGTGGTGTTCAAGGTGGTTCTGCCGGCGGCCTCCTCGGGGGTGATCACCGGCGCGCTGCTGGCGCTGGCCATTTCGGTGGGGGAGACAGCCCCGCTGATCTACACGGCCGGCTGGTCCAACTATGGCTGGGACGGGCACTTCACCCACGCGCCCGTGGCCTACCTGACCTATGTGATCTGGACCTTCATCGACCAGCCGGACGCCAAGTCCCACGCCCTGGCCTTCGCCGCGGCGTTCATCGTCATGATGGTGGTGCTGGCGATCAATATCGGGGTGCGCCTGACGGTCCGCCGGAAGAAATTCGCGTAACCCGCCAGCCGCCCTCAACAAAAAAGAGGCCTTCCCGGGCAACCGGGAAGGCCTCTTTGCATAGGGGCCGCGGTTTATTTACTTAACGGCGCGGGCCAGGCTGGCGGAAATGACGGCCTCGGCGGCGGCGCGGTCGGCCCAGCCGGTCACCTTCACCCACTTGCCCTTCTCCAGATCCTTGTAGTGCTCAAAGAAATGCTTGATCACGTCGAGGGTGATGGCGGGCAGCTCGGCCACCTCGTTCACGCCGGAGAATTGCGGGTGCACCTTGTCGTGTGGCACGCAGACGATCTTCTCATCCTGGCCGGACTCATCCTCCATCTGCAGCATGCCGATCGGGCGGCAGCGGATCACCGCACCGGGCACAACCGGCGCGGGCAGCAGCACCAGCGCATCGGCCGGGTCGCCGTCATCGGCCAGGGTGCCGGGAATAAAGCCATAGGCCGCCGGATAGGTCATGGGCGTGAACACCACGCGGTCCACAACCAGGGCGCCGCTCTCCTTGTCCACTTCGTACTTCACGCCGGAGCCGGCGGGAATTTCCACAACCACATTGATATCGTGCGGCACGTCCTTGCCGGGCGACAGCTTGCTCAAATCCATTGCCAGAACTCCCTGATAGAAGGCTGGCCGCATATAGCCCGCCGCCGCGCCGCTGGCCAGCATGCGGCATTTTGCCACGCCCGCCAGTTGACGGGGCGCACCGGCCACTTAAAAGCGAGGCCGCAGGGCGCTGGTAGCTCAATGGTTAGAGCGGACCGCTCATAACGGTTTGGTTGGGGGTTCGAGTCCCTCCCGGCGCACCACGCCAACAAAAAAGGCGGCGCCTTCCGGCCCCGCCCCTTTTCAGCCCCTGATGGGGTAATGCTCAGCTCAGAGACGCACAGAAACGCTGGATGCGCGTGCAGGCCTCACGCAGCGCCTCGGTCGAGGTCGCGTAGGAAATGCGGAAATGGCCGGGATAGACAAAGGCCGAGCCATGCACGGCCGCGACCCCTTCCTCATCCAGCAGGGCGATCACGAAATCCTCATCGGTCTCGATCGTCTTGCCCTTCGGCGTGGTCTTGCCGATGCAGCCCTGCATGGAGGGGAACACGTA
>DATJXU010000239.1:0-25437 GCA_035499915.1 Acidocella sp.
CCTGCGAAACCTCGCCCGCGCGGCGCGCATCGGCGCAGAATGCCTCGTAACTCTGCCCGGAGCGTTCTGCGAATTTAGAAACCGCAACCGGGTTGGGCAGCTTCTTCAAAATGCTGGGCGTATGGTCGTTGAAGGAGAGCATATGCACATGCCCGGCCGCGATATCCTCCAGCAGCATCTCCAGCGCGTCGAGATTCGCCGCCTCGAAGCGCACATGCAGCCGCAGATCCGGCAGCCTGCCAGCCGGGCGTTTCGCCAGCGCATCGCGGAGAATCTTGTATGTTTCCGCCGAGCGCAGCCCGGCCTCCCAGGAAAGCGTGACCGCCAGGAAGGCGGTGGTCACACCCGCCGCCAGAAGCTGCGCCTCCACCTCGGCAATCGCAATGCCGATCGGCAGCGTGACACCCGGGCGCGGGGCCAAGGCACGCTCGAATGCATCGCCATGCACGTCGATAAATCCAGGGAGAACATCAAGCCCGGTATCGTCTATGGTCAGCCTTGCGGCGTTCCTCTGGGCAATGAAAACCCCTCCGGCAACACTCAAGCCGGAGCGCAGGGCAAGATCAGCCATCATGGTTCAAACACCAATTGCATGCGGGTGGAGGGGTAACAGGCGCAACCGTATTCGACGATTACGCCATCAGTGGATTCATTGGCGGATTCGGTGGTCAGCAGCGCGTCCGTCCGCGCCACACGCAAAAGCCGCGCCTCGCGCGCATCCGGCAGGCGCGCGCCTACGCGTGTCCAGCGGCGCGTGTAGTCATCAACGCCGATTGCGGCCAGCGCGGCGGTGATGGAACCATTGTCTTGCAGCGCCGCCATCAACCCTGGCAACCGCGCAGCGGGAAACACATGGCGCGAAAGCGAGAGCGGTTTGCCATCCGCCGTGCCAAGACGCTCCAGCAAGATCACCTGATCCTCCGGGCTCAGCCCCAGCACCGTGCCCGCCGCAGCCGCCTCCGGCAGATCGCCCAGCCTGGCCTCAACCAACTCCAGAATATCGCCCAACGGCGTGCGGTTATAGCGGCGCACAAGCTCGGAGAAGCGCGGGCGCGTGCCGATGTGATAATCCATCACCTCGTCATTCACGAAGGAGCCTCGCCCGTGCTCGGTGCGGATGATGCGTGCGTTCGCCAGCTCCTCCAGTGCCCGGCGGATGGTATGGCGGTTCACGCCATAAGCCGCGGCAAGCTGGGTTTCCGTCGGCAGCTTGTCATCGCGCTTATAGGCGCCTTGCTCTATATCCCGCGCCAGCCTTGCCGCGATCTGGCTCCACAACGCTTCACCGCGCTTGCGCTCAAACTCCATCGCCATCCATTTCCATGCTCACCTCGAAACGCTACGAAACCGGATTTACCGGCCTTTGGCCTAGTGGAGCATATTAGGCAAGCAGATCAATTTGTCTAGACATCCAAATGAGTCATAAAAGCTTCATTAAACGGCAAACAGACTGTCTTAAATTGGCGCTAGGTAGCGGGGGCCGCACACACGGCAGAGCGGGCGCCGCCCCTCTTGAAAGCATCACAGGGAAATTCTCACCGATGAAGCACTCCATCCTGGCCGCTCTTGGCCTCGCCCTTGTCTCCGCCGCCCCGGCCTTGGCCGCCAATGACTGCCCCGCCGGCGGCGTCATCCGCTTCGGCGTCGAGCCCTACGAGGCCACCGCCCTGCTCATGCCGATCTACAAGAAGATCGGCGATGATCTGAGCGCCAAGGTCGGCTGCCCGGTGCAGATCGACATCACCACCTCCTACAATGCCGAGATCGAGGCGATGCGCGCCGGCAAGCTGGAAATCGGTGAGTTCGGCCCCCTGGGTTACGTGCTGGCCCATCAGGTCGGCCACGCCCAGGCCGTTGCCGCCTTTGCTGATGCCAACGGCAAGCCCGCCACCTACACCGCCTCCGTCGTCACCTGGCCGGGTTCGGGCATCAACACGCTGGCCGAAGTGAAAGGCCATAGCTTCGGCTATTCCGACCCCGCCTCCACCTCCGGCCACCTCTTCCCGGCCTATGCGCTGAAGATGGCCGGCATCGACCCGAACAAGGGCGTCACCGCGCTTTATGCCGGCTCGCACACCGCCTCCTATGAGACGATCCTGAACCACAAGGTCGAGGCCGGTGAGCTGAACAGCGATACCATCACGGCCGCCAAGCTGAAGAACCAGTACGACGCCAAGAACTTCGTCACCCTCTGGCAGTCCCAGCCGATCCCGCTGGACCCGCTCGCCGTCTACGGCAACATGAAGCCGTCGCTGAAGGCCAAGCTGACCGCCGCGCTGCAGAATCTGGAACTGACCGACCTGACGCCGGCTGAGCAGTCTGTTGTCGGCACCTCTTCCGGCAAGCTCGTGCCCACCACCGATTCCGCCTATGACCAGATCCGCTCTCTGGTGCATGTCCTCAACATCGATCTCACGAAGATGAACGGCTGACTTGTCTAATACACCGCTAATCGAGGCCTCCGGCCTCAATATGCAATACCCGACGGGACGGCTGGCGCTACATAGCGCCAGCCTGACCGTTCATCCGGGTGAGTTCGCCGTGATTCTCGGCGCTAATGGCTGTGGCAAGTCCACCATGCTGCGGATCATCGCCGGCATGCAAAAGCCCACCGCCGGCGAAGTCCGCATTGCCGGGCAGGACATCACGCGCCTCAATGGCCGCGCTTTGTCCGACGCGCGCATGACGCTCGGCATGGTATTCCAGCATGCGCATCTGGTGAAACGCCGGTCCGTTCTCACCAATGTCACCACCGGCACGCTGGGCCGTCACCGGACGCTCTTCACCGCGCTCGGCGGTCTTCCCCCGCAGGAGTTCCCGCATGCAATGAACTGCCTGGAGCAGGTGGGGCTGACCCAGTTCGCCAAGCAGCGCGCCTCCACCCTTTCCGGCGGCCAGGCGCAGCGCGCCGCCATCGCCCGCGCCTTGGCGCAGCGCCCGCGCGCTTTGCTGGCTGATGAACCTGTCGCCAGCCTCGACCCCGAAGCGGCGGAAGATGTGATGCGCCTCCTGCGCAAGCTCGCCACGGAGCAGCGCATGGCGGTTCTGTGCGTGCTGCACCAGCCCGACCTCGCCCGGCGCTACGCGGACCGTCTGCTCGGCCTGCGCAAAGGGGTCATCGCCTTCGACGACGCCCCCGCCAACGTCACGCCCGACGCCATCAATGATCTCTATGAAGGTTTCCGCCCGTCATGAGCTCCGAAACCCTCCCTGCCGCCGTCTCGCCCGCCAAGCTGGCGGCCGCCGCGCGCTTCTCCCTCTTGAAAACCGCCGTGATCGCCATCGTGCTGATCGCGCTGTTCGTGCAGGCGCTGATCGTCGTGCAGGCCCAGCCGGCGGAGCTCATTACCGGCATCCATGGCATGGCGGATATTCTCTCCCGCTCCCTGCCGCCGGATGTCTCCAGCTTTCCCGCGCAGCTCTGGCCGGTGCTGGAGACCATCGACATCGCCTTGTTCGGCACCTTCTTCGGTGTGATCCTGGCGCTGCCGCTGGCCTGGCTGGCGGCGCGCAACACCTCGCCCGCCCCGGCGGTCTATCATGGCGCCCGCGCCGTCATCAGCATCTGCCGCTCGGTGCCGGACCTGGTCTGGGCGCTGCTCTTCGTCACAGCCGTTGGGCTTGGGCCCTTCGCGGGCGCGCTGGCGCTGACCATCCATTCCGTCGGCATGCTGGGCCGCCTGCTGGCCGAGACGATCGAAGACATGGATATGGGCCCGATGGACGCGCTCTCCTCCACCGGCGCCGCACGGCTGCAGATCTTCACCCACGCCGTGGTGCCCACCGTTCTGCCCTCGCTGCTGGGCATCACGCTCTACCGGCTGGACGATAATATCCGCTCCTCGCTGGTGCTGGGTTTCGTCGGTGCGGGGGGCATCGGCTTCCAGCTGCTTACCGCGATGAACCTGTTCGACTACCGCACCGTCTCGCTGCTGCTCATCATCACCTTCGTTCTGGTGCTCGGGGCGGAGCGTCTCTCCGCGGCCGTGCGCAAAAGGGTTCTGTAATGGAAAAGAAACTTCCCAAAATCGCCGAAACCGTGATCGACCCCAGCGTACGGCTGCGCGAGACGGTGATCGGACGGCGCTGCGCCATACAGCGCAACTCCCAGCTCGAATATGCGAGCATTGGCGACTACACCTATCTTGGCGAGCATTGCGAGGTCGCGGATGCCGAGATCGGCAAGTTCTGCGCCATTGCCAACATGGTCCGCATCGGCGCGCCCAACCATCCGATGGAGCGCCCCAGCCAGCACCGCTTCACCTACGTGCCGGAATATTACGAAGAGACCACCACGCGTGACGCGGCCTTCTTCGCTGGCCGCCGCGCGGCGAAGGTGAGCATCGGCCATGATGTCTGGATCGGCCATGCCGCCATCGTGCTGCCGGGCGTCACCGTGGGCGATGGCGCGGTGATCGCCGCCGGCGCGGTGGTGAGCAAGGATGTCGCCCCCTACACCATCGTCGGTGGTGTTCCAGCGCGGCAGATCCGCGAGCGCTTTTCGCGCGAAATCGCCGCCAAGCTCGCCGCCATCAGTTGGTGGAACTGGCCGGAGGAAAAACTCTTCGCTGAGGTCAGCGCATTTCAGACTGGCGATATCGAAGCCTTTTGCGAGCGCTTCCTGAGTCTCAGCCCACAGGTTTCCAGTATCGGCTGAAAAATCCCCGCGCATCCAGGGCGGCCGAGGGCGGAACGATCACCGCCTTGCCGCCCTGGCAACGCCAGTTATAGGCACTGTCATGGCCTGAAATATAGGTCGGGATGAAGTCCGCGTTCGGAGTCTTCCCGCACCACTCCTTCGCCGCCGGCAACGTTGCCACAATGTTGGCCTTGCCGCAGGGCAGGTTGGCGCCCGCGAAACAGACAAAGGGCTTGCCACCCATGCAGCGCATCACCGTCATCTTTTGCGTCTGTGCGGCGCTGATATCGTACAGCCCGAACTCCTTCTGTACGTCCGGCGCCACCCTGCGTGCGGTCGCGGGTTGAGTTAAAAAAACGGCGTGATCCGTAAGGACCACGCCGTTTTCTAGCGGCTTAAGCCGCCTTCGCCTCGCGGCGGCGGCGGGTGAGGATGAACTCGGTATAGCCGTTGGGCTGGGCGCGGCCCGCGAACACCAAGTCCAAGGCTGCCTTGAAGGCCGGGCCGTCATAGGAGGGCGCCATCGGCTTATAGGCAGCATCGCCGGCATTCTGCTTGTCCACCACCAAAGCCATGCGCTTGAGCGTCTCCAGCACCTGCTCCTTCGTCACGATGCCATGGTGCAGCCAGTTGGCGATATGCTGGGAGGAGATGCGCAATGTCGCGCGGTCCTCCATCAGCCCGACATCATGAATATCCGGCACTTTCGAACAGCCCACGCCCTGGTCCACCCAGCGCACCACATAGCCCAGCAGACCTTGCGCGTTATTGTCCAGCTCCTGCTGGATTTCTGCTCCGCTCCAGTTCACGCCCACGGCCAGCGGGATGGTCAGCAGGTCGGCGAGCTTGGCCGGGGCGCGGCTCTTCAGCGCATCCTGGCAGGCAAACACGTCCACCTCATGATAATGCAGCGCGTGCAGCGTGGCGGCGGTGGGGCTGGGCACCCAGGCGGTGTTGGCGCCCGCCTTGGGGTGGGCGATCTTCTGCGCCAGCATCGCCGCCATTTGGTCCGGTGCCGCCCACATGCCCTTGCCGATCTGCGCCTTGCCCTGCAGCCCGCATTCCAGCCCGAAATCGACGTTGCGATCCTCATAGGCCTTGATCCAGGGCTGGGTCTTGATGTCGTTCTTGCGCAGGAAGGCGCCCGCCTCCATGGAGGTGTGGATCTCATCGCCTGTACGGTCGAGAAAGCCGGTATTGATGAACACGACGCGCGACTTGGCGGCCGCAATGCAGGCCTTGAGGTTGACGCTGGTGCGGCGCTCCTCATCCATGATGCCCATTTTCAGCGTGTTGGCGGGCAGCTGCAAAAGCGCCTCCACCGCGCCGAACAGGGCGTTGGCGTTCGCCACCTCGTCGGGCCCATGCAGCTTGGGCTTGACGATATAGACCGAGCCCTTGCGGGAATTGCGCCGGGCGGCGAGGTCGTGCTTGGCGATCAGCGAGGTGATCACCGCGTCGATCACCGTCTCCGGCATGTCGGCGCCGTCCTGGGTGATGATGTCGGTCAGCATATGGTGGCCGACATTGCGCACCAGCAGCAAAGAGCGCCCATGCAGGCTGAGCTTGCCGCCATCCGGCGCGGTGTAGTCACGGTCGGGGTTCAGGCTGCGCTCGAAAACCTTGCCGCCCTTCTCCACCGGCGCGGACAACGTGCCCTGCATCAGCCCCAGCCAGTTGCGATAGACCACAACCTTGTCCTGCGCATCCACCGCGGCCACGGAATCCTCGGCATCCATGATGGTGCTGATGGCGGATTCCAGGATGATGTCGGCGATATGGGCGGTGTCGTTCTTGCCGATCGGATGGGCGGGGTCGATGACGATCTCGGCATGCAGATTATGGTTCTTCAGCAGCACGGCGCTGGGGCTGGCGGCATCGCCGGTATAGCCGGCGAACTGCCCGGGGGCCTTGAGCGTGGAATCGCCGGAGGGCAGCAGCACAACCAGGCGGCCCTCCTCCACAGTATAGCCCAGCGCATCGGCGTGGCTGGCCTCTTCCAGCGGAAAGGCCGCATCCAGAAAGGCGCGGGCGCGGGCAATCACCAGATCCGCGCGCACCGGGTTGAAGCCCTTGCCGCGCGTGGCACCTTCGCTCTCCGGCAGCGCGTCGGTGCCATAGAGCGCGTCATACAGGCTGCCCCAGCGGGCATTGGCGGCATTCAGCGCGTAGCGGGCGTTGGAGACCGGCACCACCAGCTGCGGGCCGGGGATATGGGCGATCTCGTCATCCACATTCGCGGTATCGACGCTGAAAGGGGCGGGATCGGGCAGCAGATAGCCGATTTCCCGCAGAAACGCCTCATAGGCCGCCTGGTCTTGCGGCTGGCCCTTATGCGCCTTGTACCAATCGTCCAGCCTGGCCTGAATCTCATCGCGCCTGGCCAGCAGGGCCGCGTTGGTGGCGGCGAAGCGCTTGAGCAGCGCCGAAAATCCATCCCAGAACGCGGCTTGCTCCAGCCCGGTGCCGGGCAGCGCCTCGCTGTTCACGAAATCATACAGAACGGTGGCGACAGAGAGGCCGGAAACAGGCGTCCTAGGCTCAGGCATAACGGAACTCCTTATACTTATTGTGCGGCACCTTCCCCGGGCAGAGTTGTGCCGCAAAGCCGGGGCAGGATGCAAGCCGCAAGGGCTGGGCCACTCCGGCCTACTGCGCCATGGCCGGAAAGCCTGGAACCTGCGCCCCCATCCTCACGCTGGCGGGGCGGCCATGCCTGGCCACCAGCTCGTCCCAGCTGATGGTGGCCACGGGGTATGGCCTGCCGCCATCTCCCGGGTGCAGCATCGCAATCTCCCCGCCGCGCGGCGCCGGGGCAAAATTCTCCAGCACCAGCCGCCCCTGCGCGATCGGCGCCGCGAAACGCTCGGCCAGGGCGTAGTAGAGCCGGACGTCAGGCTGCACGGCGATGACCTTCCCGTCCCCGGCCAGCGCCGCCTCGATCAGGGCGGGGTCGGCCGCCGCAATAAGGTATATCGAAGCAGGGTCCGTATCTGCCCCCTCCCCCTGTTCCCAACTTTTCCTGGCTTGTTCATAAGTCGCCAGAGAAGGAAAAATATTCATTTGTCGCGGTAAGAGGCGGTCACGATAATTTCGTGTTTCTTCCTGTTCCGCCAGGAATTCCGACATCTCCACATCGTCGCGCCAAGCATGGCGATAAATCTGCTCATGCATGATTGCCGCCATCACCAACCCGTTCGCCTGTATCGCATCCTCAGTACCGGCCCCCGTCACGGGAAGCGCGTCCAAACCACCTTTGATTACATAGAACAGGGTCCTGTCACCTTCGGATTCTTTGAGCACGACTCCTCCGTAACCAACCCGAATCGCCCTCAGCGTGAACTCCGTGTGCTCATGGCCATACCCTCCAAAACGCGGGTCCATGAACCCGAGCATCGCTAGAACCCGCCTGTCAAACGCCAGCACGCAGCCGTTGAGTGCGGGGGTCAGGCTAGGCGTCTCTGCCGTCATGTTTCCCGAGACATGCTGGGAGTGTGATCCCGAATGGGCGAAATTAACATGACCAAAGCGTCGAGCTGCCTCGATCCACTCCCCCTCCCAGCCTTTAGCCAGCGGCATCACATCATCATCCAGCAGCAGCACGGTTTCCACCGGACGTGTTACCATGAGATGATAAAGTCCACGGTTCTTGTTCCGGGCGATGCCACGGTTGGGGCCGGTGATAACCATTTCTCCACGTTCTCGCAGCGCCTGGACAGTGCCATCTTCTGAACCATCGTCACAGATCACCAGCTCAAACGGCATAGTTGTCAGCCGCCGCAAGGCGGCAACCAACTCCAGCACCATCTCACGGCGGTTGAACGTGGTGATGGCAATGCCCAGCCGGGGCGCCTCCTCACGCTCCATCGTTGACAACAAAGCTCGGATCGCCGGCACATACCGGGTAGCTCTGCCATCCTCGACCTCATTGCGGTCGTATACCGTGAATTCCTCGGTCTTGCGGGTGAGATCGTGATAACCCCGCGCCAGCTTCTCACGCCAATGCGCGGAAGAACGGACGAAATAATGATTGAGCGCGCCCCCGGCATAATCCGGCACTTCGGCGAGGCAGCCTTCGGTTTGGCCCCAGCGCACCGGTCGCCCCAGCAAATCTACATAGCCACCACGCACCTTAAAGGCGTGCGGATTGAGCGCCACCTCCATCAGCGCGGGGCGAATAATGGATTTCACATGGAGGTTCGGGCCGAATTCCGGTGTACTACGCCGGGTGAAGCTTTCAACCACCAGACCGTCAGGAAAATCCTGATGGCCGTTGGAGCCAAAAATCGCCCAGGGGATGGCAATCGCCGCCTCCGGCCGCTGGGCCAGCAGGGCTTTGAGGGTTAGCCCCTCATCCAGGCGCAGATATTCATCCGCATCGAAGAAGGCCAGCCATTCATATTCCCGAGCCACTTGGCGGGCGAGCCTCTCATAACCCCGCACCTGATAATCCGGGGTCTGATTGGGGTAATCAATAACCCTGACATCATGGACAGGCGCAAACCTCCTGGCGATGGCGGCCGTGGCGTCCGTCGAGCAATTATTGAGCAGGAAAACCGTATCAAACCCGAGCAGAAACTGCCAGGCGAGCCACTCCGCGATATGGCGCTCCTCGTTCTTGACGATTGCGACACAACCGATCCTGCCCACTTCGCCCCCGCCAGCTAACCGGCGGGACTCTGGCGGCAAAACCCATATGCGACAACCCCCTTGCAGGAGCGGGGTTTTTGGGTCATCTACGATATCAGGATGCGCGCAGCGCGGAGCCCGGCCATGATCCGCCGGCCGCGCACACCGCATTCAAAACAAAAGAATACTATATGGCCGGCGCCCCAACGCCGGCGAGTTCATGGAACCGATGACCGCTCTGCCTACCGAAATTACCCTTTCTTTCAAGGCTCAGGCCCGGTTCGGCTCCGCTTCCTCTTTGCTTCATCCTTATCACGCGCCCATGGCGCAGGGCCGCCTGTCAAGGGCCGCCCCGCTTGGCGCGCGCCGGAGTTGTGCCGTTAATGTCAAAAAAAATGCTGATCGATGCCAGCCACGCGGAAGAAACCCGCGTGGTGGTTCTGGATGGTAACCGTCTCGAGGATTTCGACGTCGAGACCGTCAACCGCAAGCAGATCAAGGGCAATATCTACCTAGCCAAGGTTATCCGGGTCGAGCCCAGCCTGCAGGCGGCCTTCGTGGAATATGGCGGCAACCGCCATGGCTTCCTGGCCTTTGGTGAAATCCACCCGGATTATTACCAGATCCCGGTCGCTGACCGGCAGAAGCTGCTGCAATTGCAGGCCGAAGCCGCCGCCGAGGCCGAAGCCGAGGATGAGGCCGCGCCTGAAGCCGAGGCCGCTGGCGCCCAGCCGCTCGCGATCAAGCCGATCGAGATCCTCGCCGCCGCGCCGCCGCAAGAGGCAGGCGCCGCGACGCTGGATGAGCCCGCGATGATCGCCGAAGCACTCTCCGAGCCCGCCGCCGAGGAGGCGATGCACGCGGAGATGTCCGCCGAAGCCGGCGAGGCCGAAACCATCGAGACGCTCGAGGCCGAGCCGGCCCCCGCCCCGGAGCAGATCGGCGGCGATGGCGACGATGCGGCGGAAGCCCGCGAGCGGCGCATGCGCCAGCGTTTCCTGCGCAATTACAAGATCCAGGATGTCATCCACCGCCGCCAGATCATGCTGGTGCAGGTGGTCAAGGAGGAGCGCGGCAACAAGGGCGCGGCGCTGACCACCTATCTCTCGCTGGCCGGGCGCTTCTCGGTGCTGATGCCCAACTCGCCCACCGGCGGCGGCGTCTCCCGCAAGATCACCTCCCAGACGGACCGGCGCCGTTTGAAGGAGACGATGGCCGAGCTGGACATTCCCCAGGGCATGGGGCTGATCGTGCGCACCGCCGGCGCCAACCGGCCGAAACCCGAGATCAAGCGCGACTGCGAATATCTGCTGCGGCTATGGGACGATATCCGCGACAAGACGATGGAATCCACCGCCCCGGCGCTGATCTATGAGGAAGCCAGCCTCATCAAGCGCGCCATCCGCGACGTCTACACCAAGGATGTCGAGGATATCCTGGTGGATGGCGAGGAGGGCTACAAGGCGGCGCGCGACTTCATGCGCATGCTGATGCCGGCCAATGCCCGCAAGGTGCAGTTCTGGAGCGAGGGCCAGCCGCTCTTTTCCAAATACCAGGTTGAAACCCAGCTCGATGCGATGCTGAACCCGGTGGTGCAGCTGCGCTCTGGCGGCTACATCGTCATCAACCAGACCGAAGCCCTGGTCGCCATCGACGTGAACTCCGGCCGCTCCACACGCGAGCGCAGCATCGAGGACACGGCCCTGCGCACCAACCTTGAAGCCGCCGAGGAGGCGGCCAAGCAGCTGCGCATGCGCGATCTGGCCGGGCTGATCGTCATCGACTTCATCGACATGGAGAGCCGCAAGAACAATGCGGCCGTCGAGCGCAGGCTGAAGGACGCGCTGAAGCACGACCGCGCGCGCATCCAGGTGGGTTCCATCAGCCATTTCGGGCTCATGGAAATGTCGCGCCAGCGCCTGCGCCCCTCGCTGGCCGAGGCCTCGCTGATCACCTGCCCGCATTGCGGCGGCATGGGCCATGTCCGCAGCCCGGAAAGCGCCGCGCTGCATATTCTGCGCGCCATCGAGGATGAGGGCGCGAAATTCCGCGCAGCCGAGATCGCCGTCAGCCTGCCGCCGGAGATCGCCTTCTATCTCTTCAACCATAAGCGCGAGCGCCTGTCCCAGATCGAGGCGCGCTACGCCATGCGGGTGATTTTTGCCCCGGATGCGACGCTCACCGGCAGCAATTTCCGGCTGGAACGGCTGAAGGCGCAGACCGCCCAGCCCCCTGCCCCGGCGCCCGTGCGGCCCGAGCGGCAGCTGGAAGCCGCCCAGCCCGAGGTGGAAGCGACCGAGACCGAGGCCGAAGCCGAGGAGCCCGAGACCGGGACCGGGACCGGGACCGCCGAGTCCCCTGCCGAACGTGGTGAGCGCAAGCGCCGCCGCCGCCGCCGGGGCCGCCGCCGCACCGAGAACGGCCAGCCGGAGAGCGCCGACACGGCGCTGGAGACGGAGACCACCGCCGAGGCCGCCGAGGACCAGCCCTCCGATCTGGATCTGGTGCTGGAGGCCGCTCTTGGCGACACGCAAGCCGCTGAAGAGCCCCAGCCCGCGTTTGTCGAGGCCGTGCCGGAACCCGCCGCGCCCGCAGCTGAAGACGCCGTGGAAACCGCGCCCGCCGAAGCGGCCCCGGCGCCCAAGCGCCGCCGCACGACGCGCAAGCCGAAGGCAGATGCCGAAGCCGAAGCCGAGGCCCCCGCCGCGGCAGAGGCACCGGCAAAGGCCGCCCCGGCCAAGCGCGCGCCGCGCAAGCGCAAGGCTGCCGCTCCGGCGGCCGAGGAGATAGCGGCGAGCCCCGAACCGGCGGCCCAGCCAGCCCCCAGCCCAGCGCCGGAACCCGAGCCCGTGGCGGCCGGGATTGCGGCCCCCGAGGCTGCATTGCCCGAACCAGCCGCGCCTGCTGCGGCGGAGCCCGCGTTGAAGCCGGTCCTGGTCGGCGCCGGCGATGCCCCGGTGGCCAAAAAGACCGGCTGGTGGCGCCGCTGATTATTAAGCTTTCGTAATTTACACTTCGTAGTGAAATGGCGGCGTTTTTCGCCGCCATTTTACTTGAAAAGCCAGAGAAACCTGCAAATCTGTGATAACGTGCCCGCAATAAGGCACAACACTAGGAGCAACAAACCTCATGGCCTTCAACCCGAATCAATCCTACCGCACTGTGCAGGCCGGCTATGCCGCCTATGGCAGCGCCGCGCTGGATGCGGGACTGCGCGCCTATATGCTGCGCGTTTACAACTGGATGGCGTCCGGCCTGGTCCTCACCGGCCTTGTCGCGTTCACCATCGCCCATACGTCCTTGATGAACCTGTTCTACCAGCCGGTGCAGACCGATGCCGGCGTGATCTTCCACCCCACCATCCTGGCCTATGCCGCGATCTTCGCGCCTTTGGTGTTCGTGATGGTGCTCAGCTTCGGCGTCAACAAACTCTCCACCACCGCCGCGCAAACCCTGTTCTGGGTGTTCTGCGCCACGATGGGCGCGTCCCTGACCAATATCTTCATGGTCTATACCCAGACCTCGATCGCGGAAGTCTTCTTCATCACCGCCGCCATGTTCGCGGGCACCAGCCTTTACGGCTATGTCACCGGGCGTGACCTGACGAGCTGGGGCAGCTTCTTCTTCATGGGGCTGATCGGCATCATTGTTGCCATGCTGGTGAATGTCTTCCTGCACTCCCCGGCGGTGGCCTTCGCCGTTTCCATCCTGGGCGTGTTCATCTTCCTGGGTCTCACCGCCTATGACACGCAGCGGATCAAGACCGACTATATCCAGGCCGGCTCCTCCTACGGTGTGGAAATGGCCGGCAAGCGCTCGGTCTACGACGCGCTGCAGCTCTATCTGAACTTCATCAACCTGTTCATGTTCCTGCTGCAACTCTTCGGGCAGCGCAACCAGCGCTGATCCGGTAATGGCCTCGCTGGTTGTCAGCCTGGCCGGTCCCGACCGGCCAGGTCTTGTCAACAGCCTCTCCGTGCGGATCGCCGCCGGGGGCGGCAGCTGGCTTGAAAGCCGGCTGGCGCATCTGGCGGGTACCTTCGCGGGGATCATTCTGGTCCGGGTGCCCGATGAAGGGGCGCAGGCGCTGGCCAGCGCCCTTTCCGCTTTATCGGAGGAGGGGCTGGCGGTGAGCATCATCACCGGCATCGCTACCAAGCCGCCGGCCGAGCAGGTCACGCTGGAGCTGCTGGGCAATGACCGCCCGGGCATTGTGCGGGAGGTCACGCAGACCCTGCGCGGCCTTGGCGTGAATATCGAGGAATTCTCCTCCTCCATCGAAAGCGCGCCGTTCACCGGCGAGGATATGTTCCGCGCTGTGGCGCGGCTTGGCCTGCCGGCGGGGCTTTCCGCCAAGGATGTCAGCGCCGCCCTGGAAAATCTGACGGCGGAATTCATGGTGGACATCAAGCGGCCCGACGCCGCCTGAACCGCGCCGCTTCCCCAAAGCTTCACGCGAATTTTCTTGACACGGCGCGCCCGCGCATAGCGGAATGCTGACATGCTCAGGAGGATTCTCAAGCTTTGCGCTTGACCTGCCAGTCCCGCCCGCGTTTCTCCGTCCGCACGAACCGGATGGAATTGAACGCATGAACGCAACCGATCGCAAGACCCGCAAGCTGCACGTCGTCACCCACGGCTGCCAGATGAATGTGTATGACAGCGCCCGGATGACCGATCTGCTGCGCCCGCTCGGCTATGCCACGGTGGACGCGCCGGAAAATGCGGACATGGTCATCATCAATACCTGCCATATCCGTGAGCGGGCGGAGGAGAAGGTGTTCTCCCAGCTCGGCCGGCTGCGGCAAATGAAGGAGGCGCAGGGCGGCAACATGATGATCGCCGTCACCGGCTGCGTGGCGCAGGCGGAAGGCGAGGTGCTGGCCAAGCGCGCGCCGTTCGTGGACCTCGTGGTCGGCCCGCAGGCCTATCACCGCCTGCCGGAACTCATTGCCCAGGCGCATCGCAAGCAGGGCGTGGTGATCGACACGGAATTCCCCGCCGAGCAAAAATTCGACCATCTGCCGGACGATGCCGCGCCGCAGGGCGTGGTCTCCTACCTCTCCATCCAGGAAGGCTGCGACAAATTCTGCTCCTTCTGCGTGGTGCCCTATACGCGCGGCGCCGAGGCCTCCCGCCCGGCGGAGAGCGTGCTGGCGGAGGCCAGGCGCATGGTGGCGCTGGGGGCGCGCGAGATCGCGCTGCTGGGCCAGAATGTGAACGCCTATCATGGCGAGGGGCCGGATGGTTCCGCGTGGAACCTCACCCGGCTGCTGGACAGGCTGGCGGGGATCGAGGGGCTGGAGCGCATCCGCTACACCACCTCCCACCCCAATGACATGTCGGATGAGCTGATCGACGCGCACCGGGATAACCCCAAGCTGCTGCCCTTCCTGCATCTGCCGGTGCAGTCCGGGTCCGACAAGATTTTGCGCGCCATGAACCGCAAGCATAAGGCTGATGATTTCCGCCGGATCGTGGACAGGCTGCGCGCCGTCCGGCCGGACATCGCGCTGTCCTCGGACTTCATCGCCGGCCATCCGGGCGAGACGGATGCGGATTTTGCCGACACCATGAAGCTGGTGCGCGAAACCGGCTTCGCCCTGGCCTATTCCTTCAAATATTCCCCCCGCCCGGGCACCCCGGCGGCGGGGCTGCCGCAGCTTGAGGAAGCGGTGAAGGATGCCCGGCTGCAGGAGCTGCAAGCCCTGCTGCGCGAACAGCAGAACGCCTTCAACGCCGGGACGGTGGGGCTGGAAACGCCCGTGCTGTTCACCGGCGCGGGGCGCCACCCGGGGCAGATCGCCGGGCGCTCCCTCTGGCTGCAGCCGGTGGTGGTGGAGCATGAAACCGACCTCACCGGGCAGATCCGCATGGTGAAAATCACCGGCGCCAACCCCAATTCTTTGCTTGGCACTCTTTTGGATAAGGAGAAAATCGCCGCTTGAGCCAGATCATCACCTCCGCCCCCCGCCCCCCTGTCGCGCTTGCGCGCTCCCTCACCATGACCTTCGGCAATAATACGCTTTTGTCGATGCTGCTCGGAGATCATGACCGGCATTTGGCCCGGATCGAAAAACGGCTTGGCGTGCGCCTGGCCTGCCGCGGCAACAGGATCTCCATCTCAGGTACGGCGGAACAGGTGGCGGCGGCGGAAGCGGCGCTGGCGGCCCTTTATAACCAGCTGGAGCAAGGCGAGATGATCGACGGCCCGAAAGTGGATGCCGCCCTGCGCCTGACCGACCCGGCAAACGAGCCGCGCCTGCCGCTCTCCGACCTTCCGGCCATCCGCACCCGCAAGGGTCCGGTTGGCCCGCGCAGCCAGGGCCAGGCGGCTTATATCGAGACGCTGGCCCGCCATGAGATGGTGTTCGGCCTCGGCCCCGCCGGCACCGGCAAGACCTATCTGGCCGTCGCCCAGGCGGTGGCCATGCTCACCTCCGGAAGGGTGGACCGGATCGTACTGTCCCGCCCGGCGGTGGAGGCCGGTGAGCGGCTGGGCTTCCTGCCCGGGGATATGAAAGAGAAGGTCGACCCCTATCTGCGCCCGCTCTACGATGCGCTGAACGACCTGCTGCCCGGCGACCAGCTCACCAAGCGCATGGCCACCGGCGAGATCGAGATCGCCCCGCTCGCCTTCATGCGCGGCCGCACCCTGGCGCATGCCTTCGTGATCCTGGACGAGGCGCAGAACACCACCGCCGTGCAGATGAAGATGTTCCTGACGCGCATGGGCGAGGGCACGCGCATGGTCATCACCGGCGATCTTTCGCAGATCGACCTGCCGCCCAACACGCGCTCGGGCCTTGCGGACGCGCTGGAGACGCTGGAGGGCGTGCAGGGCATCGGCGTCACCCGCTTCACCAATGCCGATGTGGTCCGCCACCCGCTGGTGGCGCGCATCGTGGAAGCCTATGACCAGCGTTACGCCGCGGTGAAGGAGCATGCCCGCGAGCGGCAAGGTTAGCGTGCAATCGCGCCGGATTGAACCGGCCATGGCTCACGCCGGCGCGTGACCCGCCCGTTCAAACAACCCCGCAACGGTTGACTTACCCCCCGCGGGTTTGCAACAGACACAAAGACCAATGGACGACCCTGGAAGTACCAGCCCCCTCGGGGGGTTTGAAATCGTAGTCACGGACCGGCGCTGGCGCGCCCATGTGCCTGATGTTGTGCGCCGAATTGGCCGCGCTCTTGCGGCCTCGGGCTGTGCGGCCAGCGTGGCGCTGACCGATGACCGCACCGTGAAACAGCTGAACTTCCGCGACCGCGGCAAGAACAAGCCAACCAACGTGCTCACCTATGAGCAGCCCGCTGAAATATTGCTGGCCTTCGGCGTGGTGGCGCGGGAGGCCAAGCGCGAGCGCAAGAGCATCGCCAACCATCTCACCCATCTGATCGTGCATGGCGCCCTGCATCTGCAGGGCTATGACCATCACCACCCCGGCGAGGCGCGGGAGATGGAGGCGGAGGAAACCCGCATCCTCGCGCGCCTGCATGTGCCCAACCCCTGGAAAAACCGATGAGCAACACGCTGAGCCGCCTGCTGGGTAAGCTGCGCAGCCAGGAGCAGTCGGTGCGCGCCTCCATCGCGGAGCTGGTCCAGCAGGAAAACAACGCCGAAGCCGCGCAGGGCGATGGCGAGTCGCTCGACCTCAACCCGCAGGAGCGCGCCCTCATCGGCAATGTGCTGCGCCTGCGCGACATCACCGCCGATGACGTGATGATCCCCCGCCCGGACATCGTGGCGATGAAGGCGGATGTGACGCTGGACGAGGCCCTGGCCTTCATCCGCGAGGAAGGCCATTCGCGCATGCCGGTCTATCGCGATCATCTCGATGACGTGGCGGGCATGGTGCATATCAAGGATGTGTTTGGCTTCACCGGCGCGGCGTCGGAATTCTCGGTCGAGAAAATCCTGCGCAAGCCGCTGATGGTGGCCCCCCAGGTGCCGGTGCTCGACCTGCTTTTGCAGATGCGCCAGACCCATACCCATCTCGCCCTGGTGGTGGACGAATATGGCGGCATCGACGGGCTGGTGACCATCGAGGATCTGGTGGAGACCATCGTCGGCGACATTTCGGACGAGCATGACGAAATCGAAGGCCCGATGCTGACCGAACGGCCTGACGGCTCCTACGACATCAATGCCCGCCTGCCGGTTGAGGCATTCGAGGACAAGATCGGCCCCGTGCTGTCGGACGATGAGCGCGATGCCGATATCGAAACCGTCGGCGGGCTGGTGTTCAACCTGGCGGAGCGTGTGCCCGCACGCGGCGAGATCATCTCTCACCCCTCAGGGGTGGAGTTTTTGGTGCTGGATGCGGATGCCAGGCGCATCCGCAAGCTGCGCGCCCGGCGCGTGAAGCCGGAAGAGACGCCCGCCGAGGAGAGTTGAGGCGTTGCGGCAAGCGGACTGAGCACGCAACTGTTTTTTTGGCCTTGGCCGCAACGTGACCAGCAAGGCGACTGGTTTCGCGCCGGGGCGGGCAAGGCGGCCGGACGTCTCACATCCTTCAACGGCCGAGGGGAGAGGGCGGAATTTTCTTGAGGCTTTGAAGGCCGATCTCCGTCTCCCAGATCCATTGCACACGGGCCTGGTGGCGCACCCCGTTCGCGGTTTCGAGGATGAGATCCTTTCCAGGCTGGAGCTTCTGCGGGAGGTTGAATTCAATCCGGTAGACAGCCTCGGAGCCCGCAAGGAATTTGCAGACATGGGCCTCTTTGCCCGCGGCATCCAGAATGATGCGGGCATATGTCCAGTCGATCTGCATGCCGATCTCATCGCCCGCGGTCCAGCGCACGAGCGTACGCATCCTGGAGCCATCCGCGCGTTCAAGAATGAGTCCCCGTCCGATATCGATGGCCCGGCGGGGCGTCAGGGAAATGCGGTATCCATTGTCGGAGGCATCAAGGATGCTGCAAAACTGGACGTCTTTCCCGTCGTCATCGAATATGACCCGGCTTTTGCGCATCATATGGGTGAGGCTGTCAACCGGGCGGCGTGGTTCCTGCCGGCGATTCGCCCCGGATTTTCGTTCAGGCCCGGCGTCTTCAACATTTTGCAGACGCCGCTTCTGGTCGCTGCGGGATTCTGCGTTTTCCGGCTGCATTGTCGCTGTTCCGCTTAATCTGTGTTGTGGGAATTAGACGTCATCAGCCATTCCCAGATGAACGGCCCATCCGCCCACGTTCTGGTTGTAGACTAACCCCGTTCATCGCCTTGGAGAAGGGCCAAGCCGCGTGTCTCGCACGGCCCGCGCCGGGAGCGGAGGGGCGGTGCCCGGCCTTACGCCGCCTGGCGGCCTGTTCCCGGCGGGCAGAGCAACGTGCCATCGCTGGCGCGGCGGACAGCAATCTCTCCCCTCGCCCCGGCGGGCAGCGCCACGGCAAAGCCATGGCAGCCCTTGCCGATCCCTGCGATGCGCAGATCCGCCCGGTAGACATTGGCCACCACCCGGGCGAGAATTTCGCCCCCCGCCATCACCAGCAATGTCACCGGCACATCCGGCGCCTCGGGGCATTGCGCCCAGCCCGCGCAGAGTTCAGGCCCCGCCACATCCACAGCCCCCCGCAACGCGCCGCCGGGCGCCGCCGCGCGGTTCAGCCCTGCCCTGCGGTTCACCCAATCGCGCAGCGCCTCCAGCGCCACGCCGTCCTCCACAAGCGGCGCACAAGGCGCGTAGGGTTCATCCGCGCCCGGGTAAAGCGCTTCGTACGCCGCCGCGTTGTGAAACCAGCTTCGCGGCACGCCGTTCTGGTAGCTCTCGCTCAGGCAGCCGTCCGAGACCAGCAAATCGTGGCGCGCCAGATCGATATGCAGATACGCAACCGGCCCCGTGCAGGGCGCCTGCAGCACGGTCACCTGGTTCACCAGCCGCCAGGCGGGCACCAGCACGCCATGCAGGAACACCCCATGGCCGGGCGAGACCGTCATGGCCCGGCAGGGCGCGCCCTCGCCCAATGCGCCGGGCAGGAAGGTCACCGGCAGCATCAGCGGATTCTGGCCCAGAAACCGCCCCTCATAGGCGCTGCGGCCGATCCATTTGATCCGTTCGGGGCCGTTTTTCGTCTGCACCGCATCGCCAATGGCAAGGCGCTCCACCGGCACCTCGCCGCGCGGCGTCATGATCATCGTGCCGGGGCAGAAACAGGCGATGTCGAACCCCAGCACGCTCATCAGCGTGTCATCCACCGCCGAGATGGTGGTGGCATAGCCGGGATATTCATAGGCGCTGAACGCATCCGTGCGCGACTGGGCGGTATCCGCCCAGTCGCTGATGTCGCTCGTGGTGTCGAAACTGGCGAGATTGGTCGCGCCGTCATCGATCGAGAAATAAGAGGGCGCGTAGGGCGTGGATTGCAGCGTGCCGGCGGCGGCATAGGCGTAGAGATCCATGAGGGTGAAATCCGACCCGTCATCGAAATCCACCCGCCCCAGCGCGTGGGTAAGCTCATGCTCGGCGGTGCCGACGAAATCCAGCGCCCCCGCCAGCGCCCCTGAAGCGGTGCTGAAATTCAACACGCCCCCGCCGGTGCCAAATGCCACCATGCCGTCGAGGCCGCCGATGGCGCTGGAAAAATTCGTGGCGGGCAGGCCCAGCGCCTCGGCTTGCGCCAAAGTGAGATACAGCCCGTTGCCGCCTGTCGGGTCCTTGGCGGGCAGGGCGTTTACCGCCGCCAGCTGCGTGGCGGTCTGCGCATGAGCCCGCAAGGCCGCCACCACATCCGCATAGCTGTACAGCCCCGCCGCGCTCAGAGCGGGCGAGGCCTTCCCCAGCACCTGGCCGGTGCTGTCCCAACTCACCTCGATGCTGACGGTGATGTTGTTGGTGATCAGGGCGTCGAGCTGGCCCGCCGCATAGGCCATGGCGGCGGTGAAACCGCTGGGCGCCTCAGAGGTTGTGCCATCAAAAACAAGCTGGATATCCATGCCGCGACCTCCTGGGTTTCCCGGTAAGGAGAATCACCGCATGGGTTAACAGCGCGCTAAATTACATCGCGGTACAGAGCGGATTTTAACAATTCCGCCGCCGCCGGGGCAAACAGGCCCTGGCGCAGCAGCAAATCCAGCAGCACCAGCACCACGTTGAACTTGAAATCATCCCCGGTGCACAGCGCCTCCTTCACCGCCGCCAGCGGCCAGAGCGAGAAGCTCTCCACCTCGCCATCCATGGGCTTCGGGGTGAAATCATCCGGCAATTCGAGGTCATAGGCATAGATGGCATCGCGGCGCAGCCCTTCCGGCCGGTCCATGTTATAGCGAAAGCGCGCCACCTCCCGCGCCTTGGCGGCCCAGGCTTCATCAAGCCCGGCCTCTTCCCCGGCCTCCTTCAGCAACGCGGCGAAGGGGGTGTGGCCCGCCGGCACGCCGCCCGCCACCAGATGGTCCAGCTTGCCGGGGTCCAGCTTCTTGTTGGCGGCGCGCTTGGCCACCCAGACATGCAGCCCGTCTGGCTTGCGGACCAGCCCGTTCAGATGCACCCCAACGCCGATTACGCCAAAATCCGGCAGGGCGCCGCGGTCCAGCACGCCCAGCACCGGCCCGCCCACCCGCGCCCGCACGTCGAAATCCTCGGCCCGGTTGCGCAACCCCGTCGCCTGCGCCAACTCATTCAGCCGGGGCAGCAGCGCCTCGGGCATCTCCGCCCGGCCGAGGGAGAGACTGATGGCGGGCTCGATCCCGCGCAGCCGCTCCGCCAGCTCCGGCTTCAGATAACCGATATGATGCGCCCCCGCATGCAGCGCCAGCCTTGTGCCCGGCAGCCTGGCCGAGTGGCAGGATTCAATATCCGCGAGAAGCTTTGCAAGTCGTGCGTCAGATGCCATGTGCTGGGTCATGACCCGATCCGCCGCCCGTGCCAACCCCCATTTGGCCCCGAACGCGTCCGCCAAGACCGCACGAGGCTCCTTCAAGACCACCCTCTCCCTCCTCCCCTATCTTTGGCCGCACGGGGAGACAGGCCTGCGGGTGAAGCTCGTGCTGGCCTGCATCGCCATGCTGCTGGCCAAAATCGGCACGGTCTATGTGCCGGTGGTCTATGGCCATATGGTGGACAAGCTCACCCATGCAGCCGGGCCGCTCGGCCTGCCGGCGGCGCTCATCGGCGGCTATGTGGCCGTGCGCATCGCCGCCGCCGCCTTCGGGGAGCTAAGGGATGCCTTGTTCGCCGGGGTGCAGATGCGCGCCTCGCGCGTGGTGGCCCGCAAGACCTTCGAGCATCTGCACGCGCTCTCCATGCGCTTCCACCTGGACCGGCAGACCGGCGGGCTCTCCAACATCATCCTGCGCGGCACGCTGGGCATCCAGTCCGTACTGCGGCTGGCCACCTTCAACCTGGTGCCGACGATCATCGAGCTGCTGCTCACCACCTTCATGCTCTGGCATCTGTTCAATGGCTGGTATGCGCTGATCACCTTCGTCGCCATCGGGCTTTATATCGCCTTCACCTTCAGCTTCACCGCCTGGCGCACCAAGTTCCGCCGCACGATGAACGAGACGGATAACGAGGCCCAGACCAAGGCCATCGACAGCCTGATCAATTTCGAAACCGTCAAGTATTTCGGCAACGAGACGCATGAATCCAAGCGCTTCGACGAAAGCCTGGCGCGGTTTGAAAGCGCCTCGGTGAAATCCCAGGTCTCGCTGAACGTGCTGAATATCGGCCAGGCCATCATCATCTCTTTGGCGCTGGGCGCGATGATGATCATGGCCGCCACTGGCGTGGTGCACCATACGATGAGCATCGGCAGCTTCGTGCTGGTGAACACCTACCTCCTGCAACTCTACGTGCCGCTGAACTTCCTGGGCTTCACCTACCTCACCCTCAACCAGGGCCTGGTGGATATGGAGCAGATGTTCTCGCTCCTGCGCGTCAACCAGGAGGTGAAGGACGAGCCAAACGCCCTCCCGCTCGCCTCACATGGCGCGCCCGCCGAAATCCGGTTCGAGGATGTGCAGTTTGCCTACAACCCCGACCGGCAGATTCTGAAAGGTGTCAGCTTCACCGCCTCCCCTGGGCAGAAAATCGCCATTGTCGGCCCCACGGGTTCCGGCAAATCCACCATCTCGCGCCTGGTGTTCCGGTTCTACGACACCACCGGCGGGCAGGTGCTGGTGGATGGCCATGATGTGCGCAGCTACCGCCAGCATGATTTGCGCGCCGCCATCGGCGTGGTGCCGCAGGATACGGTGCTGTTCAATGACAGCATCTTCTACAACATCGCCTATGGCCGCCCTGGTGCCACCAGGGAGGAGGTGGAGCAGGCCGCGCGGCTGGCGCAGATCCATGATTTCATCACCTCCCTCCCCCAGGGCTACAACACCAAGGTGGGCGAGCGCGGGCTGAAACTCTCGGGCGGCGAGAAGCAGCGCGTGGCCATTGCCCGCACCATCCTGAAGAACCCGCGCATCCTGATTCTGGACGAAGCCACCAGCGCGCTGGACACCGCCACGGAACAGGGCATCTCCGCCGCGCTGCGCTCTGTTGCCCAGCACCGCACCACACTGGTCATCGCCCACCGGCTCTCCACCGTGACGGATTCGGATGAAATCCTGGTCCTGCGCGAAGGGGTGGTGGTGGAGCGCGGCGCCCACGCCGCCCTGCTGGCCGCGGACGGGGTTTATGCCAGCATGTGGGCGGCCCAGGCGGTCATGGAGCACGAGGCCCCCCTGGCCGATGGTGCAAATGCCACGCCTGCGGAAAAAACCGCCCAGGACGCCGCCGAATAAGGAATGGGCTGGTAGCGCCGCCCCGGCGCACCAGATAAGAGACGCCAAAATTTGGACTTATGCCATGACAGACAGACAATCCCCCCCCGAACGCGAACTGAACCATGCCGGCTCCGTGGTGGACAAGGCGATCGAATACATGATCGGCCAGGAGCTTTCAGAGCTGGCCATCGCCTCGGCGCTGCTGGGCGGCGCCATGGGGCTGCTGACCCGCTCCTTGCCCGATGCGGTGGTCGTGCAAATTCTGCAGAACGCCATTGAGAGCATCGAGAGTGGCGAGATGCACGCGGCCTCCGGCCAGGACAAAACGGGCCAAGCCTAAGAATCCGGCTGAATCTTCGGGCCTGCCCGCGCGGACTCACTTGACGCCGCAGGCCCCTTCAGCCATAAGCCGCCCCGAAATTCCGGGCTGGCCCCTGCCAGCCCGATTTGCGTTTGTTTGAGGAAGAGTATCATGGCCCGCCGTTGCGACCTGACCGGAAAGACCGTGCAAGCTGGCAATAATGTCAGCCACGCGAACAACAAGAGCCGCCGCCGGTTCCTGCCCAACCTGCAGGTCACCACGCTGCTCTCTGACACGCTGGGCGCTGTCCGCCTGCGTCTCTCCACCCGCGCGATCCGCACGATCGAGCATAATGGCGGGCTGGACTCCTACCTGCTCTCCCACACCGACGCCAAGCTGACCGTTGAAGGTCTGGCCCTGAAGCGCCGCCTGGAGCGCGCCGTGGCCAAGAAAGAGGCGAAGGCCGCCTAATTCCGGCGTCCCGGAGCCTGGATAGAGCGCGATGATTTCATGCACGCCTGCTTGCGGGCGGGCATGAAACTCTGAATCGCCCTCTCCCATTTAGAGAGGCTCCGATGCTGATACGAGTGACAAAGAGCCTCCAGATCAGCGAGTCTGACCTGGAGGAATTTTTTACCCCCGCCTCCGGCCCCGGCGGGCAGAATGTCAACAAGGTGTCCACCGCCGTTCAGCTGCGGTTCAACCTTGCGGCCAACACCACCCTGCCCGAGCCCGTGAAGGCCCGCCTCGCCCGGCTGGCCGGCAAGCGGCTGACGCTGAGCGGCATCATCCTGATCGAGTCGGAGGAGCATCGCTCCCAGCTGCGCAACCGCGAGGAGGCGCGCGAAAAGCTGTTCGCCCTCATCCGCGAGGCCGCGGTTGTGCCCAAAACCCGCCGCGCGACCAAGCCCACCAAGGCCTCAAAAACCCGCCGCCTCGACTCGAAAAGCCACCGGGGCGAGATCAAGCGCCAGCGCCAGACCCGGGATTTTTGAGGGCTTTTTCTTAGCCTTCCGGCGCCAGCTTCAGGGCATCTTCTATGCCGAATTCCCCTGGCAGCGCGCCCTTGGGGAAGAGCCGGTTAATATGGCCCATCTTGCGGCCGGGCCGGGCTTGCGCCTTGCCGTAATGATGCGCAATCAGCCCCGGAGTCGCCAGGATTTGCGGCCAGAGCGCCATGTCATCGGGGCCGATCAGGTTTTTCATCACCGCGTCGGAGTGCCGCACGGCAGGCGGCAAGGGCAGCCCGGTCACGGCGCGGATCTGCATCTCGAACTGCCCGCAGGGGCAGGCATCCATGGTCCAGTGCCCGGAATTATGCGGGCGCGGGGCGATCTCGTTCACCACCACCTGGCCACGGGCGGTGACGAACATCTCCACGCCCAAAAGCCCAACCAGCTCCAGCCGCTCGGCCACCGTGCGGGCGATGCGCTGCGCCGCCTCCAGAATATCCGGCGCCAGCGGGGCGGGGGCCAAGGTGAGGTCGAGAATATGGTGCTTGTGGCGGTTCTCGACCGTGTCGAAACACACGATCTCGCCATTCACGCCGCGCGCGACCATGACGGAGATTTCCGCGCCGAAATCCACGAAGCCTTCCAGCACCAAGGGCTTCGGCGCCAGCCGGGCAAAGGCGGCTGGCAGATCCTCCTTCGCGCGCAGCATCGCCTGGCCCTTGCCGTCATAGCCCAGCCGGGTGGTCTTCAGCACGGCGGGCAGGCCGAGCGTCTGCGCCGCCGCTTCCAGCTCCTCCAGGCTCTCCACCTTGGCCCATGGCGCGGTGGCGATGCCGGCATCGTTCAGGAATTGCTTCTCCAGAATCCTGTCCTGGCTGATCGCCAGGATTTTGGCCCCCGGGCGCACCGGCTTCAGGCTTTCCAGCAGCTCCAGCGAGGCGGCGGGCAGGTTCTCGAACTCGAAGGTGACGACGTCCACCTCATCGGCAAAGCGGCGCAGCGCGTCCAGATCGTCATAGGAGGCCACGGTGTTGCGGGCCGCCACCTGCGCGGCCGGGCCGTCCTGCTCCGGCGAGAAGACATGCACGAGAAAGCCGAGCCTGGCCGCCGCCATGGCGGACATGCGGCCCAGCTGCCCGCCGCCGATCATGCCGATCACGCTGCCGGGCTGCATCATACCGGCTCCTCGGGCACGCTGGCG
>DATJXU010000240.1:0-56326 GCA_035499915.1 Acidocella sp.
GCGGGGGAACAGATCCGCCCCGTAGCCATAAACGGAAAATGGGGCCGGGGCGCCTTGCCGTTGAACCGGCAGGCCCCAAAGGACCGCGTTCAACGGCCCCGAAAGCATGCCAAGCGGGGGACATGCGTCACGCCCGCCGCCAGCGCGGCGGCGTTATCTGGGTTGACCCCCCCTCCACCAACAGATAATCGCCCGAGACATGGCCGGCGGCCTGATCCCCGTTCAGCATGGCCGTGGGTCGAGAGAGCAAATAATGACCGGCCGCGGCCAGGAACGAGGCCAGGCCGCGTACAGCGCCAGGATAAGCATCGCGTGGCGCCTCAAGCGGCTGAACGGTCACCCGCCGCTCGTCTCCGGCCGCGCTTGGCATCGATTCGGGGCATGATGTTAAGGTCATTTTCTCTGGACCCCGCAACTATGGCTTGGCCCCGGAGACGCTCGAACTATATAATCTGCAGTGTTTGCACCGCAGGGGAGACTCTCATGAGTGCCGTCAACGAAACTGAATTTCCCTTTACCCTGACCGAGGAGGAATGGCGCCAACGCCTGACGCCGGAGCAATATGCCATATTGCGTGAGCATGCCACGGAGCGCCCCGGCACCTGCGCCCTGAATTTCGAAAAGCGGGCCGGCAGCTTCAGCTGCGCGGGCTGCGGACAGACCCTGTTCATCTCAAACAGCAAATTTGAAAGCGGCACGGGGTGGCCGAGTTTCAACGACCCTGTCGAAGGGACCATTGCCACGAGCGTCGACCGCAGCCACGGCATGATCCGCATCGAGGCGCATTGCAGCAATTGCGGCGGCCATCTCGGCCATGTGTTCGAGGACGGACCGCCGCCAACGGGCCTGCGCTATTGCATCAACGGCATCGTTCTCGACTTCAAGCCGGCCGGCTGAAAGCCATTGCCCATCTGGCCAGGGCGATGGCAGCCCCCGGTCAATCTCGCAAGAAAAAAGCCTGCCTTGCATTGCAAGGCAGGCTTTGAAGCGATTCCCCCAGAACAGATCAGGTATAAGTAATAATGTGCCCGCCGCCACTGACGTTGATGTTGCTGGTGGAGACACCCTTGAGCGTGATGACGGTGCCGTCGGTAAGCAGAAGCTGTGTTCCGCCGCCCAGGGCGCCCGCAATGCTCTCCACCGACGGCGCATCAGCCCCAAAGGAAAACTGACCGCTGATCAGCGCGATCGTATCGTTGCCGCCAAAATCAGAGATGGTGAAAGAGCCACCGCTATAGGTCTCTCCCTGGCCGCCCGACGTGGTGTAGGTGCCAAGTACGTCGAAGATATTTGCCGAGCCGGTCACGGTAGAGCCGGTCAGGGTCGTCCCGTCAACATTACCCAACAGGAAGTTCTGAGCGCCAGAGCCATTTGCGGAAACCAACCCGCCAACAGCCTGAATTGAGCCGATACCCGCCTCTTCAAGGCCGGTAAAAAAGTTATTCGCAACGCCGTTACCAACCAGCGTTTCACCGCCAGCGCCACCGAACAGATCATTCGACTGACCGCCAGCCACCAGCGTGTCACCCTGCCCGCCACCGATCAGGGTGGAATTGCCGGTGCCGCCATTAAGGTAATTGAGGCCCGAACGACCGCCATTATAATAGCCACCGCCAGCGCCGCCAAACACGGTGATGGAGTTCGGGGCATAGACGCTGCCACCGCCCGCCGTGGTGTAAGACCCGGAGTAGACGGTCTGAGCCTGGGAGGAATTGTTGATGAATTCCAGGTTGCCACCCGCGTTGGTATGGAACACCACGCTAACCTTGGCGTTATCAGATGCCGTGACGGTCGCGACATCGGAACCACCGATGAACACCTGTGTCGTGGCATTGCCAACCGCATCCACTTGATCGGCACCGTCGGTGCCGTTGAAGTTGACGGAGTCATTACCGGCGGAGATAACCGTGTCATTCGAACCGGAACCGGACGCGAAAATCGAATCACTGCCGCCAGCCGCAAAGATGGAAGCCGAGCCGCCGGAAGCATTATAGACAACATTGCTGTTCGCGCCGAATAGCGCGAAGTTGGTGCTGGAGACACCGTCAACCGTCACGGCACCGGGATCCTGAACCGCCAGCTGCGTAACGCCAGAGGGAACGGAGACCGCACCGGCGGCGTTGCCGCTTGTGATATCACCAACGCTATTGATGTCGGTGATTCCAAAGACGTAATTCGTTCCGGGACCAACCGAGGTGATGGACGTTCCCGTGACGGCGTCGTAGTTCGTGCCCGTCTCCTGGCCGCCCAATAGGGAATTGGTCACGCCGTTCAGATAGGCCTGCAACATCGTGTTGATCGAAGAGGGCAGAGCGGAGGGGACGTCCAGAACCCTCGGTAGGCCGCTATACGCACCGCCGATTGTTAGTATTGCCGTACCACTCATAAGCACCCCTTACATTCCACCTTCGATTCGATCTTACCTTGCGGCGCAATAAAATCAAGAAATAAGGTTGTACGAATCCCTTAAATTCTCGTGCTACGCGTGCCTGGGGGCCGTAACATACTCGTAATGCGTATCGTAAAAAATATAATATACGAATTTTATTATTCAAAAAACCTTATATAGACACACTTGCGCCGCAAATTATGGCCACGCAGCCCTAAAATTGTCCATTATCCGGCCAGCTCCAGAAGAATAGTACAAACAATAATATTTGTATTATAAAATAATAACCGGAATCAAAACATTATCTACAATCTATAATTATAAACCAGGGCATTTATTACGATATAATCATCAATATTATATCAATTACCCAGCAAAAACATCTCATTACTCCCCCGAAACCTCACGCCTGCGGCGATCTAACTCCTCGTTATAGCGCCGCAGGGCATATTGTTCGGTCAGCAAGCCCAGAACCCGGCGTGTCTCGGGCCCGTCCAGCACCGCCAAGGCATCCGCCTCGGCGCTTTCGAACAGGTTCAGCGCCTCCTTCACGCTCATGCCAGGCAGCAGGAAATAGCTCTGGTGGTGCAGGATATCCTTGATGCTCCGCCCCTCGCCGGTGACAATCGCGGCCTCCGCCGGATAGGCAACGCCGGCATATTTCCCCTCCGAATCGGTTACGATCACACGTTGCGTGGCGCCCAGCGGCACCTCCTGGCGAAACACCTCCAGGCTGGTTTCCGGCCGCGCCGTCACCGGCACGGCGCGCATCATGCGGCCGACCGTCAGGGCATGAATCCAGCCGACATCCACGGCGGAGCGGATCTGCTCGCCCCGCAGATGGAACCGCCAGGTGGCGAAGGAATACCCAAACAGACGGCGCACCGTGATGGTGGCGACGATGGCGGCGGCCAGCACCGCCATGGTCACGGCGAAATTCTGCGTGGTTTCCAAAGCCAGGAAGGTCATGGTCATCGGCCCGCCGACAATCGCCGCCGCCAGCCCGCTCATGCCCACCACCGCATACAGCCCCACCGGCATAGGCGTAACGAAGGGCAGGATGCTGACAATGCCGGCGAATACCTTGCCAAATAGCGCCCCCAGGAACAAAGAGGCAAAGAACAGACCGCCCCGGAACCCGGTTCCTATGGAAAAGGCCGAGGCGATGGCCTTGGCCAGGAAAATCCCCGCCACCACCAGGAAGGGAAAGCTCACATCTATATAAGCGTGCAAGGCGGAATGGCCGGAGGACATCGCCTTGGGCGTGAGGCAGCCCAGCACCCCCACCACGGCGCCGCCCAGCAATGGCCGCAGCCAGAGCGGGATGCCGCTGCGCCGGAAGGCCGTCTCGATCAGCGTCACCCCGCGCATGATGACAATGCCCGCGATCCCGCAGGCCACCCCTTCGATCAGGATGATCCCGTAGGCGTCATGCAGCACGTTCACCGGCAGCGTCACATTCAGCGGTGGCGAGGCGAACCCCAGCACCTGCACGGTCAGCGTACCGGCCAGCGCCGCGATGACGACAAAGGGCAGCGTCATCACCGAATAGATGCCGATGATCAGCTCGATGCCATAAAACGCCCCGCAGAGCGGCGCGTTGAAGGCCCCGCCGATGGCCGCCGCCGCGCCGCACCCCACCAGGGTCCGCAGATCATTGCGCCGGAGCCGGAAATTGCGCCCGAGCCAGGACGCGATGCCAGAGCCCAGCTGCGCATAGCCCGCCTCCAGCCCCACCGAAGCGCCAACCCCGTTGGACCAGGCCGTCTGCGCCGCGACAATGATCGAATCCGCAAGCGACATGCGCCCGCCATAAAGCGCATTGGCCTCGATCGGGTCGACCATCGGCTTGGGCCGGAACCGCGCCAGCCCCCACATGGAGAGGCCCAGCGCCAACCCGCCCAGCATCGGCACCGCGATGGCGCGCAACGGGTCAATGGATGGCGCTTCGGACAACCCCTTCCCCGGCGCCAGCACGAAGAGCTGGCTGTGCATGAACAGGGTGACGGCGTTGATGATCACCACGCCAAGCCCGGCGAACACCCCCACCACCGCCGCCAGCAGGGCGAGCCAGACCTCATCCGCCCGCACCAATGCACGAAGCAGCCGGGGTATTTGTATAAAACCAGCCGGGTCGGTTGGCATATCCACATCTCTCTGTTGCCATGGCCCGGCATCGGCTAACAAGCGGCCATGGCTGAAATTTCACGACCCTCCCTGGCGGAGGTCATCCGCGCTTTCGATTTGCGTGCCGATAAATCCCTCGGCCAGCATTTTCTGCTCGACCCCAGCCTGCTGGCGCGCATCGCCGCCGCGGCCGGCAAGCTGGAGGGGGTGAATGTCATCGAGATCGGCCCCGGCCCCGGCGGGCTGACCCGCGCCCTGCTGGAAACCAAGGCCGCGCATGTCACGGCCATTGAGTATGACAAGCGCGCCGTCGCCGCGATCACCGCGCTGGCCGCCACCACGGACCGCTTAAGCATCATCGAGGCCGACGCCATGAAGGCCGATCTGCCCGCCCTGGTGCCCGCACCGCGCGCCATCGTGGCGAACCTGCCCTATAATATCGGCACGCTGCTGCTGGTGAACTGGCTGCAGCAGGCGGCTGAATTCCAGTCCATGACGTTGATGTTCCAGCTTGAGGTCGCCGAGCGCATCTGCGCCGCGCCCAACACAAGCGCCTATGGCCGCGTCTCGGTGCTGGCGCAGTGGCTGTGCGAGGTGACGATGCTGATGCGCATCCCGGCCGGGGCCTTCGCCCCGCCGCCGAAGGTGGAATCAGCGCTCATCCGGCTGATCCCCCGCCCTGAGCAGCCTGCGCGCGAGGAATTGAAAGCCATGGAGCGCCTGACCGCCGCCGCCTTCGGCCAGCGGCGCAAGATGCTGCGCGGGGCGCTGAAGGGCCTGGGCGGCGAGGCGCTGTGCGCGAAAGCGGGAATCGACTCATCGCGCCGGGCGGAGACGTTGAGCGTGGCGGAGTTCGTGGCGCTGCTGCGGGTGCTGTAAAAGAAAGGGGCGCCTTTTTTGTAAAAAAGGCGCCCCAAAAAACTTTTGGAAATTGAAAATCCGGCGGTTCAGATACCCAGATTCTTCTTTGCGAAATTATGGTGCGCCTCGACATAGCGCACCGTGCCGGATTTGGAGCGCATGACGATGGAATGCGTCACCGCCCCATGCCCCACCCGGCGCACGCCGTTCAGCATGGCCCCGGAGGTGACACCCGTGGCCGCGAACATCACATCGCCCTTGGCCATTTCCTCCAGCGTATAGACATGGTTGGGATCGGTGATGCCCATGGTCCTGGCGCGGGCAATCTGCGCCTCGTCCTCGAACATCAGCCGCCCCTGCATCTGCCCGCCGGTGCAGCGCAAAGCCGCCGCCGCCAGCACGCCCTCCGGCGCGCCGCCCGAGCCCAGATACATGTCCACGCCGCCACCCGGCAGCGAAGCCGCGATCACCCCCGCCACATCGCCATCGCCCAGCAGCAGGATGCGCGCCCCCGCCTCGCGGATTTTCGCGATCGTCTCGGCATGGCGGTCGCGGTCCAGCATGCAGACCATCAGCTCGGAAATATCGATCCCCTTGGCCAGCGCCAGGTTCTTGAGGTTTTCCTTCACCGGCGCGTCGAGCGAGATCACGCCATCCGGCAAGCCGCCGCCAACGGCGATCTTGTCCATGTAGATGTCCGGTGCGTGCAGGAAGTTGCCGTGCTCGGCCAGCGCCACGGTGGCAATGGCGTTCGGCCCGCCCTTGGCGGTGATGGTGGTGCCCTCCAGCGGGTCCACGGCGATATCCATGGCCGGGCCGCCACAGCCCACCTTCTCGCCGATATAGAGCATCGGCGCCTCGTCCATCTCACCTTCGCCGATCACCACGGTGCCGTTGATGGCCACCGTGTCGAACGCCTTGCGCATCGCCTCCACGGCGGCGCCATCGGCCTCGTTTTTCTTGCCCCGGCCGATCCAGCGCGAGGCGGCGATGGCCGCCGCCTCAGTCACGCGCACCAGTTCAAGCGCCAGGTTACGGTCGGAGACATCCTCAAGACGGCGGGTTTCTGACATGATTGAGGCTCCTGATTATTGCGGTTCGATACGGATGAGGGCCGGCGGTTCCAGCACGGTCGGCAGGGCGGAGATACGCGTCAGCGCCGCATTCACCGCCGCTTCATGGGTTTCATGCGTCACCAGCACAATCGGCACGGCCTCGCCCGGCTTGCGCCCATGTTGCAGCATGGATTCGAGCGAGATGCCATGGTCGCGCAGAATGGCGGTGACATCCGCCAGCACGCCAGGCTGGTCGACGACGGAGAGGCGCAGGAAATAGGCGCTGACAAGCTGGGAGACCGGCGCGATGCGCGCATGCGCCAGCGCGCTTTCCTCCATGCCCCAAACCGGCACGCGGATGCCGCGCGCGAGATCGATGAGGTCGGCCACCACGGCACTCGCCGTCGGGCCTTCGCCGGCGCCGCGCCCGCGCAGGAACACCGGGCCGGAGAAATCCCCCTCCAGCAGCACGGCGTTGAATACGCCATCCACCGTGGCGATGGGTTTTTGCTCCGGCACCATGGCGGGATGCACGCGCAGCGAAATCCCGGACTCGGTCGTCTCGGCGATGCCGAGCAGCTTGATGCGGTAGCCCAGCTCCTGGGCGAAGACGATGTCGATGGCCGAAATCCGGCGGATGCCCTCGATATGCAGGCTGTCGAAGCTGATCCGCGCGCCGAAGGCGAGCCCGGCCAGGATGGCGAGCTTATGCGCGGCGTCCACGCCGTCGATATCGAAGCTGGGGTCGGCCTCGGCGTAACCCAGCTTCTGGGCATCGGCGAGCACATCGCCGAAATCCCGGCCTTCTTCACGCATGACCGTAAGAATGTAATTGCAGGTGCCGTTGAGAATACCCGCAACGCGGGACACCTGGTTGGCCGCCAGCCCCTCGCGCAGCGCCTTGATGACGGGAATGCCCCCCGCCACCGCGGCCTCATAGGCGATGGTGACATGATTGGCCTCGGCCGCCTTGGCCAGCGCCACGCCATGCACGGCCAGCAGCGCCTTATTGGCGGTCACGAAATCCTTGCCCGCCGCGATGGCGGCTTGCGCCAGGGCTTTCGCCTTGCCGTCGGAGCCGCCGATCAGCTCCACCACCACATCAACCTCTGGGTCATGGGCCAGGGCAACCGCGTCATCGTGCCAGTTCAACCCGTCCAGCTTCACGCCACGGTCGCGGTTGCGGTCGCGGGCGGACACCGCCGTCACCACGATCGGCCGCCCGGCGCGTGCCGCAATCAGCTCTTTCTGCGCGGCCAGCAGCTTCACAACCCCGGCCCCCACAGTGCCAAGGCCGGCAATTCCGATTTTAAGCGGTTTCAAGATTTCACCTCAGCCTGAGTCTCGCCGGGCGCGCCGTTATCGGCGGCCAGGAAATGTTTGATATTGCGGAGGGCTTGGCGCAGACGGTGTTGATTCTCCACCAGCGCGATGCGCACATGGCCATCGCCATACTCGCCAAAGCCAATGCCCGGCGCCACCGCCACCTTGGCTTTCGCCATCAGCAGCTTGGAGAATTCCAGGCTGCCCAGATGCGCATATTTCGGCGGAATCGGCGCCCAGGCGAACATCGAGCCGTCAGGGCTCGGCACGTCCCAGCCCGCCGCGTGCAGCCCCTTGATCAGAATGTCGCGCCGCTCGCGGTAGAGGGTGCGCATCTCCTCCACGCAATCCTGCGGGCCGTTCAGCGCCGCCGTCGCCGCCACCTGGATGGGGGTGAAGGCGCCGTAATCGAGGTAGGATTTCATCCGCGTCAGCGCCTTGATCAGCTGCGGATTGCCGACGCCAAACCCCATGCGCCAGCCCGGCATGGAATAGGTTTTCGACATCGAGGTGAACTCGATGGTGATGTCTTTGGCGCCCTCCACCTGCAAGACGGAGGGCGGCGGATTACCGTCGAAATAAATTTCCGAATAGGCGAGGTCGGAGATGATGAAAATCTCGTGCTGCTTCGCGAGCTTCACCAGATCCTTGTAGAATTCCAAGGTCGCCATGTAGGCGGTGGGGTTGGAGGGGAAATTCACGATCAGCGCGGTCGGCTTGGGCACGGAATGGCGCACCGCGCGGTCAATGGCGGCCAGCATCTCATCATCCGGCGTGGCGGGGATGGAGCGCACCGACGCGCCCGCGATGATGAAGCCGAACTGATGGATGGGATAGGACGGGTTGGGCACCAAAATCGTGTCGCCCGGCGAGGTGATGGCGGCGGCAAGATTGGCCAGCCCCTCCTTGGACCCCAGCGTGGCGATCACCTCGGTCTCCGGGTCCAGCTTCACGCCAAAGCGGCGCTCGTAATAGGCCGCCTGGGCACGGCGCAGGCCGGGAATGCCTTTCGACGTGGAATAACGGTGGCTGCGCGGGTCGGCCACCGTCTCCACCAGCTTGGCAACGATATGGGCGGGCGTCGGGCTGTCAGGGTTGCCCATGCCGAGATCGATAATGTCCTCCGCGCTCGCGCGCGCCTTGGCCTTGGCGGCGTTCACTTCCGCGAAAACGTAAGGGGGCAGGCGGCGTATGCGGTGAAACTCTTCGGACATTTTAAACTCGGTTTAGAATGATTGATGCGCTGCTCAATACACCAATTGCACGAAGCCGCCAGAACCCGCCGCAAAGGCGTTGATGTCGATATCCCGCCCCGCAACGCCGTCGGCGGTGAGCTGATCGGCTAGGCGCCGGGCGCGGGCCAGCGCCAGGGTCATCGAGCCTTCGCCGAAGCCGCAGACGCGCAAATGCGCCGTTCCGCGCTGCGCCACCACGCCCTGGATCACGCCCGCCTGGCTGTAAGGCAGCAGCGCCGAGCCGGGGCGGAAGGCGATGGAAACCGGCGGCCGGTTGGGCAGCGCGGGTGCTGCGGGGGCGGGTGCTGCCGGTGCCGGCGCCGGTGCCGGCCTTGACGCGGTTACGGGGTTGGAGAGCGAGATACCCGGCACATTGGGCACGGGCGGGGGCGCCGCCGGCAGGCTCAGCCCCGCCAGCGCGCCCGGCGCCGGGGCGGAGACGCCGCCATGGGCCTGCGCGGCAATCGCGGTCTGCGCCCCTGGCGCGGCGGGCGCCTGCGGGGCGGGCACATCCGCGAGATTCGGGTAAGGCAGATTGGCGCCGGGGGGGGGTTGCCGGTTTTGCGCAATCGCGCCACCTTCCACCTCGTGGTACAAACCAACAGACTGAGAACAACCACCAAGAGAGGTCGCCGCCAAGATCAACCATGAAGCTGCGAATCGTCGCCCGAACATTCCACCCTCTCTCGCCCCAAACCCGGCGCGCGAAGCCTTCCGGCGCCCCGGTCATTTCCCTTGTTTGCCTCAGAACAGCCGCCTCGGAAAGGATCGCCTGCCATGAATGCACCCATGCCGCCCAAGGAACCTGATATCAAGCTGCCTGATGCCGAGGCACTCAGCCGCTCCATGGCGGATATCGCCGCCCGCAGCCAGAAGCTGGTGACGGAATGGATGAAACGCCAAGCCGCGGACGGCATGGAGATGGACCCGCTGAATGTCAGCGGCGCCTTCTTGGAAATGACCGCCAAGATGCTCTCCAACCCCTCGCAGCTGGTGGAAGCGCAGATCGGGCTGTGGCGCGATTACATGACGCTCTGGCAAAACACCGCAAGGCGCATCTGGTCGGGCGAGGAGCCGGCCCCGGTGATCAGCCACGACCCCAAGGACAAACGCTTCGCCGACCCCGCCTGGCGGCAGAACGAGATTTTCGACTTCATCAAGCAATCCTATCTGCTCTCGGCACGCTACATCAACGATGTGGTTACGCATGTGGACGGGCTGGACCCGAAGACCGCGCAGAAGGTGGATTTCTACGCACGGCAATTCATCAACGCGCTCAGCCCCAGCAATTTCGCCCTCACCAACCCGGAAGTGCTGCGCCGGACGCGCGAGACCGGCGGCGAGAATCTGGTACGCGGCCTGAACAACCTGCTCAACGACCTGGAGCATGGGCGCGGCAATCTGCGCATCAAGATGACCGATACCGAGGCCTTCAAGGTTGGCGAGAACATCGCCGTCTCACCCGGCAAGGTCGTTTATCAGAACGAACTGATGCAGCTGATCCAGTACAGCCCCGCCACCGAGGAGGTACTGGCCCGGCCGCTTCTGATCCTGCCGCCCTGGATCAATAAATTCTACATTCTCGATCTGCGCCCGAAGAACTCGCTGGTGCGCTGGCTCGTCTCCCAGGGGCATACCGTGTTCATGGTGAGCTGGGTGAACCCCGATGAGCGGCTCGCGAACAAGAATTTCGATGATTACATGACCGAGGGCGTAATGGCGGCGCTGGATGCGATCGAAAAGATCACCAAGCAGCCCCAGGTGAACGCCATCGGCTATTGCCTGGGCGGCACGCTGCTGGCCTCCACGCTCGGCTACATGGCCGTGAAGGGCGATGAGCGCATCGCCTCCGCCACCTTCTTCGTCACCCTCACGGATTTTTCGGATTCCGGAGAGCTGGGCGTGTTCATCGACGAGGAACAGCTCTCCAACCTGGAAGAGAAGATGAGCAAGCGCGGCTATCTGGAAGGCGGGGAGATGGCCACGACCTTCAACATGCTCCGCGCCAACGATCTCATCTGGAGCTTCGTGGTGAACAACTACCTGCTGGGGCAGGAGCCATTCCCGTTCGATCTGCTCTACTGGAACTCGGATGCCACGCGCATGCCGGCGGCCATGCACTCTTTTTACCTTCGCAACATGTACCAGAAGAACCTGCTGGCACAGCCGGGCGGCATGACCATGCAGGGCGTGCCCATCGATCTCGGCCAGGTGAAGCTGCCCTGCTATTTCCTCTCCTGCCGGGAGGATCATATCGCGCCCTGGATGAGCACCTATAAGGGGGCCCGGAATTTTGGCGGTCCCGTGCGCTTTGTGCTGGCGGCCTCGGGCCATATCGCCGGCGTGGTCAACCCGCCCGAAGGTGGGAAGTACAACCATTTCATCAATCCGGACATGCCGGAGACCCCGGATGAATGGTTCACGAACGCCACCGAGATCGGCGGCTCCTGGTGGCCGGACTGGCAGCGCTGGGTCACCGCGCAGAATGCCGAGAAGCTCCCGGCGCGCGAGCCCGGCACGGTGCAGGGCTTCAAGGCCATCGAGGATGCGCCCGGCTCCTATGTGAAGCTGCGCAGCTGACACAGCGCCGGGCGGGCGGCGATTTGCCCGCCCGCCCGGAAGAGGATAACAGCCCAGCATCTGATCCACCGCCCGGAAGCCGAGATGCGCGTGTTACAAATCATGGCCGGGAACAAGGACGGCGGCGCCGAGCTTTATTCCACGGATGTCATGCTCAGCCTGCACGAGGCCGGGCTGGACCAGCGCATCGTCATGCGCCCCACCGCCCCGCGCTTTCTGGAGTTGGCAGGTGCTGGCCTTGCCATGGCGCCGGACGTGCTGCGCACGCCTTTGCGCCCGTTGCGCCGCCTGCGCCTGCGCCGTCTCATCCAGGATTATAAGCCCGACATCATCCATTGCTGGATGCGCCGGGCGGTCAGCCTCGTCGCCCCCGGGGCAGCGCCCGCCATCATCGGCTGGTACGGGGATTATGAGGAGCAACGGAAGCATTTTTCCGCCTGCACCCATTTCATCGGCGTCACGCGTGACCTTGTCCGGCATGCCTATGAAAGCGGCGCCAGCCCCGGCACCGCCTTCTACGTGCCCACCTTCCCTTCCGTTGAAGACGCCGCGCCGCTGGAGCGCGCCAGCATCGGCACCCCGCCCGGCAAGAAGGCGCTGCTCATCCTCTCGCGCCTGCACAAGGTGAAAGGGATCGACACCGCCCTGCAGGCCTTGGCCCTGCTGCCGGACTGCCATCTCTGGATCGCCGGGTCCGGCCCCGAGGAGGCCGCGCTGAAAGCCCTGGCAAGGGAACTTGGCGTGGCGGACCGGGCCAAGTTCCTTGGCTGGCGAACAGACCGGGGCGCCTTGCTGCGGGCGGCGGATATCTGCCTGCTGCCCTCGCGCTACGAGCCCTTCGGCACGGTGATCCTGGATGCCTGGTCCACCGCCACGCCCTTCATCGCCTGCGAATCAGACGGCCCGCGCGCCACCATCCGCAATGGCGAGAACGGCATGCTGGTGCCCGCCGACAACCCGCCCGCCTTGGCCGGGGCCGTGCGCGCGGTGCTGGATACACCTGAGCTGCGCAGCCGCATCGCCCACGCTGGCCATGAGGAATATCTGGCGCATTTCACCCGCGAGGCGGTGACGCGCGCGATGCTGGAAACCTACACAACCATCCTGGCGCAAACCCGCCTAGGCTAAGGCGCTTTGGCCGGGCGCAGGGTCATCACCAGCAGCATCGGCACCCAGATGATGTACCACATCGGGGACGGGCCCTTGATGACCTGGGTCAGATCGGACAGCCCGGCGACCAGCGGCACCACCATCACCGCCAGCCAGAGCCGCGCCCTGAACCCCGTGGTGACATGGCGCAGATGCCGCCAAAGCAGCAGCTCGCAGGCCCAGAACAGCAGGAAGCCGACCAGCCCGCTATAGAGCAGCAGCGAAAGATAGAGATTATGCGGGCTGGGATAGGCCGGGCAGAAGCCATGCGGCAAAATCGGCAATCGCGCTGACGGGCCATAGCCGACCAGCGGGCTGGACTGAAACATGTGCCACGCCGTCTGCCAGATGGTCAGGTGGCAATCGGTTCCCCGCGCCAGCAGGTTCTGCATGAACAGGAAAGCCCAGTCCGGCCTGGCCCACCAGACCAGCCCCGCCGCCAGCACCACGCACAGCCCCGCGAGCACCACCCGGCCAAAGACGGCCCAGCTGTTGAAGGCGATAATGAGCAGCGCGCAGGCCATCGCCACGAGCGGCGTGCGGCTATAGCTGAGCCCCAGATACAGCACCATCGGCACCAGGGCGGCGATGTAATAGCGCCGCTGCCGCCCCCCCTCGGCGATCCGCCCCAGCGCCAGCAAAATGCAGATATCGAGGATCGCCGCCCCCAGAACCGGGTTTTTCGTGGCGCCCCACCCGGTCATGCGGGTACTCCAATCCCCGTGCGCCAGAACCATGACGAGTGAAACCAGAGCGTTGATCGCCCCCGCGCCGATCAGAACACTGACCGCGCGCGCCCGGGCTGCGGGATCATCCCCGTCCGCCATCTTGAAGCAGAACAGAAACCCGAACGTGCAAGCGGCATTCAAAAGCCAATACCCATGGCCAGCACCCTGCTGGGAGATATTGTGGTCCCACAGGATGGCGAGCGTTGACCAGGTGCAAAGCGCCAGCATGGCGGCATGGCTGCGGTCGCGCAAATCCGGCCGCCACCCCTGACAGACCCTGACCAGCACGGCGGGCAGCAGCAATATATAACATAGCAAAGCCCAAGCGGCGTTGCTGGGCAGCAACAGCCCGCCCGCCAGGCTGAGCGGCATCACCACCCTGGCGGTGAACAGGGCCGGCAGCCTTAAGCGCCGCGTCACCGGCATTGCGGTTGAGGGCGAAGCAATGGCTGATGATTCCATTGCGCCAGGGTTGGCTCACCCCGCTTAATACTGTCAAGATAATCTTTACGAAGCTCTGCACGCTGGCCGTGCCGGTTCGTTGACTTGGCCTGGGGCTTTTAGTAACGCGGCACATCGCTACGGCAGGGAAATCAGCTATTCATGCTCCGGATCGTGCATGTCGGGTACGCGCCGGTATCGCTGAAAAGCCTCAATCAGCACGCCACCGGCATCAAGCTTTGCAACGGCTTCATCCGCAATGGGCATCAGGTTCTGGCGCTGTCCGACCGGGACATTGCCCGGTCTTTCGGCTTCGGCCACCGGCGCCTGGGGCGGCATCTCTTCAACAAGATGATCCGAGAGTATTGCCGCGCCCATAAGCCCGCGTTGATGGTGCTGGGCCATGCGGACATGCTGGATGGCACCACCATCGCCGCCATCCGCGAGGACCTGCCGGGCATGAAGGTGGTGCAGTGGAATGTCGATCCGCTCTTCGAGCCCGACAATATCCGGCGCATTGAGGGCAAGCTGGATGTCGTGGACCTCACTTTGGTGACCACGGCTGGCCCTTCCATGGCAAAACTGCGCCGCCCTGGCGTGCGGGTGGGCTTCATGCCCAACCCGGTCGATCTGTCCATCGAGCGCGGCCGCATGGATGAGGTGGAAACCCCACCCTTCGACCTGTTCTATGCCTGCGGCAACCCGGACCGGCCCAAGCGCGTGATCTGCGGCCAGCCCTGGAACATGAATGAGTTCATGCGCGACCTCGCGGCGCGCCAGCCGGGGCTGCGCATGCTCACCCCCGGCCTGTTCGGCCAGCCCCGCGTCATCGCCGCCGCCTACCAGGACACGCTGGAGCAAGCCGCCATGGGGCTGAATATCAGCCGCCGGGCGGATGATTTTCTCTATAGCTCCGACCGCCTGGCGCAGCTCGCCGGCAACGGGCTGCTGGCGGTCATCGAGCGCGCCACCGGCTATGACCGGATCTTCGGCGATGACGAGATGGGCTTCTTCTCCAGCCTGGAGGAGCTTGCCGAGATTCTGGGCCGCTACCGGGCTGACCCGAACGCCCGCATGCGCGTGGCGCGCGCCGGGCGGCGCCATTATGTGGATCTGTTCAATGAGCGCCGCGTGGCCGCCTATATTGTCGACGCCGCCTTTGGCGGGACGGATGAAACCGCGTATCCCTGGCCCGACCATCCGGCCTGAACCCGCGAATTCCTCACCCCAGCCATCGTAGCCCGCCTGCAAGCCTTGCGGGATGGGGTTTAAGCGTTACATCCTCTCCCCGCATACAGATTTTTGGGTTTTTGCAAATGTCCGACCTCGTTCCCGTCACCGTCCTCACCGGCTATCTCGGCGCCGGCAAGACCACGCTGCTCAACCACATCCTCACCGGCACGCACGGCAAAAAATACGCCGTGGTGATCAATGAGTTCGGCGAGCTGGGGGTGGATAATGACCTCGTGATCGATTCCGACGAGGAAGTGTTCGAGATGAATAATGGCTGCATCTGCTGCACGGTGCGCGGCGATCTCATCCGCATCGTCGGCGGGCTGATGAAGCGCTCGCAGAAGCTGGACGGCATCATCGTCGAGACCACCGGCCTGGCCAACCCCGCCCCGGTGGCGCAGACCTTTTTTGTGGACGAGGACGTGAAGGCCAAGACGCGGCTGGATGCCATCGTGACCGTGGTGGATGCCAAGCATTTCCTCACGCGGCTGGCGGATTCTCCCGAGGCATCGGAACAGGTGGCGTTTGCCGATGTGATCGTGCTGAACAAGCTCGATCTCGTCAGCCCCGAGGATCTGGCCGCCGTGGAGGCGAAGATCAAGGCCATCAACCCCTATGCCGAGATCAAGACAGCCACGCGCGGCGATGTGCCGGCCGATGAGCTGCTGGGGCTGGGCGCGTTCGACCTCAAGCGCGTGCTCGCCAATGTGCCGGACTTCCTGGAGGAGGACAGCCACACCCATAACGAGCACCTGACCAGTATCAGCCTCTCCACCGACGCGCCGCTTTCCGCCGAGAAATTCAATGCCTGGATCGGCCATATCCTGCAGAGCCAGGGGCAGGATATTCTACGCACCAAGGGCATCCTCGCTTATGCGGGGGAGGAAAAGCGCTTCGCCTTCCAGGCCGTGCATATGATGGCCGATGGCGCCTTCCTGGCCCCCTGGAAGGCGGATGAGAAACGCGTCAGCCGTATCGTGTTCATCGGGCGCGATCTGAATCGTCCGCAGCTGCGGCGCGGCTTCGAATCCTGCGCCGCCTGATGCCGCATGCCGGGCTGAATGCTGTGCGGTGAGCTTGCCTGGGTAGAGCCTGGCACAGCCTTGCGTGCGCTGGCGGGGCATGGCCCGCTGGTGTTTCTCGACAGCGCCGCTAAGGGCGATCCCCGCGCCGGCGCCAGCTATATCGCCATCCAGCCGCGCGCCGTGCTGCGGCTGGGGAGCGCCAGCGCCCTTGCCCCCTGGCTTGAAGCGGCCCGCCCGGAGGATGCCTCCTGCCCGCCGGACTGGCCTTTTCCCTTCAAGGGCGGGGCCATGGGGTGGCTGGGCTATGAGGCCGGGATGGCGCCGCTGGAGGTGAGGACGCGGCACGCCCCCATCCCCGGCTTGCCCGCCGGGTGGTTCGGGATGTTCGACCTGGTTCTGGGCTTCGACCATGCCGCAAGGCGCTGCTTTGCCCTGGCTGCCAATCGGCCAGAGGCAGAGGCGGCGGCGCGGATCGCGGCGCTGACAGCGCGCCTGGCCCTGCCCATCCCGGATTGGGCGCCCTTGCCCCGGCTGGACTGGCGCGCGGAACTGCCCCGCGCCAGCTACGAGGCCAGGGTGGAGCGGCTGCGCGCCTATATCGCGGCGGGGGATGTGTATCAGGCGAATTTCACCGCCCGCTTCCTCGCCCCCCGCCCTGCCGCCTTCAGCCCCGCCGCCTGCCATGCCGCCCTGCGCGCCCGCAGCCCCGCCCCCTTCGCCGCCTTTATCGACACGGGCGAAGGCGTGGCGTTGTGCAGCGCCTCGCCCGAGCGGTTTTTGTCCTTGAGCGCGGCCGGGCAAGTGGAGGCAAGGCCGATCAAAGGCACAGCCCCCCGCCATGCCGATCCCGCCCAAGACGCGGCCAATATTGCCGCTTTGCGCGAAAACCAGAAGGAGCGCGCCGAGAACCTGATGATCACCGATCTGCTGCGCAATGATCTCGGCCAGGTTTGCGCCATTGGCTCGGTGCGGGTTCCGGAACTGTTCACTGTGGAAAGCTTCGCCCAGGCGCATCATCTGGTCTCCGCCGTCACCGGCCGGTTGCGTGGGGGGGTGAATGCGGCGTCGCTGCTACTGGCCGCCTTTCCCGGCGGCTCCATCACCGGCGCGCCGAAGCGCCGGGCGATGCAGATCATCGATGAGTTGGAGGAAGGCGCACGCGGCGCCTATTGCGGCGCCATCGCCTGGATCGGGCTGGACGGCGCGATGGACAGCTCCATCATCATCCGCACCTTGGTGGCCACGCCCGATACGCTCTACGCCCAGGCCGGCGGCGGCATCACCTGGGACAGCGACCCGGCGGCGGAGTATGAGGAGATGATGTTGAAACTTTCGCCCTTGATCGCCCATGGCTGAGCTGGTCTGGCTGAACGGCAGGCTGATACCGGCCGGAGAGGCGGCGATCCCCATCGCCGACCGGGGCTTTACCTTGGGGGACGGGCTGTTCGAGACGATTCTGCTCCGCGCCGGGCAAGGGCAGGATGTGCCCGCGCATTTCGCCCGGCTGGCGGCAGGGGCGGCGCTGCTGCGGCTGGCCATGCCCTTCAATGCGCAAGGCATGGCGGCGATGCTGGCCGAGACGGCGGCGGCCAACCGCCTTCAGGATGGGGGGCTGCGCCTCACCCTCACCCGCGGCACCGGCCCGCGCGGCCTGCTGCCGCCGGATGCGCCCAGCCCCATCGTGCTGATCACCGCCTTTGCCCCCCCGGCGCGGCCAAGCGGGGTGCGGGCCATCATCGCCAGCTCGATCACGCGCGATGAAGCCTCGCCGCTCTCACGCCTCAAAACCTTGAATTATCTGCCCAACATCCTGGCGCGGCTGGAAGCGCGCGAGCGCGGGGCGGAAGAGGCCATCCTGCTCAACCGCGCGGGGCGCGTGGCCGGGGCAACCATCGGCAATCTCATGCTGAAATCCGGCAGCCTCTGGCTCACCCCGCCAGTGGAGGATGGCGCCCTGCCCGGCATTCGCCGCGCCCGGCTGCTGGCCGCCAAGGCGGTGAGGGAGGCGCCGGTCTCGCTGGAGATGCTGCGCAACGCCTCCGCCCTCTGCGTCAGCAATGTGCTGGCGCTACGGCCGGTGCTGGAGCTGGACGGCACCTCCCTGCCCGCAGCGCCCGTTGACGAGCTGGCCGGAATTTAACGCTTCACCCCAAGTCACAAAAGTTTTTGCGCCTTTTTTCAAAGGCGCAAAAACCTTCAAATCAAGCCACCAGCTCGAATTTATCGACATCCACCACGCCCATATCGGTGATCTTCAGATGCGGGATCACTGGCAGCGGCATGAAGGCCAGATGCAGGAACGGCTCGGCCAGCGGGCAGCCCATCTCGCGCGTGGCCTGGCGCAGGGCCTGCAGCTCGTCGCGCACGGTCTCGGCACTCTTGATGGACATCAGCCCGGCCATGCGCAGCGAAAGCTCGCCCACCACCTGGCCGTTGGAAACGGCGACAAACCCGCCGCCCATCTCCACCAGCCGGTTCACCGCCAGCGCCATCTGCGCGTCATCGGTTCCGGCGACGCACACATTATGGCTGTCATGCCCGACGGAGGAGGCCAGCGCGCCGTTCCGGAAGCCAAAGCCCTTCACGAAGCCGCGGCCGATATTGCGGTTCTTGCCATGGCGGGCCAGCACCGCGATCTTCATCACGTCATTGTCCAGATCCACCTGCCGGCGGCCATTCACGTAAGGCAGCGTCATGGTGAGGTGGTGCGTGACGATCTTGTCCACCTCGATGCCGATGACCGGGCCGCTCGGCCCGCTGGCGGGCACGATGAAGTCTTCCGCCGAGACCTTGCCCAGCTTCATGCTCTCCAGCCCGACGAAAGCCGGGATGTTGCGCGCGCCGAAATCGATCTCGTCGACGATCCGCCCGCCCGCGATCACGCGCTTCACCGCGCAGGTGTCGAGGTCTTCCAGCAGCACGATATCGGCACGCTGGCCGGGGGCGATGAGCCCGCGGTCACGCAAACCAAAGCCGCGCGCGGCGGAATAAGAGACGGCGCGGTAGGCATGCAGCGGCGAGACGCCGGAGGCGATGGCCTTGCGGACCAGGAAATCCAGATGGCCCTCGGCAAAAATGTCCAGCGGGTTGCGGTCATCGGTGCAGAAGCTGCATTGCAGCGAGGTTTCCGGCGTCAGGGCCGGGCTCAGCGTGCGCACATCGCGCGTCACCGTGCCCTCGCGGATGAGCAGATGCATGCCCTTGCGCAGCTTCTCCCAGGCTTCCGGCAGGGAGGTCGTCTCATGGCAATTGCGGATGCCGCAGGAGAGATAGGCGTTCAGGTCCCGCCCCGAGAGCATCGGCGCGTGGCCATCGATATGCTCGGCGGAGAAGGCGTAGAGCTTCTCCATCACCATCGGGTCCTTGTGCAGCACGCCGGGGAAATTCATGAATTCCGCCAGACCCAGCACGTTCGGGTGCTTCAGGTAAGGCAGCAGATCGCCCGCGCGCAGCTCCGCGCCCGAGGTCTCCAGCCCCGTGGCCGGCACGCAGGAGGAAAGCTGCACCCGCAGATCCATCGCCAGACCCGCGGCGGAGTCAGCGAAGTAGGACAGCCCCTCCGTGCCCAGCACGTTGCAGATCTCATGCGGATCGCAGATCGCCGTGGTGGTGCCGCGCGGCAGCACGATGCGGTCGAACTCGGACGGCGCCACCAGGGTGGATTCGCAATGCACATGCGTGTCGATAAAGCCCGGCACGGCGATCAGCCCGCGCCCGTCAATCTCGCGCGCCCCCTGATAGCCCTCATACGTGCCGATGATGCGGCCGCCGGAAATGGCGATATCGCTCTCGGCGATCTCGCCGGTGACAAGGTTGAGGAATTTTGTGTTCTTGATGACCAGGTCGGCCGGCATGCGGCCCAGGGCTTGGTCAATGCAGCGCTCCAGGAATCCCGGCGCCAGTTTATTCAGCTTCTCCATGACCCATGATACAGATTTGATCGCATGGGGCCAGAAGAATTTTTTGGGTCAATTATTCCCCGACCAGCGCCTTGGCGAATTCCCCGGCATCGAAGGGACGCAGATCCGCGATCTGCTCGCCCGTGCCCACGGCATGGATGGGCAGCGCGAATTTCTCCGCCAGCGCCACGACAATGCCGCCGCGCGCCGAGCCGTCCAGCTTGGTGACGATCAGCCCCGTCAGATCCACCATCTCCTTGAAGATGCCCACCTGCGTGACCGCGTTCTGGCCGGTGGTGGCATCCAGCGTGAGCAGCGTGGCATGGGGTGCCGTGGGGTCCAGCTTGCGGATCACGCGGATGATCTTGCGCAGCTCCTCCATCAGCGCGGTCTTGTTGTGCAGCCGCCCGGCGGTGTCGATCAGCAGCACATCCGCCCCGGTTTTCTGCGCCCGGCTCAGCGCGTCATGCGCCAGGGAGGCCGGGTCGGTATTGGCGGGCGCGGTCACCACCTCGCACCCCGCGCGCTGGCCCCAGACCTGCAGCTGCTCCACCGCCGCGGCGCGGAACGTATCGCCCGCCGCCAGCATCGGGGTCAGCCCGGCCTCGCGGTACATGGCGGCCAGCTTGCCGATGGTGGTGGTCTTGCCCGCCCCGTTCACCCCGGCCATCAGGATCACGAACGGCTTTTTGCTCCGGTCCAGCTCCAGCTTCTGAGCCACCGGGGCGAGGATTTCGGAGATCTCGGCGGCGAGTGTGGCGCGCACCTCCTCATCCGTCACCTCCTTGCCAAAGCGGGTGGAGCGAAACCCCTTGATGATGCGCGCCGCCACGGCGGGGCCGAGATCGGCGGCGATCAGCTGCTCCTCCAGCTCCTCCAGCGCCTCGTCATCCAGCTTGCGCTTGGTGAAGACGGCGGTGATGCCGCCGGTGAGCTTGGCGGCAGAGCGCGACAGCCCGGATTTAAGCCGGGAGAAAAACGAGGACACAGCCATTTACAAGATCTCTGGTATTTCGCCGGCAAAGGCGGTCTCGGCCGGGCCGCGCATCAGCACATGGCCGTTCTCGGCCCAGGTGATCAGCAATTCCCCGCCATCCATTTCCACCACCGCCTTGCGCCCGGTGAGGCCGCGGCGATGCGCGTTCACCAGCGTGGCGCAGGCGCCCGAGCCGCAGGCCAGCGTGAGCCCGGCCCCGCGCTCCCACACGCGCAGGCGGATGCGCGAGGGGCTTTCGATTTTGACGAACCCGATATTGGCGCGCGCGGGAAAGAGGCGGTTCTTCTCCAGCATCGGGCCGATGGTCTCGATGGGCAAATGCTGGAAATCATCGATAAAGAAGGTCGCGTGCGGGTTGCCCATGGAGCAAGCCGCCGGATCGGAGACCGGCCCCAGGCTGAGGGGCAGATGCAGCGTATCGGCGGGGCCGGAGAGCGGCACATCGCCCCATTCCAGATGCGGCACACCCATATCCACCTCGACCAGCCCCGGCCCCAGAATCTCGGCCTTCAGCAGCCCGGAGATGGTGCGGATGCTCACCTCCCGCGCGCCATTCTCCTCGGCCAGCAGGGCCGCGACACAACGCGTGGCATTGCCGCAGGCGCCGCTCTCGGAGCCATCGGCATTCAGGATCCGCATGAAGGCATCCGCCCCGGCCCCATCCGGCTCGATGATGACGAGCTGGTCGCACCCCACGCCGCGCCGCCGGTCGGCGATCTGGCGCACGGCCTCGGCACTCAGGGCCAGCTTGGTCTCGCGGGCATCCAGCACCACGAAATCATTGCCGGCGCCGTGCATCTTCAGGAAGGAAAGCGGGAGCATGGCCCTTGCATACCCTGCCGGGCAAGGCGCGGCAAACGCCGCGCCGCCCCGTTTAGTACATCGAGGAGGTAACGCCGCGCAGATTGCGCTCCTCCAGCGCGCGGCCGGTGCCCAGCGCCACGCATTGCAGCGGGTTTTCCGCCACCATCACCGGCAGGCCGGTGGAAACGCGCAGCACCTCGTCCAGCCGGTGCAGCAGCGCGCCGCCGCCGGTGAGCATGATGCCCTTGTCCACGATATCCGCCGACAGCTCCGGCGGGCAATTCTCCAGCGCCACCTTGATCGCCTCGACAATCTGCCCCACCGGCTCGGCCAGGCTCTCGGCGATCTGGCGCTGCGTCACGGTCACTTCACGCGGCACGCCGTTGATCAGGTCGCGCCCCTTCACGAAGCGGCTGGGGCCATCCTGGTTGCTGTCCACCCAGGCGGCGCCGATATCCATCTTGATGCGCTCGGCGGAGGTTTCGCCGATGAGCAGATTAAAGGCGCGGCGGATGTAGGAGATGATCGCCTCGTCCAGCTTGTCCCCGCCAATGCGCACCGAGCGCGCATAGACGATGCCGCCCAGCGAGATCACCGCCACCTCGGTGGTGCCGCCGCCGATATCGACGATCATGGAGCCGGAGGGCTCGGTGACGGGCAGGTTGGCGCCGATCGCGGCCGCCATCGGCTCCTCGATCAGCAGCACCTTGCGCGCCCCGGCGCTTTCGGCGGATTCCTGGATGGCGCGGCGCTCAACGGCGGTGGAGCCGGAGGGCACGCAGATGATGATCAGCGGCGAGGCATAGCCACGGCGGTTATGCACCTTGCGGATGAAATGCTTGATCATTTCCTCGGCCACTTCGAAATCGGCGATCACGCCGTCGCGCAGCGGCCGGATGGCCTGGATGTTGCCCGGCGTACGGCCCAGCATCAGCTTGGCATCCTCACCCACGGCGAGCACCTGCTTGCGGCCCTTCACATCCTGGATCGCCACGACGGACGGCTCCGCCAGCACAATCCCGCGCCCCTTCACATAAACCAGGGTATTCGCGGTGCCGAGATCGATCGCCATGTCGGCCGACATCAGACCGAGAAGTTTGGAAAACATCAAATGCCTTTCTGCAAGGGCACGGCCACATCGCCGCACCGCCATGCGTGGAGTCTGACCGCTGGCCTTACAGCCCGTTCAGCATTGGGGCAAGCCTCAATGCAACCCTTCATTCGCCATATTTACCGCCCCATTCGGGAACTATATGCGAATGCTGAATCATCAAGGAGATATGAACGTGACACGAAACGTCACCCCCGCCGTTCTGCTTGCTCTTGCGGGCTTTGGCCTTGCTGGATGCGGCTATTCGCCCGGTTCGCGCGCCCTCTCGGGCGGTGCCATCGGTGCGGGCGCGGGCGCCATTCTGGGCGCGGTCACCGGCATCGGGCCGGGGGCGGGAGCGGCTATCGGGGGCGGTGTGGGCGCCGTGGCGGGTGCCGCCACCAACCCGCACACATTAAATCTTGGCAAGCCGCTGGTCGGAAGCTGATTAAATTTCAGCAACCAGCCGGCCGGACATTAAACGCCACGTGAAGGAATCGCCAGATTCCACATGGTCGTTTGAAACCTCCGGCCAGAGTTAAACATCCAAACCATGTCCAATCACAGGAGTTAAGTAAATGCTGCGTAAAATCTCCACAGGTCTGTTTATGGCCGCCGCGCTGACGGCCCTGGCGGGCTGTGGCTATTCCCCCGGCCACCGCGCCCTGACGGGCGGCGCCATCGGTGCCGGCGGCGGTGCCATCATCGGTGCCGCCACGGGCATGGGCGCTGGCACCGGCGCGCTCATCGGCGGCGCGGTGGGTGCCGCCACCGGCGCGGCAACCACGCATCGTCAGGTCAATCTGGGCGACTGATACGGCAAGGGCCCCGGATATCCCCGGGGCCCTCTGGTTTTCATTCAGGAAACCGTAACCACCACCACATGGTCGGCATCCACCTCCTGCAAGGCCTGGTATAGCGCGCCGATACCGGCGAGCATCGCCTCCCCCGCGCCTTCCTCCTCTTCCTCGGTGAAGTCGGCATAGGCATCGCCCAGCTCCTCGGCGGTAAAATTCTCCGGGTCGAGCTGCTCCAGATATTTCTTCTGGTCCTCCTGGGTCAGGATGAACACCAGCGCCTCGGTGGCCTCGGCCAGATCCGCCACGATGGCATTCTCGCTGGTCTCCAGGTCGATGTCATAATCATCGGCCAGCACCGGCAGCAGCACGGAGAAAATCTCCCCGTCCTCCTCGAATTCCACGACCGACGTGCCATTGGCGGCCAGGAAATCCACCAGCCCCTGCGGGTCATCCCCGCTGGCGGCGGAGGCGAGTTCCCTCAGCTCTTCCCTGGGTAGACGGATGAAAGACACTGTGGCCGGCATGCGGATTTTCCCTTGATGTTGGCCTCTTCATACCAACCCCGCGCGGCTCCTGCCAGCACCCAGCCCTCTTGGCCTGCCCGCCCCCGCGCTGTAAATGCGCCTGCTGGACACAGGAGGACTGCATGACTGAAGAAACACGGCGTTTTGGCACCGAGGTTGGCCGGCTGCTCGACCTGGTGGTTCACTCGCTTTATTCCGACCGGGAGATTTTTCTGCGCGAACTGGTGGCCAACGCCGCCGACGCCACGGATAAGCGCCGCTTCCTGGCCTTGTCTGACGGCGCCCTGGCCCTGCCGGACAACCCCGCCATCCGCATCAGCGCCGACAAGGCGGCCCGGACCATCCGCCTTGAGGATTCCGGCATCGGCATGAGCAAGGAGGAGCTGGCGGAGAATCTCGGCACCATCGCCCGCTCCGGCACCGCCGCCTTCACCAGCCAGCTCGCCAGCGCCAAGCCGGAGGAGCGCCCGAGCCTGATCGGCCAGTTCGGTGTCGGCTTCTATTCCGCCTTCATGGTGGCGGACCAGGTGGAGGTTATCTCCCGCAAGGCGGGGCATGACGAGGCGTGGGAATGGGCCTCCGACGGGCGCGGCCAGTACACGCTGAAATCCGCCACCCGCGAGGCGCCGGGCACCAGCATCATCCTGCACATCAAGCCGGATGCCGAGGAGTTCCTGGAGCCGATCCGGCTGAAAACCATCATCCGCAAATGGGCGGACCATATCACTTTGCCGGTGGAGATCGAGGAGGACGGCGCGTTCGAGCCCGTCACCGAGGGCAAGGCGCTCTGGCGGAAAAACCGCAGCGAGATCGCGCAAGAGGAATACGCGGATTTCTACCGCCATGTCGGCCATAGCTTCGACGAGCCCTTCGCCACCATCCATTGGCGCGCGGAAGGCACGGTGGAGTTTTCGGCGCTGCTCTTCATCCCCTCGCAAAAGCCCTTCATGCCCATGGAGGAAAGCCGCGAGAGCAAGGTGCGGCTGCATGTGAAGCGCATGTTCATCACCGATGACGCGAAACTGCTGCCGAGCTGGCTCAACTTCGTCGTCGGCGTGGTGGATACCGAGGATCTGCCGCTGAACGTGTCGCGCGAGATCCTGCAATCCACGCCGGTGCTGGAGAAGATCCGCAAGGCGCTGGTCAACCGGGTGCTGACGGAGCTGAAAGCCAAGGCCAAGGACGCCGAGGCCTTCAAATCCTTCCTTGAAAATTTCGGCAGCGTGCTGAAGGAGGGCATCTACGAGGATACCGGCCACGCCGCCGAGATCGCCGCCCTGCTGGGCTTTGCCTCGACCAAGGAAGAGACAACCACGCTGGACGGCTACATTGCCCGCATGCCGGAGGGGCAGAGCGATATCTACTACCTCGCGGGGGACGGGCCGAACCTGAAAACCTCGCCGCAGCTCGAAGGCTTTGCCGAGAAGGGCTATGAGGTGCTGCTGCTCTCGGATGCGATCGACGCCTTCTGGCCCGGCCGCCTTGGTACGTTCAAGGAGAAGAAGCTCGTCTCCGTCTCCCAGGCGGGCAAGCTGTTCGAGGCCGCCGAGGTGCCGCAGGCCATCGCCACTCTTTGCACCAAGCTGAAGGATGCGCTGGGCGCGGATGTCTCGGAGGTCTGCGCCTCATCGCGCCTGAAGGACAGCCCCGCCATGCTGGTGGCCGCCGAGGCGGGGCCGGACCTCGCCATGCAGCGCCTGCTGCGCCGTGCGGGACGGCCGGTGTTCGGCCTGCCGCCGAAGCTGGAGATCAACCCCACCCACGGGCTGGTGGAGGCCCTGGCGGCCAAGGAGGATGTGAAGGAGGCCGCGCGCCTGCTGCTCAACCTCGCCAAGCTGCAGGATGGCGATTTGCCGGAAGACCCGGCTGCCTTCGTGCGGCAGGTCTGCGCCGCCCTGGCTGAGAAAGCCTGACAAAAAACGCCGGAAGCTCCCCGCTTCCGGCGTTTTCGTTTCAGCCGTTCAGCACCGCCAGCGCTTCTTTGTGCAATTGCGCATTGGCGCTGGCCAAAACGGAGCCGTCACAGCCCAGCCTGAGCGGTGCCCCGGCCCAGTCCGTCACCACACCGCCGGCGGATTCGATCACCGGGCCCAGCGCCGCCCAGTCCCAGGGCTTGAGGTCATGCTCGGCGATCAGATCGATCTGCCCCAGCGCCAGCAAACCGTAGGAATAGGCATCCCCGCCCCAATAGGTCCGCTTGGCCGCCTGCCTCAGCCTGTCAAAGCGCTTCACCGCCTCCGGCCCGGCCCCGGCGATCATCTCCGGCGAGGTGGCGGAGAATTCGGCGCCCGCCAGCTTCACGCCCTGGCGCGGGCCGGGCTTGCCGCCCAGCCCGCCCGTGAAAAGCGGCCCCACCCCGCGCCCGCCTGCCCAGCGCTCGCGCGTGATCGGCTGGTCGATAAAGCCCAGCACCGGCACGCCATCCTCCAGCAGCCCGAGCAGCGTGGTGAAGCTGGTGCGCCCGGTGATGAAGGCGCGCGTGCCGTCGATCGGGTCGATGACCCAGACATATTTGGCCCCCGCATTATGGGACGGGAACTCCTCGCCGATGATGCCGAACTCCGGCGTCGCCTTGGCCAGGGCCGCGCGCAGAACCTCCTCGGCCTTGCGGTCGGCGGCGGTGACGGGGCTTTCGTCGGATTTGTCGTCCGCGCCCAAGCCAACGCGGAAATAAGGGCGAATGGCAACGCCGCTGGCATCAAGCGCCGCGTCGGCAATGGCGATGAGATCCTGCATATCTTACGGGAGCTTTGCGGGGCTGTCGGCGTTTTGATTCAAGTAAGCAATCATGTCCGCTCGGGTCTGGTCATTCTTGATGCCAGGATAGGCCATGTGGGTGCCCGGGGCAAACGCCATGGGCGCCTTCAGCCACGCATCCAGCGCCGCTGCCGTCCAGGGCTGCCCGGCCTTGGACTTCACTGCGTCAGAATACGCAAAGCCCGAAACCGAGAAGGATTTGGCGCCGACGATGCCATAGAGATCAGGCCCCACCCCGTTGGCCCCGCCCTTGGCGATGGCATGGCAGGCCGCGCATTGCTCCTGGAACCAAGCCCGGCCCTTGGCCGGGTCGGCATGGGCCAGCAGGGCGGAAAGATCCTCGGCCGGGGCAGGCGTTGAAGCGGTGGCGGGCGCGGCGCTGGCGGCACTGGCCGCCTTGACCTGCTCCGCCGTCGGCAGCGGCAACGGCCGGGTGGAGAGGGTGCGCAGATAGGCGATCACCTCCGCGCGGCTCTGGGTGCTGTGAATCCCGGCATAGGACATGCCGGTGCCGGGCGCGAAATCATTCGGCGCGTAAAGCCACTCATTCATCTTGGCGAAATCCCAGCTGCCGCTGGCCTTGGACTTCGCCGCCGCCGAATAGGTGAAACCGCTATGGGCGAACATCGGCGCCCCCAGCACGCCGTAAAGATTGGGGCCGACGCCATTGGCGCCGCCATTGTCGACCGTATGGCAGGCGGCACATTGCTGCTGCACGAAGGCTTGCCCCTTGGCGATATCGGCACTGGCGAGCAGCGGCAACACGCTCTCCGGCCCGGCTGGCGCCGCCGCGGTGGCGGGCGCGGCGCTGGGCAGGGCGGCAATCTGGATGGCGGGCTTCTCCGGCGCCTCATCCGGCATGACGGTATGGGCGATGCGGTTCGCCCCCCATAACACCAGCCCCGCCGTCAGCACTCCCGCCGCGATCTTGTTGCCGAGCAGACCATCCTTGCCCGATTTGCTCATGGATTCCCCCGGGTTCGTATTCTGGACGCGTTGCACTAAGGCGTAGAGCGAATTACGCAGTGCGGCAAGCAGCAATGAAAGCCATGGTTTTGACCCCCATCGTCCTGATTCCCGCCCGCCTCGGCTCCACCCGCCTGCCGGCCAAGGTGCTGGCCGATATCGGCGGCCGGCCGATGATCGCGCATGTGCTGGCGCGGGCCCAGGAAGCCGGGCTGGGCCCGGTGGCGGTGGCCTGCGGCGAGGCGCAAGTGGCTGAACAGGTTGAAAAAGCCGGCGGCATCGCGGTGCTGACCGACCCAGCTCTGCCCTCCGGCTCGGACCGCATCTTCGCCGCCCTGCAAAGCCTCGACCCGGCGGGGAAGCACGACGTGATCGTGAACCTCCAGGGCGACCTGCCCTCCATCGACCCGTCCTATCTTGCAACAGTGCTCAAGCCCCTGGCGCGGGGCTATGACATCGGCACGCTCGTCGCCCCCATCACCACCGAAGAGGAGAGAACCGCGCCTTCCGTGGTGAAATGCGCCTGCGCCTTTCCAGATGGCGAAGATGTCGCCCCGGCCTTGTATTTCTCCCGCAATCTCGTGCCGAGCGGCGATGGCCCGCTCTGGCATCATATCGGCATCTACGCCTATCGCCGGGCGGCGCTGGCGCGGTTTGTCGCCTTGCCGCCCTCGCCCCTGGAGGTGCGCGAGAAGCTGGAGCAGCTGCGCGCGCTGGAAGCGGGCATGCGCATCGGCGCGGCGCGGGTTGCGCAAGCGCCCTTCGGCGTCGATACACCTGAAGACCTTGAACGGGCGCGGGAGGCGCTGAGCAAATGAGCCTGATCGCCTTCCAGGGCCAGCCCGGCGCCTATTCCGACCTTGCCTGCCGCATCGCCTACCCAGGTGCGGCCACCCTGCCCTGCGAGACCTTCCAGGCCGCGATGGCGCAAGTGCGGGAAGGCCGCGCGGACCTTGCCATGCTGCCGCCAGAAAACTCCCTGGCCGGGCGCGTGGCGGACATGCATGCGCTGCTGCCGGAAAGCGGGCTCTCCATCATCGGCGAGACCTTCCTGCGCGTCGAGCATTGCCTGCTGGCCCCCAAGGGCACCAAAATCGGCGACATCAAGCGCATCCATTCCCACCCCGTCGCGCTGGGGCAGATCCGCCGCCTGCTCGCGGAGCTGAAGGCCAGCGCCGTCGCGGAATATGACACCGCCGGGGCGGCCGAGATCGTGGCCCGGCTGAACAGCAAGGAGGATGCCGCCGTCGCCTCCTCCCTCGCCGGGGAAATGTACGGGCTCGACATCCTGCGCCACAATGTCGAGGATGCCTCCCACAACACCACCCGCTTCTACATCATGGCGCGCGAGCCTTTGGTGCTGGACCCGGAAACGCCGGGGCTGATGACCACCTTCGTCTTCAACGTGCGCAACGTGCCGGCGGCGCTCTACAAGGCGCTGGGCGGTTTTGCCACCAATGGCGTGAACATGACCAAGCTGGAAAGCTACATGCTCAACGGCAGCTTCACCGCCACGCAGTTCCTGGTGGAGGTGGAGGGCCACCCTGAGCTGCGGCCGCTGCGCCTGGCCTTCGAGGAGCTTGGCTTCTTCTCGACCGAATTCAAAATTCTCGGCACCTACAAGATGGACCCGTACCGGCGCCAGCACCGCGCCACGCTGGAGGAAACGCCGGAGGCGTTTTAGCCATCCATTAATTCCGCCTCTGTATCGTCACCCCATGCTGCACCAAAGGCTGCTGGGGTCGGCGGACTCCTTGCAAAAGATCATCAATATCATTCCCAGCCCGGTTTTCATCAAGGATGAAGACCATAAATGGGTTCTGCTGAACGACGCCGCCACGCGGCTGCTCGGCGGCGCGCGGGAGGCGCTGCTCGGCAAGTCCGATTACGACATCTTCCCTGAAAGCCAGGCGGCGCTGAGCTGGGCCTCTGATAACGAGGTGCTGGCCACGGGCCAGACCGTGGAGAGCGAGGAATGCCTCACCCTGCCCGTCTCCGGCGAAATCCACACCATGATCATGCGCAAAACCCTGCTGCATATGCCGCCGGGACGGCGCTTTTTGGTTGGCGTGGCCTCGGATGTCACGGAATACCGCAATGCCGTGGCGGAGAATCACTTCCTCTCCCGGCACGATGTCCTGACCGGCCTGCCCAACCGTATCCTGTTCCATGAAACACTGAACGAAGCCGTGCGGCACGGCCAGCGGGAACTGGATAATATCGCCGTGCTGCTCGTGGATCTGGACGGTTTCAAGGCCGTGAACGACGCCTATGGGCATGAGGCCGGGGATGAGTTGCTGCGCATCGTCGCCGGGCGGTTGAAGAACGCTGTCCGCGGCACGGATCTGGTGGCACGGCTGGGCGGGGACGAGTTCGGCATATTGCTGCGGGGCGGCCCCTCGCTGCGGGTGGCGGCTGAGCGTGTCGCCACCAATATCTGCACCTCCATCGCAACCCCCATCCTGCTGGCGCAGACCCAGACGCGCGTCTCCGCCTCTGTCGGCATCACCTATTTCAACAATCTGGAGATCAAGCCGGAAGAGCTGATCCGCCAGGCGGATCTCGCCATGTACAGCGTCAAGCGGTCCGGCCGGCACGGGCATAAAATCTATGAGCCGGCACTGGAGGCCACCGCCAGCCGCCAGCTCCATGCGGATTTGCTGCAAGCCCTGGCCAGGCGGGAGTTGCATGTGGCCTATCAGCCGCTCTGGAACCCACCAAACGGGCTGCTCACCGGCTATGAAGCGCTGCTGCGCTGGCAGCATCCGCATTTTGGCGATATCCCGCCGCGCGTCTTCATCCCCATTGCCGAGCAGAGCGGGCTGATCGCCAGCTTCGGCGCCTATGTGCTGCGCGCCGCCTGCGCCGCCGCCCGCGATTGGCCCGAGGCGGTGCGGCTATGCGTGAATATTTCCCCCCTGCAGCTCACGGACCCGCACTTCGCCCACACCGTGAGGGAGGCGCTGGCCGAATCCGGCCTTGCCCCCTACCGGCTGGAGCTGGAAATCACTGAAAGCCAGTTGGCGCTGGGCCATGACGATGCCTTGCACCAGCTCCTTCTGCTGCGCGCGGACGATGTGCAGGTGGCGGTGGATGATTTCGGCACCGGGGCGGCCTCGCTGGACATGATGCACCGCTTCGACCTGAACCGCCTGAAGATCGATCGCCGCTTCATCTCCGGCCTGCCGCAGGACGAGCGGGGCTATGCCATCGTCCGCGCCTTGATCCGGCTGGCGCATGATCTGGGCGCCCAGGTCACGGCAGAGGGGGTGGAGCATATGGAGCAGGCGCTCTGTTTGATGGAGCTGGGGTGCGATGAGATGCAGGGCTACCTGTTCGGCCATCCAGACGCGCCATCGAGCGTTTTATCGCCCGGCCCGCCATGATCTGGCCGGCCTGACTCCGGCACGGCTTGATCAACCGCCCGATCAGCGCCAAGCTTGCGCCAGGTGGGATGCGGGGCCGCGATGACCGGGCCGGAATTGTCCGCCGCAGCGTGTTGACTTGCGGGATTGCCCATTGCCCTTCTTGCCTTTGCCGCCGTGCCGTTCACTTCGCCTTGCGCCCCTGGCCGCGTTGCTGGCCTTGCTGCCCGCCGCCGCCGGGGCGGCGGCGCCCACGCCCGTCAATTGCGGCACGGTCATCACCGAGGCCAACAACGATATTGCCTCGTTCAATCCGCTTTATGCCAGCGATCTCGGCGACGCCCGGGCCGCGCAATTGCTGTTCCAGCCTTTGGTCTGGGTGAATCGTTACGGGCAAATGGATGCCTCGCGCAGCCTGGCGGAGAAGATCGCGGTCTCGCCGGATACGATGACCTACACCCTCACGCTGCGCCCCTGGCATTGGTCCGACGGCACGCCGCTCAGCGCCGCGGACGTGCTGTATGACTGGCGGATGATCCGGGCGCTGGGGCAGAATTATCCCGGTTATGGCCAAGGCGATATTCCGGACGGCATCAAATCCGTCACCGCGCTGGACGCCACGCATATTCAGGTCCAGCTGACCCAGACGGCGAATCCGCAATGGTTCATCGATAACGGGCTCTCCCAGCTCGTGCCCCTGCCGGCCCATGCCTGGGCAAAATTCTCGCTGGACCAGCTCTTCCAGGCCCAGAGCGACCCGCGCTTCTTCTCCGTGGTGGACGGGCCGATGCGCATCCAGAGGCTGGATGTGGGCATGGATGCCGTGTTCGTGCCCAACCCCGCCTATGACGGGCCGAAACTGCATCTGCGCCGGCTGGTGCTGAATTTCCTGCATGATGATGGCGCCGCCGTGCAGCAGGTGGAGGCGGGGGATCTGGATTTCGCGCCGATGCCGCTGGAGCTTTACAAGGCCGTGCAGCATCTGCCGGGCGTGGCGGTGGCGCGGCTCTCGCCGGTCTCCTTCTGGTATTATCTGGATCTGAATTTGCGCAATCCGCGTGTGGCTTTCTTCCGCGATGTGCGGGTGCGCCAGGCGATGGAAGACGCGCTGAACCAGAAGGCGATCATCGACCTGGTGTTTCACGGCTTCGGCGAGGAGGTTTACACCGCCATCCCGCCTGCGGATGCCGGATTTCTGGCGCCGGCCTTGGCCAACGGCGCCGGGCCGGTGGGCTATGACCCGGCAAAGTCCCGCGCCTTGCTGCAGGCGGCGGGCTATGCGCCGGGGCCGGACGGGCTCATGCGCAAGAACGGGCAGAAACTGGCCTTCACCGTGATGATCGACGGCGACAGCGGCGAGGAGGCGGAGCTGGTGCTGCTCATCCAGTCGCAGCTGCGCGCCGTGGGCATCGAGATGCAGGTGCGCCAGGTGGCGTTCAACCAGATGATGCAGGCCGAACAAGGCAGCGCCCTGGGCTGGGAAGCCTCGGAGCACGGCACCTACGTCGCCCCCTACCCGACCGGCGAAGGGCTGTTCGCCACCGGGGCCGGGGGGAATGACGGCGGCTATTCAGACCCGGAGATGGACCGGCTGATCCATGACAGCATCTCCGAGCCGGGGCTCGGCGGGCTGTACCGCTATGAGCTCTACACGGCCGCGCAGCAGCCGGTGATCTTTCTGGGCACGGAGGATCATGTCGATCTCATCTCCAGCCGGATGCATGGGGTGGATGGATTTGGCGATGGCGGGCTGCTGGCGCCGGATGCGCTGTATTGCACCGCTCCCCAGAGCACTTCGTGAACAGGTTAAACCGGCCGGTTCACCCTTTTTCAGCTCCCGCCTCCGTCGATCGCGGGCCAAATTAAAAAGGGCCGGTAAAACCGGCCCTTTTTGGATCAGGTATTCATCGCCTCGAAGAAATCCGAGTTGGTCTTCGAGTATTTCAGCTTGTCGAGCAGGAACTCCATCGCATCCGTCGTGCCCATCGGGTTCAGGATACGGCGCAGCACCCACATCTTCGAGAGCACCGCCTTGTCCACCAGCAGCTCCTCCTTGCGGGTGCCGGACTTGGTGATGTCGATGGCCGGGAAGGTGCGCTTGTCGGAGAGCTTGCGGTCCAGGATCAGCTCGGCATTGCCGGTGCCCTTGAACTCTTCGAAGATCACCTCATCCATGCGGCTGCCGGTATCGATCAGCGCGGTGGCGATGATGGTGAGCGAGCCGCCCTCCTCGATATTGCGCGCAGCACCAAAGAAGCGCTTGGGGCGCTGCAGGGCATTGGCGTCCACGCCGCCGGTGAGCACCTTGCCCGATGAGGGCACCACGGTGTTGTAGGCGCGGGCCAGGCGGGTGATGGAGTCCAGCAGGATCACCACGTCGCGCTTATGCTCGACGAGGCGCTTGGCTTTCTCCAGCACCATCTCCGTCACCTGCACATGGCGGGCGGCGGGCTCGTCGAAGGTGGAGGCCACGACCTCGCCCTTCACCGAGCGGGACATGTCGGTCACTTCCTCAGGGCGCTCATCGATGAGCAGCACCATCAGGAACACTTCCGGGTGGTTGGCGGAGATGGAGGCCGCGATGTTCTGCAGCATCACGGTCTTGCCGGTACGCGGCGGGGCCACCACCAGGGCGCGCTGGCCCTTGCCGATGGGCGATACCAGATCGATCACCCGGCCCGTGACCTCCTTGGCCTGGCCCTTGGTCGTGGGCTCGGGCGCCTCGACCTCCATTTTCAGGCGCGAGGTGGGGTAGAGCGGGGTGAGGTTGTCGAAATTGATGCGGTGCTTGACCGCTTCCGGCGACTCGAAATTGATCTTGTCGACATTCACCAGGGAGAAATAGCGCTCGCCTTCCTTGGGCGCGCGGATCTCGCCATCCACCGTATCGCCCGTGCGCAGCCCGTAGCGGCGGACCTGCTGGGGAGAGACATAAATATCCTCCGGGCCGGGGAGGAAGTTGGCCTCCGGGTTGCGCAGGAAGCCGAAGCCATCGGGCAGGATTTCGAGCGTGCCATCGCCACGAATGGCCTGGTCATTCTCGGCATAGGCCTTCAGGATGGCGAACATGATGTCCTGCTTGCGCAGGGAGGAGGCGTTCTCGACCTCCAGCTCCTCGGCCAGGGCCAGGAGATCGGTGGGGGATTTTGCCTTCAGTTCGGCGAGATGCATGGGGAACCAGAGATCCATTTACAGGAGGCGCCATGGCAGGACGCCATGGCAACAGGTAGAAATGAGAAAAACATGCGGCCCAGGACGGGGCGCCAAGGCACGGACGGCCCTAAACGCTCTAATGATGTTTCCTGGCCCGGACGTCAAGGCAGGCCAGGGTTGTTCCGCAATCAAAAACGCCGGCTCAGGACTCCTTCAGCCCTTCCCGCGCGGCGGTGGCCAGCTCGTCGGCGCGCTCATTCATCGGATTCCCCGAATGGCCCTTCACCCAGAGCCACTCGATCTTATGGGGCTTCGCCGCCTCCAGAATCCGCTGCCAAAGGTCCATGTTCTTCACCGGATCACCGGTGGAGCTGCGCCAGTTCTTGCGCACCCAGCCCTGGTGCCAGCGTGTGATGCCGTTCTTGAGGTACTCGGAATCGGTGTGCAGCTTCACGATGCAGGGGCGTTTCAGCGCGCTCAGCGCCTCGGCGGCGGCGGTCAGCTCCATGCGGTTATTGGTGGTGTCCCCTGCCCCGCCGGACAGCTCCCTCACAACGCCCTTGAATTTCATGATCGCCGCCCAGCCGCCAGGGCCGGGATTGGGCTTGCAGCCGCCATCCGTCCAGATCTCGACGATGTTGTCCTGATCCTCAGAGTCCATAAGCACTCGCCCCCGAGACGGAGAAATGAAAACGCAGCCGGCGGTAATAATCCAGCGGGTCCTTGGGCGTGACCAGCGCGCCGGCCGGTGTGTTCAGCCAGTCATAAAGCCTTGTCAGCAGAAAACGCAGCGCCGCGCCGCGCGCCAACACCGGCAGGGCATCGATCTCCGCCGCCGCAAGCGGCCGCACGGACTGGTAGCCCCGCAAAAGGGCGCGCGAGCGGGTCACGTTCAGCTCGGCATGGGTCTCAAAGCACCAGGCGTTCAGGCAGACCGCGATGTCGTAGGCCAGAATATCCGTGCAGGCGAAATAGAAATCAATCAGCCCGGAAATCTTGCCATCCAGGAAAAACACATTGTCGGGGAATAGATCGGCATGAATCTGCCCCACCGGCAGGTTCCTGGGCCAATCGGCCTGAATTTGCCGCTGCCAGGCTTGCAGCTCCGCGCCCAGCCCGCCCAGCACGCTATCCGCATGGGGCAGGCTTTTTTCCAGAAGCGGTCCCCAGGCCTCGGGGCCGAGGCCATTATGCCGGGTCATGGCAAAGCCCTCGCCGGCCAGATGCAGCCGCGCCAGCGCCGCGCCCAGCGGCTCGCAATGGGTGAGCTTGATATGGCGCGGCCAGACGCCGGGCAGGAAGGTGGTGATGGCCGCCATCTTGTCCGCCAGCTCCTGCAAATTGCGCCCATCCCGGGCGCGCACCGGCAGCGGACAAGGCAGGCCATGGGCGCGCAGATGCTCCATCAGCCCCAGGAAATAGGGCAGGTCCTCCTTGTTCACCCGCTTTTCATAGAGGGTGAGGATGAAATCGCCTTCCGTGGTCTTCAGCGCGTAATTGCTGTTCTCCACCCCCTCGGCGATGCCGCGGAAGGCGGTGAGGGTGCCGATATCATAAAGGGCGAGGAAGTCGGTCAGCGCCTCATCTGTAACTTCAGTGTAAACGGCCATGGCGTGTAGATGACCGGGGACAAAAATTCTGGCAAGTGAGCGGCCATGAAAGATTTCAGGTCCGCTCTCCTGTCCGCCGCCTCACTGGCCTGTCTGCTCAGCCTTGCCGCCTGCGGCGGCGCCAGCAATCCGGCCAATAACGCCGATACCGCCAGCAATGCCGGGCCGCCGGAGGCTGGCGCGCCGCATGGGCGTGGCATGCACCGCGATGGCGTCGCGGGCGACCCGACGGATTTCTGCCCGCAAGTGGCGGTGCTGCAGCAGGCGCAAACCATGACGCTCTTCCTGCCCGGCCGCAGCGATGTCGCCGCCCAGGTCTCGACCGCGCAGATGACCGGCATCTCCGGCGACTGCGCCTACAAGCAAAAGCCCAACGCGCTGGAGGTGAGCTTCACAGCCAGTTTCCTGGCCGATAATGGCCCGGCGAACAACGGCAAGCCGGTCACCCTGCCCTGGTTCGTGGCCATCACCAAGGGCAACCAGATCATCGACAAGCACGAATATCAGATCACGCTCAGCTTCAACGGCAATATGAGCACCACGGCGGCGACCTCCAAGCCCGTGAAGCTTGAGCTGCCCGCGATACCTGACAGTGCCCAAATGGAGATCCTCACCGGCTTTGAGATGACGCCGGATCAGCTGGCCTACGCCGCCTCACATCCCGACGCAGCCCCGTAACATGCCCGCGGGCGCTCTCAGAGCGCCCGCAACACCCCGCGCAGCGCCTCCACCAGCCGCGCCGCGTCCTGCGGCCCGAAGGGCAGAGGCGGGCGGATCTTCAGCACATTGCCATCCGGCCCCTCGGTGCCAATGAGCACGCGGGCCTGGCGCAGCCCGTTGACGATGCGCCTGGCCAGCTTCTGGGAAGGCTGGCCGTCCTCGTAAATCTCCACCCCGGTCATCAGCCCGGCGCCGCGCACATCGGCCAAAAGCGGGAATTCGCCCTGCAGGGCGGCAAGCTCGTTGCGCAGGAATTCGCCGGTTTTCAGCGCGTTCTGCTGCAGCTTCTCGTGCTGAAGCACATCCAGCGTGGCCAGCGCCGCGGCGGCGGAGACCGGGTTGCCGCCGAAGGTGGAGAAGAAATCGATCTTTTTGGTGAAGGCGGCCAGAATTTCAGGCCTTGTCACCAGCGCGCCGGTGGGGTGGCCATTGGCCATCGGCTTGCCCATCGTCACGATATCCGGCGTCACGCCATGGCGGGCAAAGCCCCAGAAGGCCTCGCCCATGCGCCCGAAGCCCGACTGCACCTCATCGCCCACCACCAGCGCGCCCGCCGCACGCATTTTTGCCGCCACCGCGGCGAAATAGCCGGGCGGGGTGGCGATGATGCCGTTGGAGACGAAGGCGGAATCGACCAGCAGCATCGCCACGCCATGGCCGCGCTCTTCCAGCGCCGCGATGGCGCGCTCGGCATCCCGCGCATAATGAGCGGCGGCCTCGGGGCCCAAGACGCGCCCACGGAACGGGTCGGGGCTTTCCAGCACCTCGACAAAATCCGCCAAAGGCTGGGCATAGGGGCCGTAATAGGGCGACAGGTCAGCGACAATCTCCGTGATGCCATGATAGGCATTGGCCATCACGATGACGCCTGTTTTGCCTGTCAGCGCCTTGGCGATGCGGTAGGCCGCGTCATTGGCCTCGGAGCCGCTGTTCACGAACAGCGCATGCTCCAGCCCCTCCGGCAAGGTGGCGGTCAGGCGCTCGGCGTATTCGACCACCGTCTCATGCAGATAGCGGGTATTGGCGCAGAGCCTGCGCATCTGGCGGGAGATGGCATCGGCCACCTGGCTGTTGCCATGGCCGACGGAGGGAACATTGTTATAGGCGTCCAGAAATTGCGTGCCATCGGGGGCGTAGAGATGCACGCCCTGGCCGTACACCAGATGCACCGGCTCCTCGTAGGAAAGCTCCAGCCCCTTGCCCAGCACGGCAAAGCGCCGCGCGGCCAGGGCAAGGCTGTCGGCCTCCAGCGGCGCGGCGCAGGCGGCGCGGAAGCGGGCCACCACCCTCTCCTTGCCTTCCGCCAGATAGGCCTGGATGGCGGCGATGCCGATGCCCGCAAGAGCAGCCAGCTTCTCCGCGCCAGCCGGGTCGTTCTGCTTGCGCCAAGCCATGATCGTCGCGGCCAGCGCGTGGCGGGCGATGATCGCCTCGAACAAGGCCGGAAATTCCGCCGGCTCCAGCGGGTTCAGCGCATCATACCCGGCGATCACATGGGTGGCGTAGGTCACCGGATCGAGATTTTCACCGACGGTCTCGGCGGCGGTCACGGCCAGGTCGAAGATCAGCGGGCCATGGATCATGTCCCCGAAATCCAGCAGGCCGGTGACGCGGCTGGCATCCTCATTCACCAGCATGTTGCCGGGGTGGAGGTCGTTATGCACCGGCTGGTGGCGCAGCTTCGCCAGCTCCGGCAGGAAGGCCAGGAAGCGGTCCAGCACGCTCTCGACCAGCGCGCGGTCCTCAGCCGGTTCGATCAGCGCCGCGAAGGGGCGCATGGTCTGGATGGCGCGCAGGTCCCAGACGATCTTCTGCCCCGCGCCGGGATGGAAGAAATTCGCCAGCGCCTTGTTCAGCCGCGCCAGGGTGGCGCCGGCATCGCGCAGCAGCCCAGGCGTGGGCGCGATGGACTCCATCACTTGGCCGAGCTGGAAATCCAGCGCCCGCACCATGTGCGCCGTGCCCGCCGCGTCCTGCGCATAGGCATAGGCCTCGCCCGCCGGCGTGCGGCGCACGCGCGGCACCGGCAAGGCCGGGTCCATCATCTGGATATGATCAAGGGCGGCGATCTGGAATTCCACCGCCTCCGGCCGTTCGGAAGGCCCGAGAATCTTGAAGATGATCCCCGGCCCCTCAGCCGTCTTGATGCGGAAATTCTGGTCGCGCTCGCCGTAAAGCTGCCCCGCCTCGCCCAAAACCCCGAAAATCTCCCCCGCCATTTGCTCGGCCGCCTCCTTGGTGAAGGCGGGCGGGCTGGTTTGCAGGGCGACGAGATTTTCCGGGTCGGTCATGCGGGGCTCTCAGCTTTTGGCGACAAAACGCTCCAGCCAGTGGATGGTATAGTCGCCGGCCTGGAATTCCGGGTTTTCCAGAATCTTCTGGTGCAGCGGAATCGTCGTCTTGATGCCGGTGATCACGAACTCCCGCAGCGCCCGGCGCATGCGGGCAATCGCTTCATCGCGCGTCTTGCCATAGGTGATCAGCTTGGCGACCAGGCTGTCATAATGCGGCGGCACGCGGTAGCCGGCGTAAAGGGAGGAATCCACCCGCACCCCCAGCCCGCCCGGCTGGTGGAACACCTCCACCTTGCCCGGCGAGGGCGCGAAGGTCTCAGGGTCCTCCGCCGTGATACGGCACTCGATGGCATGGCCGGAGAAGGAGATATCCTTCTGGGTGTAGCCAAGCCTCTCCCCGGCGGCGATGCGGATCTGCTCACGCACCAGATCCAGCCCCGAGATCATCTCGGAAATCGGATGCTCCACCTGCAGGCGGGTGTTCATCTCGATGAAGGCGAACTGCCCGTCCTGGTACAGGAATTCCAGCGTGCCGGCGTTGCGGTAGCCGATCTTCTTCAGCGCCTTGGTCACGGTCTCACCCAGCGCGTCGCGCGCCTCGGCGGAGATCACCGGAGACCCGGCTTCTTCCAGCACCTTCTGGTGGCGGCGCTGGAGGGAGCAGTCGCGCTCGCCGATATGCACCACTTCGCCATGGTTGTCGGCCAGGATCTGCAGCTCGATATGGCGCGGCTTGTCGAGATATTTCTCCATATAGACCGCGTTATTGCCAAACGCGGCCAGGGCCTCGGCGCGGGCCTCGCGCCAGGCGGCCTCCAGCTCGTCGGCGGATTTCGCCACCTTCATGCCGCGCCCGCCGCCGCCGGCGGCCGCCTTGATCAGCACGGGGTATTTGATGCGCTCGGCCACCTCGCGGGCCTCCTCCAGAGAGGAAAGCTCGCCGGGCGAGCCCGGCACCAGCGGCACGCCCAGATCATCCATGGTGGTCTTGGCGGTGATCTTGTCGCCCATCATGCGGATATGCTGGGCGGTGGGGCCGATGAAGACGAGGTTATGCGCCTCCACCATATCCGCGAAGGCGGCGTTCTCGGAGAGGAAGCCGTAGCCCGGATGGATCGCCTCCGCCCCGGTGATCAGCGCGGCGGAAATGATGGCCGGCATGTTGAGGTAGGAATCGCGCGCCAGAGGCGGGCCGATGCACACGCTCTCATCAGCGAGGCGCACATGCATGGCCTCGGCATCGGCCGTGGAATGCACGGCGACGGAGGCGATGCCCAGCTCCCGGCAGGCACGGAGCACGCGGAGCGCGATTTCGCCGCGATTGGCGATCAGGATTTTCTTGAACATGTGAGCAGGCCGATCCTGTCAAAAATAGGCTGGGGCTGAAGGCGCTGACCAGGCCGCGCCCCCAGCCCCAGGATCAAGATTGATTGGGCTCTTCCGGGAAAAACCCGTCTTATTCGATGATCAGCAGCGGTTCGTCGAACTCGACCGGAGAGCCGCTGGAGACCAGGATCTGTGTCACGGTCCCGGCGCGCGGGGCCTTGATCTGGTTGAAGGTCTTCATCGCCTCGATCAGCAGCAGGGTCGCCCCGGCCTCGACCCTCTGGCCAACCGACACATAAGGCGGGGCGCCGGGCTCGGCGGCGAGATAAGCGACACCCACCATCGGGGATTTCACCGCGCCGGGATTCTTGGCGGGGTCAGCCGCGGCAGACGGGGCCGGGGCAGCGGCGGCAGGGGCAGCGGCCGCCACGGGGGCGGCAGCGGCGGCGACCGGCACGGTCACCGGGGCCAGGATGCGGGCGAGGCGGACCTTGCGGTCACCCTCCTCCAGCTCGATTTCCGAGAGGCCGGTGGAATTCAGCAGCGCCGCGAGCTCCGCAAGCGCCTTCGGATCGAAGGAAAGGCTCATTGTTCGTCTTCTTCCAGAATTTCGGACAGGGCAAGCAGGGCGAGCCTATAGCCGGCAAATCCAAGTCCGCAAATCACGCCGGTGGCGGCGGTGGAGACATAGGAATGGTGCCGGAAGGCTTCCCGCTGGTGGATATTGGAGAGATGCACCTCGATGACGGGCATATCGAGCGCCTTCAGCGTATCCATCAGCGCCACGGAGGTGTGGGAATAACCGGCGGGGTTGATGATCAGCCCGGCGGCGCTGTTGCGCGCCTCCTGCACCCAGGTGATCAGCTCACCCTCATGGTTGCTTTGCCGGAAATCGATGGCCAACCCGGCACCCTCCGCGACCTCAGCGCAGAGCGTCTCCAGATCGTCCAATGTCCCGTAACCGTAAATGTCCGGTTCCCTCGTACCGAGGAGATTCAGGTTCGGTCCGTTGAGGACCAGAATAAGCGGTGCTGCCATGGTGCCGGTTGCGGTAGCATAGTGCCTGCGCGCCGCCAAATTTTTGCATGAGTTTTTTGCAAGACCGCTCCTTGCGGGCGCCGGAGCGGCAGCCGATAATAGATGCCATGAGCCAGACCATCGAACAGATCGCGCTGACCGTTAATGGCGAATCGATGCAGGTGCCCCCCGGCACCAGCGTCGCCGGGTTGGTTGTGCTGATGGAGCTGGATACGCGCAAGCTGGCGGTGGAACGCAACCTGGAGATCGTTCCCCGCTCCCAATATGCCGCGACAATGCTGGCGGCGGGCGATGCGCTGGAAATCGTGCATTTCGTCGGAGGGGGCTAAGAGTATGGACGGCATCACGCACACCGCGGACGGCTGGACCGTGGCGGGGCGGCATTTCTCGTCCCGGCTGGTGGTCGGCACCGGCAAATACAAGGATCTGGAAACCACCGCCGCCGCCATCGAGGCCTCCGGCGCGGAGATGGTGACCGTGGCCGTGCGCCGGGTGAACCTCTCCGACCGCAAGGCCCCGATGCTGCAGGATTTCGTCAGCCCGGCGCGTTACACCTACCTGCCCAACACCGCCGGCTGCTTCACCGCCGAGGAGGCCGTGCGCACCTTGCGCCTGGCCCGCGAGGCGGGCGGCTGGAACCTGGTGAAGCTGGAAGTGCTGGGCCCGGCCCCCACGCTGTACCCGGACATGGCCGCCACATTGCTGGCCGCCGAAGCCCTGATCAAGGACGGGTTCGAGGTGATGGTCTATTGTTCGGATGATCCGGTGGCCGCCAAGCGGCTGGAGGAGATGGGCTGCGTGGCGATCATGCCGCTGGGCGCGCCCATCGGCTCCGGGCTCGGGGTGCAGAACCCGCTGATGATCCAGATGATCATCGAGCAGTCAAAGGTGCCCGTGCTGGTGGATGCCGGGGTCGGCACCGCCTATGACGCCACCTTCGCCATGGAGCTGGGCTGCGACGCGGTGCTGGTGAACTCCGCCATCGCCATGGCGGATGACCCGGTGAAGATGGCCCGCGCCATGGATCATGCGGTGCGCGCCGGGCGGCTCGCCTTCGAGGCCGGGCGGATCCCCCGCAAATCCTACGCATCCGCCTCCTCGCCGATGACAGGGCTGATCCGCTGAAATCGGCCCTGCGCCTTGCTCCCGAGCTTGGCGCCAATTTCCTGGCGCCTTACTTGGTGTACGAGGCGCTGGCGGCCCATTACGGCGATACGGACGCGCTGATCGCCTCCGCCGTGCCGCCGTTGTTATGGAGCGGTTACGAGCTGGCGAAGACCAGGCGGCTGGATGCCGTTTCCGTCTTGGTGGTCGCCGGCATTGTCCTCACCGTGGCGGCCACGGCCCTTGGCGGCTCCGCAAGGCTAATCCAGATTCGCGATGCGCTGGTCACCGGCGCCGTGGGGGTGCTGTTCCTGGCTTCGCTGGTGCTGGAAAAGCCTCTGGTCTTCTACCTGGCCCGCGCCACCTCCGCCCGCAACACGGCGCAAGGAACGGCGCAGTTCGAGATGCTGTGGCAACGGCCTGATATACGCCTCACCTTCAGGCTGATGACGGCCGTCTGGGGCGTAGGGCTGATTTTGCAAACCGCGCTTATGTGCATCCTTGCCTGGATCTGGCCGATCAGCCTCTATCTGCTGCTGGGGCAGGCCATCGGCTACGGCATTTTCGGCCTGCTGCTGCTCTGGAGCGTCTGGTACGGCGCCAGGCGCAAGGCGCTGGCCGCCATCCGGCAGGCCGGCGCCCTGCCGGGGGAAAACCAGCCTATTCCTTGAGCCAGACCGGCTCCTTGATCTTGGAAATGAAGGCGGCGTGGGCTTCGCGCTGCGCATCCGTGAGGACAATGCGGCGCGGGGTGCGGCTTGCCGGGGCGTCATATTGCGCGAAGGAGAGCACGGCCTCGCTCTCCAGCGTCAGCCCGCGCTGGCGCCCGCCGGTCAACTCCACATACACCTCCGCCAGCAGCTTGCAGTCCAGCAGGGCGTTATGGGTGGTACGGGCGGAGAGATCGACATCAAAGCGCCGGCACAGCGCATCCAGGCTGTTGGGCATGCCGGGGAAGCGCTGCTTGGCCAGCACCAGCGTGTCCACCATGCGGGCCTTGTCCAGCGGCTTCCTGCCGATGCGCTCCAGCTCCGCGCTGATAAAGCCGAAATCGAACGGCGCGTTATGGGCGATGAGCGGTGAATCCGCGAAGAAGGCCAGCATGTCATCCGCCACCTCGGCGAATTTCGGCTTGCCCTCCACATGCGCGCTGGTGATGGCGTGGACCTTCGTGCTCTCAGCCGGAATGTCGCGCTCGGGGTCCAGCAGGGCGTAGAACTGATTGCCGGTCGGCAGGTCGTTTTCCAGCTCGATGGCGGCGATCTCGATCACGCGGTCGCCGGTCAGCGGCTCAAAGCCCGTGGTCTCGGTATCGAACAGAACAGAACGGCTCATAGGCCCAGCTCCTTGATGATGGCCTGCACCTGCGCCTGCGTTTGTGCCAGCTCACCGCCGGTTTCAACCACGTAATCCGCCAAGGCGCGTTTTTCCGCGTCCGGCATCTGCCGGGCGATGATCGCCTCGATCTCCGCCTGGGCGAGGCCACGCCGCAGCACGCGGGCGATCTGCGCCGCGCGCGGGCAAGAAACGATGATCACCTTGTCAAACTCCGCCTTGTGGCGGCCCTCGAACAGCAAGGGGATATCCAGCAGCACGGCTGCCCGCCCGTCCGCCTCGGCCTGCGCCAGAAACCGCGCCTGCGCCGCGCGCACCAGCGGATGCATGATCTCCTCCAGCAGGCGCATCTTTGCACGGTCCCCCAGCACCAGGGCGCGCAGCTTCGCGCGGTTCAGCACGCCGGCCTCCATTGTGCCGGGAAACGCCGCCGCCAAGGCGGGGAGCGCCGCACCGCCTGGCGCCTGCAGCCGGTGAACCTCCTCATCGGCATTGAAGCCCGGCACACCGCGCGCGGCGAACATGGAGGCCACGGTGGACTTGCCCATGCCGATTCCGCCGGTCAGGCCCAGGCGCATCATGCGGCGGCGACCCGGTACAGCTCCTCATCCACCATTGGCGTCACGCCGAACCAGGCGGTGAAACCCGGCACGGCCTGGTGCAAAAGCATGCCCAGCCCCTCCACCGGTTTCAGCCCGCGCGCCCTGGCATCCGCCAGCAAGGCGGTCTCCAGCGGCGCAAAAATGATATCCGCCACCGCCAGACCGGGCGCGGCACGCTCCAGCTTCATGGCCAAGGGCGGCTGATGCACCATGCCGAGCGAGGTGGTGTTCACCAGCAGGGCGTAATCTGAAAGCGCCGCCTCGCGCTGCGCCCAGGGCAGCACCCGCGCCGGGGGGAGTGCCGCCGCCAGCGCCGCCGCGCGCTCGGGCGTGCGGTTGCAGAAGGTGATGGCCGCCCCTTCATCCTGCAGCGCCGCGCCGATGCCCCGCGCCGCCCCGCCCGCGCCCAGGATCAAAACCGGCCCCGCGGCGGGATTGACGCCATGACGGCGCAGATTGGCGATGAAGCCGTAGCCATCCGTGTTGCGCCCCTCGATCCCGCCTGCCGTGAAAACCAGCGTGTTCACCGCCCCGGCGCGGCGGGCGAAGTCGTCCACCTTGTCACAGACGGCGAACGCCGCCTCCTTGTGCGGGATGGTGACATTCACCCCCGCGAACCCGGCCTTGGCCAAGGCCGGAATGACGGTGCAAAAATCAGCAGGGGCGACGGGCAGCGGCACATAGGCGCCGTCGATTCCATGCCGGGTCAGCCAGGTACCGTGGATCCGGGGGGAGCGGGAATGGGCGACCGGCCAGCCGGTGACACCGGCGAGCCGGGCTGAGCCGGTGAGGAGTCGCATGAGCGGACACCACCACGCCGCCAGGCGCTTGCCAAGAGCAGAAGCAGCAGCGGCGGCGCCAGATGCGCATAGGCGGGGTGCCAGGGCAGCAGCCCCGGCCCGAACCAGGCCAGGAAGAACAGCAACGGCTCGCCGACGCCAAATCGCCCCTCGGCCAGGCGCTGCTCAACCAGCAGGGCGGTGGCGAGGCTGGTGCCCAGCAAATCGTAATCATGCAAATACGGGCTGGCCAGCGCCGAGAGAATCAGCAGCACCGGCACCGAACGGGCGAACAAACCTGCCACCACGCAACCGAGGCAGGCAGCAAGCTGCACCGCCAGAGCCGCCTGCACGCCCAAGGGCCGCGCCACCGCGAAGGCGCTGATCAGCCCGCCCGCGAATTCCGGCGGCTGGCCGGTGAGCAGCACGTTGCTCATCGCCGGGCTGGTAGAGTGCAGGAACCCCTCCCACGCCGCCGGGCCGAAGGCGAACAGCGACCCCGCCGCCAGCGCCAGCGCCGCCAGAGCCGCATAGAGAAAGCCGAGCCGCGCCCGGCGCAGCAGATGAAGCGGCAGCACCAGCCCGAGCTGCGGCTTGAAGCTGGCCAGGCCGACCAGCACCCCGCCCAGGCGCGGGCGGTTTTGTAAAATCAACAGCCCGCCGCCGATCAGCGCCGTCATCAGCGCCGCGTTCTGGTGCTCCATGGCGTTCTCCAGCGTTGCCGGGGCCAGCAGCATGGCGGCGCAGAATCCCCACCCCTTGCCCGCCAGCCGCAGCACCCCGGCCAGCAGCAAAAGGCTGAGCGCATCGAAGGCCAGCACCGCATGCCAGGGGGAGAGCCAGCCAAACGCGGCGGCGATCAGCCCGTAGCTCGGCGGGTAGCTCCAGAGATGATAGGGCAAATGCCCGTACATGCCCTGCAAAAAGCTTTGATAGGCCTCATGGTCCAGCAATATGGAAAGCTGGTGATGCAGGTACAGAAACCCGCCCGCCCAGAAATCCAGCCCGTCGCGCAGCGCCTTGCCGGTATAGCCTTTATGCTCGCCCCACAGGATCGCCGCCCCCTCCCCCAGCGAGGGCAAGGTGCAGAGGGCGATGACCAGGGCCAGCTTCAGCCGGGCCGAGGCTTGATTTTTTTCGGGCATGCGCTTTAGTCCCAGCTTTCCGTTGCCTTGAAAGCATATTCATGATTTCCGCGCTAATGCCGAACTTCAATCGGGCCGACATCGCATTCGATCACGGCCAGGGCGCCTGGCTGTTCGATACGAATGGGCGACGTTACCTGGATTTCGGCGCGGGCATCGCCACCAGCGCACTCGGCCACGCGCATCCGCATCTGGTGGAGGCGATTGCCGCGCAGGCGGCGAAGGTCATCCACGTCTCCAATTTGTACCGCGTGCCGCAGGCGGAAGCGCTGGCGGCGCGCTTCGTGGCGGCCAGTTTTGCTGACAGCGTGTTTTTCTGCAATTCCGGCGCCGAGGCGAATGAGGGGCTGATCAAGGCCATCCGCAAGGCGCAATCAGATGCCGGGCATCCGGAACGCACGCGCATCATCTGCTTCGAGGGCGCCTTTCATGGCCGCACGCTGGCGACGATTTCCGCCACCGGCAACCCGAAATATCTGGCGGGCTTCGGCAAGCCGGTGGAAGGGTTCGACCATGTGCCCTTCAACAACCTCAACGCCGTGCGCGCCGCCATCACGGCGGAAACGGCGGGCATCCTGATCGAGCCGATCCAGGGCGAGGGCGGCATCCGCCCGGCCGATGCGCAATTCCTGCGGGGCCTGCGCGCCACCTGCGATGAGTTCGGGCTGTTTCTGGGCTTCGACGAGGTGCAGACCGGCATGGGGCGCACCGGCAAGCTGTTTGCCTATCAATGGACGGATGTGGAGCCTGATGTGGCGACCCTGGCCAAGGGCATTGGCGGCGGCTTTCCGATGGCCGCACTGCTCGCCAAGGAGCGCGTGGCCAAGGCGCTGGTGCCGGGCAGCCACGGCACCACCTTCGGCGGCGGGCCGCTGGCCTGCGCGGCGGGAAATGCGGTGCTGGATGTGATCCTGGCCGATGGCTTCCTGGACCAGATGCGCGAGGTTGCGGCCTACCTGCATGCGGGGCTGGAGAGGCTGGTGGCGCGCCATGGCGGCGTGTTCACCGAGGTGCGCGGCACCGGGCTGCTGCTCGGGCTGAAATGCGCCGTGCCGAATGGCGATGTGCAGGCCCAGGCCCTGAAAGCCGGGCTGCTGAGCGTGGCGGCGGGCGAGAATGTGCTGCGCCTGATCCCGCCTTTGATCATTGGCCGCGATGAATGTGACGAGGCGCTGGCGCTTCTGGGTGAAACGGCCAATGAACTGGCCAAGGCGACGGAGGCTGCGAAATGAGCGCTGTACTTTCATTGCGCGAATCCGGCCCGCGGCACTTCCTGGACCTGAAGGATTTTTCGGCCGCCGAATTGCGCGCCTTGCTGGACTCCGCCGCCGCCCTTAAGCGCAGCCGCCGCAACCCGGTCACAAAGCCGTTGGCGGGCAAGACGCTGGCGATGATTTTCGAAAAACCCTCCACCCGCACCCGCGTCTCCTTCGAGGTGGCGGTGAGGGAGCTGGGCGGCGATGCCGTGGTGCTCTCCGCGCGGGACATGCAGATCGGACGGGGCGAGACCATCGAGGACACCGCCAACGTGCTCTCGCGCTTCGTGCATGGCATCGTGCTGCGCACGGATTCCGCCGCCCGGCTGCATGAGCTGGCGCGCCATGCCGGCGTGCCGGTGATCAACGGCCTCACGGAACTCTCCCACCCCTGCCAGATCATGGCCGATATCCTGACCTTCGAGGAGCATAAGGGGCCGGTCGCCGGGCAGAGGATCGCCTGGGTGGGCGATGGCAACAATGTCGCCGCCTCCTTCATCGAGGCCGCGGCGCGGTTCAATTTCGCGCTCCGCCTCGCCTGCCCCGAGGGCTACATGCCCCGCGCGGCGGTGCTGGACTGGGCCAAGCGGGAAGGCGCCGATGTCGAGGTCGGCACCGATGCCGACTGGGCGGTGGAGAATGCCGCCTGCGTGGTGACGGATACCTGGCTTTCAATGTCCGATTCCGAGGACCAGGCCGCCGCCCGCGCCGCTGCCTTCGCCCCCTATCAGGTGACCGGCGCGCTGATGGCAAAGGCCGCGCCGGGTGCCATCTTCCAGCATTGCCTGCCCGCCCATCGCGGCGAGGAGGTCGCGGCCGAGGTGATCGACGGCCCGGCCTCCGTGGTGTTCGACGAGGCGGAGAACCGGCTGCACGCGCAAAAGGCCATCCTGGCCTGGGCGATGGAGTAAGCGCCCTCCCGGCTTGACCGGGACCATTGCGAACAGCGCCGGAAGCCGCCTTCCCCATTTTGACAGATGAGGGAACAGGATGGCGATGCAGCGTAAAATTACGCCACTGGCGGTTCTGGCCCTGCTAGTTTGGGCGTGTTCCTCTATGCCGCACCGGCCATCCTGATTTCCGGCTATGCCAGCCCGGTCGGAAACAGGCCCTTGGCCCTGCAATGGCTGAGCCTTATGGATCCTGCCCGCTACATGCTGCTCATCAGCCGCGGCATGGTCCTGGAAAACCTGCCGCTCAGCGTGGCTTTGCAGCAATCCTGGCCGATGGCGTTCATCGGTTTCGGGCTGCTGGGCATCGCCGGGCTGTTCGTGCGCCGCGCATTGTAGCGCCCTCATAACGTCATCAGGGCGTCATAACCACGCCATCAAAGCGTCTCCAAACTTGTCTAGATATCCAGCCCTACCACGCCGCCTCATGATGCAGTTTCATGGCCGGAATGGCGGGGACAGGAGTTTCACGCGGTGAATAAAAAATTGTCTTTGCTGGCGCTCAGCCTCTTGGGTTCCACGGGTTTGCTCGCGCCGCACGCGGCACAGGCCCTGAACGGCCCGACAAGCATCGATATTGATGGCGGTCCGCTGGGGCAGCTTGAATTCTCAGGCGGCGTCGCTGGCTATGGCTACGTCCAGTCCGGCACGGCGGATAGGCAGAACAAGGGCAACAGCCTGGCTGGCGATAAGTCCAACGGAATGGAGCTGAGCAGCCTGTTCTTCCAGCTGAAGAAGGACGCCGCCCCGATCGGCTTCACCTTCCAGATCGCAGATTACCAGACCTTCACCCTTGGCGCCAACCACCCCAAGGAGGCCAACACAAACCATTTCACGACCGGCCCGGTCCGCGACGCCTACGTTACCATTGCGCCCATCAAGGGGCTGAAGATCTCCGCCGGCCAGATGAGCTCGCTCGAGGGGTATGAGTCCACCTTTCCGTGGAACAACCCGACGGGCATGGACACCATTCTGTACTACGTCACCAACTCGTCGAGCCGTGGCGTGCAGGCGGAATATACCTCCGGCCCGGTGGATATGACGGTGCTGTTTGGCGACGGCACGGATTCCGGCGTGTTCAATTATCTCCAGCTTGGCGGCACCTATACGTTCAACGCCAACAACAACCTGAATGTTTCGGCCGGGCTGGCGCTGGGCACCACCGGGCCGAACGCTTACTCCCTCGGCAATGATTACGTGGCCGACGGCAACGAACTGACCCAGAATTATAATGTCTACAGCGTCTGGTACAGCTATACCAACGGCAATCTGAACCTGGTGCCGGAAGTGCAATATGCCTACGCCAACGCCAATCATCACTACGCGGCCAGCGTGCCCTCCTCGGTGATCCCGAAATTCACTTCCAATTTCGGCTTGGCCCTGTTCGGGGACTATCAGTTCGGTACCTCGCCCTACTCGCTGGGCGGCTGGGTGGAATATGACACCAGCCATGGCGACACCGCCACCAACCACTGGTTCCTGGCGCCGGATGCGCGCGTGGTCGGCGTCTCGCTGGCGCCCACCTGGCAGTACAAGCAGATCTACGCCCGGGTGAGCGGCGGCTATGTTCATGTCCTGAACGGTTCCTATTCCGGCGATGGCCAGACCGGCGCATTCGGCAATAGCGGCCATGGCAAGGACCAGGTCGTCGGCATGCTGGAAGCCGGTGTGCTCTTCTGAAATCATCCATCAGAGCCCGGAAGACACCTCTTCCGGGCTTTACAAACCATCTTTATTTGAATAGATGTCTAGACATGTTTGAACCCCCCTTCACCCGCCCGGCATGGCTCAGCCTGCTCTCCCGTGCCAGCGCCGACGCCCTTGCCGCCCGGCTGGCGGAGGCCCCGCCCTTGCCCGGCTTCACCCTGTTGCGTGGGCCGGAAATTGGCATGTCCATGGTCCGCGCCCGTGCCGGCGGCGGCGGCGAGGCCTTTAATCTCGGCGAGATGACGCTCGCGCGCTGCTCCATTCGCGACGATGCCGGGCGCATCGGCCATGGCTATGCCGCTGGGCGCGACGCCAGGCAGGTGGAGCTGATTGCCCGGCTGGATGCCGCCTTGCAGGAGCCCACCCTGTACCCGGCCTATGAGGAAGCCGTGCTGCGCCCGCTGGCGCAGGCCGAGCAGGCCCGCCGGGCCGCAATTGCCGCCCGCGCGGCGGCAACGGATGTGCAATTCTTCACCTTGGCGGCGATGCGCGGATGAATGATCTTTCTCCTGGTTTTACCTCTTCCCTGGACGCGCAAGCCTGCTTCCGCGCCCTGTTGAGCGCCTTCAGCACCCCTGGCAGCATTGTGACGCTGCCTGTGCCCCTCACCCCGCCGCCGGGGCTTTCGCCCGCCTGCGCCGCCGTGTTGCTCACCCTCGCGGATGCGCAGACCAAGGTGGCCCTGCCGGAGGCGAGCCCGGCACGCGACTGGTTGATTTTCCATACCGGTGCGCCGCTGGTTGAGGACGGCGAAGCTGATCTCTGCGTCGCCACGCAGCCCCCGCCTCTGGCCGCCTTACGCCAGGGCACGGATGAAACACCGGAGGATGGCGCCACGCTGATCCTCGATCTGCCTGAGCTGGAAAGCGGCGCGCGGCAGCTGCGCCTTTCCGGGCCTGGGTTGAAGGAGCCCGTGACAGTGGCACTGCCTCTGGATACGCAGTTCCTTACCGAATGGCAGGCCCAGACCCGCATTGCACCGCGCGGGGTGGATATCCTGCTCTGCGCCGGCAAAAAAATTCTGGCGCTGCCCCGCAGCCTGCAAATCGAGGAGGGCTGAACATGGCCTATATCTCCGTAAAAGGCGGGGCCGCTGCCATCGATGCCGCCCATGGCTGGGCCGCCGAGGAGCGCCGGGGCGATCACGAAACCCCCTTGCTGTCGCTTGAGCAAATCAAAAACCAGCTAGGCCGCGCCATCGACCGGGTGATGGCCGAAGGCGCGCTTTATGACCGCGAACTGGCGGCCCGCGCCATCAGGCAGGCGCAGGGCGATCTGATCGAGGCTGCCTTTCTGCTGCGGGCCTACCGCACCACATTACCGCGCCTGGTGGATTCAGACCCCATCGACACGGCCGCGATGAACCCGCACCGGCGCGTCTCCGCCATCTTCAAGGACCTGCCCGGCGGGCAGCGTTTGGGACCGACGATGGATTACACCCATCGCCTGCTGGATTTCACACCGGAGCAGGATCCGCCGCCCGCCCAGATGGCCCAGGCTCAGCCTGAGCCCATGCCCCGCGCGATTGACATGCTGGGTATGGAAGCGCTGATCGAGCTGGACGGCCAAGCAACCCAAACGCCGCAGCACGACCTCACCATGGGGCCACTCGCCTTCCCCGCCAGCCGCGACACCCGCCTGCAAGCCCTGGCACGGGGCGATGAAGGCTTCCTGCTCGCCCTCGGCTATTCCACCCAGCGCGGCTATGGCAACAACCATCCCTTCGTCGGCGAGTTGCGCATGGGCGAGGTGGCGGTGAGCATCGTGCCGCCGGAACTCGGCTTTGCCATCGAGATCGGCGACATCATCGTCACTGAATGCCAGATGGTGAACCAGTTCAAGGGCAGTAAATCGGTTCCGCCGCAATTCACCCGCGGCTATGGGCTGTGCTTTGGCCATGGCGACCGCAAGGCCATCGGCATGGCACTGGTGGACCGTGCCATGCGTTCGGACGAGCTGGGCGAGGAAGCCTCCGCGCCGGCGCAGAATATCGAATTCGTGCTCTCTCACTGCGACAATATCGAGGCCACCGGCTTCGTGGAGCATCTCAAGCTGCCCCATTACGTCGATTTCCAGAGCGAGCTGCAAACCATCCGCGCCATGCGCGCCGAAGCGGAGGGATAAAGATGGAAGGCTATAACTACGCTTATCTGGATGAACAGACCAAGCGGATGATCCGCCGCGCCATCCTGAAGGCCATTGCCATTCCAGGGCATCAGATTCCCTTCGCCAGCCGCGAGATGCCGCTGCCCTATGGCTGGGGCACGGGCGGCATTCAGGTGACGGCGGCGATTATCGGGCCTGAGGATGTTCTGAAGGTCATCGACCAGGGCGCGGATGATACGACCAACGCCGTCTCCATCCGCAAATTCTTCGCCCGCACGGCGGAAGTGGCCACCACCACGCGCACCGAGGACGCGAGCATCGTGCAGACGCGCCATCGCATTCCGGAAACGCCTTTGCGGGAGGGGCAGATCATCGTCTATCAGGTGCCGCAGCCCGAGCCGCTCTACCGGTTGGAATCCAGCCGCCCGCTGGCCGCGCGGCTGCACGCCACCGCCGATTATGGGGCGATGCATGTGAAACTCTATGAGGAAATCACGCGCTTTGGCCGCGTGGCGCTCTCTTACGACTATCCGGTGATGGTGAATGAGCGTTACCTCATGTCGCCTTCGCCCATCCCCGCCTTCGATAATCCGAAGCTGGAGATGAATCCGGCGCTGCAGCTCTTCGGCGCGGGGCGTGAGAAGCGCATCTATGCGCTGCCGCCTTACACGCAGGTACGCTCTCTGGATTTCGAAGATCACCCCTTCCACCCCGGCCGCACCAACGCCACCTGTGCGCTCTGCGGTTCGACGGAAAGCTATCTGGATGAGATCGTCTCCGACGATAAAGGCGGGCGCATCTTCATCTGCTCCGACACCGATTATTGCGAATCCCGCCAGGAGCAAGCCGCATGACTCTGCTGCAAGCCCAAAATTTACAAAAGCGTTTCGGCGTCATCGAAGCGCTGAACGATGTCTCGCTCTCACTGCGCCGGCATGAGATTCTCGCCATCGTGGGCGAAAGCGGCTCCGGCAAATCCACACTGCTAAGCGCGCTTTCCGGCCGGACGGCGCCAGACTCCGGGGCCGTGCTTTACGATGGCGGCAATGGCTTGCAGCCGATTTCCGAACTCGGCGAGCTTGGCCTGCGCCGCCTGCAACGCTCACGCTGGGGCTATATCCATCAGGACCCGCGCCAGGCGCTGCGGCTTTCGGTGACGGCTGGCGGCAATATCGGCGAGCGGCTGATGGCCGCGGGCGCCCGCCATTACGGCAATATCCGCGACACCGCCGCGCATTGGCTGGAAGCGGTGGAGATCGACCCCGCGCGCATTGATGATTTCCCCCGGCATTTCTCCGGCGGCATGATGCAGCGTTTGCAGATCGCCGCGACACTCGTGACCGGACCGGAACTCGTGTTCATGGACGAACCAACCGGCGGGCTGGATGTTTCGGTGCAGGCGCGCATTCTCGATCTTATCCGCAACCTTGTGCGCAAACTCGGCCTCGCCGTCGTGCTGGTGACGCATGATATCGGCGTGGCACGGCTGCTGGCCGACAGGCTGGTGGTGATGCGGCGCGGGCAGATCGTTGAATCAGGCCTCACCGACCAGGTGCTGGATGACCCGCACCATGAATATACGCAATTGCTCGTTTCCTCGGTGCTGCCGGCATGATCGCGCTGCAAGCCTCCAACCTTCAAAAAGCCTTCACGCTGCATCTGCAGAACGGCACCTGCCTGCCGGTGCTGCAAAATGCCGGCATCACCGCGCGGGCCGGTGAGTGCATCGCCCTCACCGGCCCTTCCGGGGCGGGCAAGTCCACGCTGCTGCGCGCGCTCTACGGCAACTACCTTGTGGATAGCGGGAGTATCGCCGTGCGCCACCGCGGCGCCATGGTGGATATCGCGAAGGCGGCACCCGAGCAGGTTCTTAGCCTGAGGCGCGAGACGCTGGGCTATGTCTCGCAATTCCTGCGCGCCATGCCGCGCGTCTCGGCACTGGATATCGTCGCCGCACCTTTGCTGGAGCGCGGTGAAGACCAGGCCAGCGCACGGGAGAAAGCCGCCGCCATGTTGGCACGCCTGCGCGTGTCGCCACGGCTGCATAATCTGCCGCCGGTCACCTTCTCCGGCGGTGAGCAGCAGCGCGTGAATCTCGCCCGCGCCTTCGTGTGCGACTGGCCGGTGCTGCTGCTGGACGAGCCCACCGCCTCGCTCGACCCCGCCAACCGTGATACCGTGATCGCGCTGATGAACGACTCCAAATCACGCGGCGCCGCGCTGATCGGCATTTTCCACGACAAGTTCGTCCGCGATGCGGCGGCTGATGTGGAATTACGCCTGGAACCCCTGAAAGAGGACGCATGACGAATTTCACCAATGCCCGGCTCGTGCTCGCGCATGAGGTCCGCGAAGGCGGCCTGACGGTCGAAACCGGTACGATCAAGGCGCTGGACGCGCATGGCCAGGGCCATGATTGCGAAGGCGATTTCCTGATGCCGGGAATGATCGATTTGCACACGGATAATCTGGAGCGCCAGGCGCAACCTCGCACCAATGCGCGCTGGCCCTCGCGCTCGGCGCTGCTGATCCATGATGCGCAATGCGCGGCGGCCGGCATCACCACCGTGTTTGATGCGCTCTGCCTCGGCGATATCGGCTTCGAGAAGGAGCGCAACCAGACCTTCTATAATGGCTATGAGGATCTCGTCGCCCTGGCGCGTACCGGCGCGCTGAAGGTGGAGCATCTTTTGCATCTGCGGTGCGAGCTTCCGGCGGCGGAAATGCCCGGCATGCTGCAGGGCGTGATCGATGACCCGCTGGTGCGGCTGCTCTCCATCATGGATCACAGCCCGGGCATTGGCGGGCAGTACAAGGATGAAGCGCGCTATCGCCTCATGCGCGCCGCCGAAGGCTTCAGCGCCGAGGAAATCGACAGCGTCATCAGCGACCTTAAAGAGGCGCATCACGCCAACCATCACCCCAACCGCACGCTGGTGGTGGCGCAGGCGCGCGCGCGCGGCATTCCGTTGGCCTCGCATGATGACCATAGCGAGGAGGACATCATCCAGAACGAGGAAGATGGCATTTCCATCGCGGAATTCCCCGTCTCCCTCACAGCCGCACGGGAAGCCAAGGCCCGTGGCATGCGCGTGATTGCAGGCGCACCGAACATCGTGCGCGGCGGCTCGCATTCCGGCAATGTGTCGGTGATGGACCTCGTGCGCCAAAACCTGCTGGATGCACTGGCCTCCGACTATGTGCCCGCCTCCATGCTGGAAGCCGCCATGGGCACCGTGGCGCAAGGCGCGCTCTCGTTGCCGCAGGCCGTGGCGCTTGTCACCTCCGGCCCAGCGGAGATTGCCGGGCTGATGGATCGCGGGCGCATCGCCCCCGGCCAACGCGCGGATCTGATCCAGGTGCGGATCTATGATGGGCTGCCCGTCATCCGTTCCGTCTGGCGGGAAGGACGCCGCATTGCCTGAACCGCATCGCGTCGCGCTCTATTACGCGCCGGAAGCTGACGACCCGCTCTGGCAGGCGGGCTGCTCATGGCTGGGATGGGACCCTGAAAGCGGTGCCGTCCTGGCCCAGCCGGATCATCCTGATCTACGCGCCAACACCCAAGACCCGCGCCGCTACGGCTTTCACGCGACACTGAAGGCGCCCATCACCCCGCGCCTGGGGTTTGAGGCGCTGCTGCAAGCGGCAACCGCCTTCGCCACGCGGCAGCGGCCTTTCCTCTTGCCGCAATTGGCGGTGACAAAGCTGCAGGGCTTTTTGGCGCTTTGCCCGGCGGAGCCATCGCCGGCGCTGAACAGATTCGCCGCGTCCTGCGTGATGGATCTGGATAAGCACCGCCTGCCGGAAGATGCCGCCGCCCAGGCCAAACGCGCCGCCGGACGCACGCCGC
>DATJXU010000241.1:0-8369 GCA_035499915.1 Acidocella sp.
GATCCTCGCCAAGCATAACGCCAAGACACTGGTGAAGTCGAAGTCGATGCTGACCGAGGAATGCGGCCTGCGTCACTACCTCGCCGCCCAGGGCATCGAGGTGGTCGAAACCGATCTGGGCGAGCGCATCCAGCAGCTCGACGGCGAGGATCCGAGCCATGTCGTGGTCCCCGCCGTGCACAAGAACACCGCCGACGTCGCCGACGTGTTCGCCAAGCATCTCGGCACCGACCCGAACAATCACGACGCCAACTACCTGGCCGAGCAGCAGCGCCAAACCACCCGGCCGCTGATCCTCAACGCCGATGCCGGCATGACCGGCTGCAACTTCGCCGTGGCCGAGACCGGGACCGTGGTGACCTGCACCAACGAGGGCAATGCCGACCTCTCCGCCAATGTGCCGCCGCTGCATATCGCCTCCATCGGCATCGAGAAGCTGATTCCCAAGGCCGAGCATCTGGGCGTCTACATCCGCATGCTCTCGCGCAACGCGCTGGGCACGCCCATCACCCAGTACACCTCGCATTTCCGCGCCCCGCGCAAGGGCGGCGAGCTGCACTACATCCTGGTGGATAACGGCCGGTCTGAACGCCTGGGCATGGAGGAATTCTGGACCTCGCTCAAATGCATCCGCTGCGGTGCTTGCATGAACACCTGCCCGGTCTACCGGCGCAGCGGCGGCTTGAGCTATGGCGCGGTCTATTCCGGCCCGATCGGCATCATTCTCGATCCGACCATGAACCGCCGTAAATACTCGGCGCTGCCCTTCTCCTCGACGATGAACGGCTCCTGCACCAATGTCTGCCCGGTGAAGATCAACATCCACGAGCAGATCTTCGCCTGGCGCAAGGTGATGGCGGAGGCGCACGAGATTCCGGTCATCAAGAAGTCGATGATGAAGGCGGCGGGGGCGCTGCTCTCGAGCCCGGCGCTGTATCGCATGTCCGTCTCGCTGGCGGATTCGGCCCTGCGCCATACGCCGAATTTCCTCGTCTACAACCCGCTGAACACCTGGACCCGGCAGCGCGAGATGCCGGACGTGCCCGAGCAGACCTTCCACGCCTGGTGGAAGGAAAACCGCCTCAAGGGCAAGAAGGACGAGCAAAAATGAGCAGCCGCGACGACATCCTGGCCCGCCTGCGGGCCAACCGCCCGCAAGGCCGGCACGACCTGCCGGTTGTGCCCGACTTCACCAAGCCCCCGGCTGAAGGTCTGGAGCAAAAATTCCGCGCGATGCTGGAGCTGGCGGGCGGCAAGATCCTGGAGCCGGATGGCTCCGGCGACCTTCTCGCGCCTCTGCGCGCGCGCCTGGCCGCGTCGCCAGCTGTGTGCTCGGCGGTGCCGGACGTTCAGGGCCAGATCGACCTGAGCACGGTGGCATTGCCGCGCGACCTCGCCGGGGTGGACATCGCCGTGGTGCGCGCCGCGTTCGCGGTCGCGGAAACCGGCTCCATCCTGGTCTCGGAAGAGGAGCTGCACATCAATGCCCTTGGCTATCTCGCCCAGCACCTGATCGTGCTGGTCGATCCGGCACAGATCGTCACCGGCATCCAGCACGCCTATATGCAGCCGCATTTTCATAACGCGCGCTATGCCTGTTTCCAGACCGGCCCGTCGGCCACCGCCGATATCGAGGGCGTGCTGATCCGCGGCGCCCAGGGCGTGCGCTCGCTCACCGTGGCATTCGTGCCGCGCGGCTACGTCTCCCCGGCCGCCTGACGCCTTGAAGGGCGCGGCGCCTCATCCTTGCTGTTTCGGCGCTGGCATGTAGCCATCGGTCAGCGTCTTGAGGAAGGCGATGATATCCTCTTCCTCCGCATGGGTCAGCGCCGGCGCCTCGCCCGGATGGCGGTTGAAGGGCGGGTCGGAGCTGTCGATATTGTTCCAGTCTTTCCGCGGCAGATCGTTGAATTTTTCGACCGCTCCATCCGCCGCCCTGGGGTAGATCCTGCCCGGATTGGTGTCGCGGAAATCGTAGAAATCCAGCACGCCCTGCAAGGAATGGTACATGCCATTATGGAAGAACACCTGGCGCGTGGCGGCGTCGCGCAATGTCGGCGTCAGGAACATGCCGCAATATTGCGTCTGGTTTGCCAAATCCGTGCGGTAGGGGCCGCAAATGCCTTCGTCGAAGTAAGCGGGGTTCCTGTTGGCCGCGAGCTCTGGATTGCGCGGCACGCCCAGCGCCTCGTATTGATGGTCGGTGAACAGAGGCGGCTGCCCGTCGGGTGAGGGCTGGTCGAGATGGCAGGCGGCGCAATCGCCCTTGGCCGGGTCATTGAACAGGATATAGCCGCGCATTTGCGCGCGCGTCAGCCGCGCCTTGCCTTCCAACCAGGCGTCGTATTTGCTGGTGAAAGGATGGAAACTTGGCGCTTCCACCTGATAGCGGGCGAGCGCGAACATCGCCTCCGACACCAGCATGTCCGGCTCATTCAGAATATCCGCGCCGAAGAGCTGGACGAAGCGGTTTGCATAAGGGGCCGCGCGCAATTTCGCGGCGATGCGATCGATGCTGCCGCCATCCATCTCCAGCGGGTTGAGCATCGGCCCCAGCGCCTGCTGCTGCAAGGTATCCGCACGGCCATCCCAGAACATGCCGCCCTGCGGCACGATATTGGCCGCACTTTGCGCGGTGCTCCGCGCGGTTTTGGCGGTGCGTGTTGCCATGCCGGCCTGCGCCGCGAGCTGCGGCAGGGAGGGCATCATATCATTATCCCCGGCGGGGTCGGGGCCGATGCTGAAATTGGGCTGTGTTTCCAGATACATCAGCGACGGCACCGCGCGTACGCCCTGGCGCGCCAGGTCCGGGCCGCCCATCATGGCGGGCGCATCCGTTGGCGGGCCATAAAAATGCTGCGGGCTATGGCAGGATGCGCAGGACAGCTTGCCGGAAGCGGAAAAGCTGGTGTCGTAAAACACCAGCCTGCCCAGCTGCGCCATGGCCGAGAGCGGTTTGGCCTGCGGGCGCACCAGCGCCATTGGGGCGGGATTCTCACCCTGTGCGATCTTGAAGCTCGCAACAGGGTTGGACATCCAGCTCCCGGCCGGAACCGGGCTGCGCAGGATAACCACGGCGGCCACACAGACGCCAAGCGCCAGGATCAGCGCCAGAGTTGAAACAACACGCATTGGCGTCTTCTAGGCTCTTCAGTGCGAGGCGGCGACAACCTCGCCGGTGCTGGCATCCAGCAGCAGCGGCTGGGTGGCGTGCGCGCCATGGAAATCGAACATGCCCATGAGCGATTCGTCCTGAACATCGAAGGAGCCGCCGCCAAGGCGCGCGCCATGCAGCCAGTTATCCTCGATGAAGCTGACGACAGAGGCCTGGGTGATCAGGTTGTGGTCGACATAGTTCGGCTTCGCCCAGGGAGAGATGACCAGGAAGGGCAGACGCGTGCCGGGGCCGCAGCGCCCGTTCACCGGCTGGCCTGCAAGCCCCTTCGGCTGCGTGCCGGTGCCGCACAGGCCGGGACCGTTCAGCTGGTCGGCCTTCTTGTCGTAGGAGCTGCTGGTGGTCTTGGCGAAGGCATGGTCATACCAGCCATCGGAATCATCCCAGGCGAGGATGATGGCGGTGTTCTTCCAATCCGGCTGCTGCTGGATGAAATTGATCAGCTTGACCAGCCCGGCCTGCTCGTCCAGCGGGTCGGAATAACCGGCATGGGCATCCTGATAGGCCGGCAGCTTGATATAGGACACGGCAGGAAAATTGCCCGCGGCGACGGCCTGGTAGAAATCATTCAGGTCGTACTCGTGGTTCGCCGGGTCGGCGGCGCCGCCATGGTCGTAGCTATAGCCCACATCCACCAGCCCGGCGGGGCGCAGATGGTTCGGGTTGGCGGTGGAGGCGTAATACTGGAACCAGTTATGGTGCGGGATGTAATCGGGCACCGTCTGGCCCACCGTGGCGGACACGGTGCTGCGGCCGCAGCCGGTGGTGGCGTTGGCGTTGGTGGCGTTGAGGTCGAACCCGCCCATGAAGCCGCCCCAGGTGATGCCCGCCGCATTCAGCAGATCGCCGATGTTCTTGCCGGTCAGCATGACCTGATCGGTCTTGCTGGAGCAGACATCGTGGGCGGGATCAACGTCGTTGATCATCGTGATGGCGGTCTGGCCGTTGAGCGTGGTCTTCACATAATAGGAGGATTTGCTGCTGGCGACGAGCTGCACGCCATCGGTATTGCCGGAGACCACCTCCAGCGCGCCCGGGGTCGAAGGCCCGTAGGTGTTGGTGTAGGCGTTATCGTCCATCGCGAAATGCTGGGCATAATTCCACAAAGCGGTGACGGTGTTGCCGTCGTAATAGCCCATCACCTCCCCCTTGGTGCCAAAGGCGCCAACGCCGCCCGCGGTGGCCGTACCGGTATATTTCGGAAACAGGTCGGCCTTGCCGCCGTCATAGGCACGCTGTTCGGCCGTGTAGGCGTGGTTCTGGTCGGAAGTGGCGGCCTGGGTGCGGTCCAGGCGGAAGGGGTTGGCCGCGCCCGCCCCGTTCGCGCTGTTGGTGGCGTTCGGGTTGTTGGTGAGCAGATTGGCGGAGACCAGATTATTCACCTGCGGCGTATGTGCCAGGGCGGTGAATGCCGGCTCACCATCAGGATTTGTGGCCTGCGGATAGGTGGCGAAATAATGATCAAACGACACGTTCTCATCATAGATAACGATGACATGCTTGATCGGCGTGGCGGTCGGCAGCTGGTCCGCGGCATCATGGGCCTGGGCGATCTCAGCCGGGGCGAGCGCGCCGGACTTGTTCTGGTGATGGTTATGTTCCTTGGCCTGCACGCAAGTGGTCGCCGCCAGCAGCGCCGCCGACACACAAATGCTTGCGCAGAGAAGGGAGTTGCGTAAGCTCATTTCGCTTCACCTGAAAGTTGAATGTTGTTTAGCCGGTGCCCTCGCTAGTGCAGGCAGGAATGGTTGCGTGTGACCAAATTATGATTTGTTGGCGCAAGGCAAAACCATCTGCCGGGCTGGCCGTGGCTGGAACTTAAATGACGTGATCGGGCCGCAGGCGGCAGGCCTCGGCGGTTTCCAGCGTTTCAAGCTGGATGGTCGCATGGCCGATGCCAAAGCGTGCGCGTATTTCCTCCGCGATGCCTGGCAGCAGCGCCTCGGCGCCCGCGCCCTCCTGCTGCACCAGATGCACGGTGAGCGCGACATCCGTGGTGCTCAGGCCCCAGATGTGCAGATCATGGATCGTCTCGATCCCCGGCAGGGCGCATAGATAGGTTTCCACCGCGTCGCGATCTATGCCATCCGGCACGGCATCGAGCGAAAGATTGATCGAATCCCGCAGCAGGGCCCAGGTTCCGGCGATGATCACCGCGCTGATGACAAGGCTCACCAGCGGGTCCACCCAGCCCAAGCCGGTCCATAGAATCACCCCGCCGGCCACCACCGTGCCGGCCGAGACCAGGGCATCGGCGGCCATGTGCATGAAGGCGCCGCGGACATTCAGATCCCCCTTCCGGCCGGATATGAAGAGCAGCGCCGTGACACCGTTGACCAGGATGCCAACCGCCGCCACCACGATGATAACGGTGCCGGCCGGATGCCCGGGCGAGACCAGGCGCAAAATCGCCTCCCAGGCGATGCCGCCGGTGACCACCAGCAGCAGCACGGCATTGCCCAGCGCCGTCAGGATGGAGGAGCGGCGCAGGCCGTAAGTGTAGCGGCTGCTCGGCAGTTTCTGCCCCAGCCAGGTGGCGCCCCAGGCACCGGCAAGGCCCAGAACATCGCTGAGATTATGCCCGGCATCGGCCAGCAGCGCGAGGGAATGCCCGGCAACGCCATAAAACACCTCGCCCAGAACGTAGGCGAGGTTGAGCGCGAAGCCGATGGCGAAAGCCCTACCATAATCGGCGGGCGCATGGCTGTGGCCGCCTATGCCGTGGTGATGGCCATGGTCATGCGCGCGGTCGTGATCGTGATGATGGTCGTGCATCAGGGCCTCATTTGAGATAAGTGCGCACGATTTCGAGCAATTGCTCGGCGGCATCCTCATTCAGTGCGCCGGGATGCGCCCGGGTATCGACAAGATGGGTGAGGACATGGTCCTCCACGATCTGCGCCATCAGCCCGGCGGTGGCGCCGCGCATGCCGGCGAGCAGATGCATCACCTTATCACATTCCGCCTCGGCTTCGAGCGCGCGCTCGATCGCCTCAACCTGGCCGCGGATGCGGCGCACGCGCGCCAGCAGGCGCTGCTTGTCCCGGATGGTATGTGCCATGGCACGTATAGCCTACCCCCTATGCCTTTTATGGCAATCGCGATGGCGTCACGCAAACCGCTTGGCCCCGGCGACGCAGAGGAGAATGCCGACGGTGGCGGCCATCATCACCGGCGGCACGCTCTCGTGCAAAACCAGGGCGCAAACAGCGAGCCCCGCCGCCGGCTGCAGCAATTGCAACTGCCCCACCGCCGCGATGCCGCCCAACGCCAGCCCGCGATACCAGAACACGAAGCCAAGCAGCATGCTGAAGGCGGAGACGTAGGCAAGGCCCATCCAGGCCGCATGGGGCACATGGCTCAGCGTGCCCGGCCTGGTCAGCCAGCAGGCCAGCAGCATCACCGGCAGGGACAACACCAGCGCCCAGGAGATGACCTGCCAGCCGCCCAGGCGGCGCGAGAGTTTTGCGCCTTCCGCATAGCCCAGCCCGCAAATGACGATGGAGCCCAGCATCAGCGCCACCCCCGCCAGGGGCAATTGGGTGCCATGGCGCAGCGCCACGCCGATGACGCAGGCGCTGCCAAGGCCCGCGCACAGCCAAAAGCCGCGATGCGGCCGCTCCCCACCGCGCAGCACGCCGAACGCGGCCGTGGCGAGCGGCAGCAGGCCCAGAAAAATCTGCGATTGCGCGGCGTTGATATGGCGCAATGCCAGCGCCGAAAGCAGCGGAAACCCGACGACCACGCCGAGGGCAACCAGGGCGAGAGACAAAAAATCCCCCCGCGCCGGGCGCGGCTGGCGCAGCAGCAAAAGCAGAACCAGCGCCAGCCCGCCCGCCAGCGCGGCCCGCGCCACCGTGAGAAACACCGGGTCAAACCCCGCCAGCGCCGCGCGCGTGGCCGGCATGGAGCCGCTGAAGATGAGAACCCCCAGCGTGCCGCAGACCCAGCCATCCATCCGCTTTTCCATCCCCCGCCCCTTCACCTTTAACCCCATCGCTTGTGGCGGGGTCAGGCTGGCGCTTCCAGGCACAGACAGGTACAATTAAACAGAACTGTACTGGCTATTGGAAAGGTACGGATGGCCATGCCGGACGGAACACTGGTCACGCGGCTGATGGGGGAGATCCGTGGTGGCATCGCCGCGCGGACATTGGCGCCCGGCACCAGGCTGCCTTCGATCCGCGCGCAGGCCCTGGCGCGCAATGTCTCTAAAACCACGGTGGTGGAGGCCTATGACCGGCTGGCGGCGGAAGGGGTGATCGAATCCCGGCGCGGCTCGGGCTTCTATGTGGCCGGGCGCCTGCCGCCGCTGAGCCTCGCCGAGGCCGGGCCGAAGCGCGAGCGGGAGATGGACCCGCTCTGGGTCTCCCGGCAATCGCTGGAAATGCCGGGCGACGCGCTGAAGCCCGGCTGCGGCTGGCTGCCGCCCAGCTGGATGCCCGAGGCCAGCCTGCGCCGGGCGCTGCGCGGCCTGTCGCGGGCGCAGGCCGCCACCTTGACCGATTACGGCAATCCGCGTGGCCCCGCTCCGCTGCGCGAGCACCTGGCGCGGCGGCTGGGCGGCTTTGGCGTGGCGGCGGCGCCAGGGCAGATATTGCTGACCGATTCCGGCACCCAGGCGGCGGATCTGCTCTGCCGCTTTTTGCTGGAGCCAGGCGATAGCGTGCTTGTGGATGATCCCTGCTATTTCAATTTCCGCGCCTTGCTGCGCGCGCACCGGGTGAAGCTGGTCAGCGTGCCCTATACGCCGTCCGGCCCGGACCTCGACGCCTTCGCCCGGATTCTCGAAACCGCCAGGCCGCGCCTCTACATTACCAATTGCGCCGTGCATAACCCCACCGGCGCCGCGCTCTCGCCGGTGACGGCGCACCGGCTGCTGAAGCTGGCCGAGCTGCATGGGCTGATCATCATCGAGGATGACATCTTTGCCGATTTCGAGGCCGAGCCCTCCCCGCGCCTCGCCGCGTTCGACGGGCTGGAGCGGGTGGTACAGATCGGCAGTTTTTCCAAAACGCTCTCGGCCTCGATCCGCTGCGGCTATATCGCCGCGCGGCAGGACTGGGTCGAGGGGCTGACGGATCTGAAAATCGCCACCAGCTTCACCAACGGCCAGTTCTCCGCCGAATTGCTGCTGGCGGTGCTGCAGGACGGCACCTACCGCAAGCATGTCGAAGGGCTGCGCGTAAAACTG
>DATJXU010000242.1:0-35407 GCA_035499915.1 Acidocella sp.
CAGGGATTGGCCGTTTTCCCGGCCGGGCCGCCTGAAAACGGTCAGGCAATTACCGGCCCGTTATGCCTTGCGGCAGATATCCGGTATTGGCGCAGCCTGCCCAAAGCGGATCGGCGGAAAACCACCCTAACCTGGACGCCCAGCAATCGAGTTTCGGCTACAAATCCAGCGGCGCGAAAGCGTCGGTTTTTGCGTCGCGGGGGATGGGGAAAATCCGGCAGGGCAAATAGCGGGTCAGCGCGGCTTGTGTCTCTGCCGTGGGCACTGGGGCATTCGCGCTCTCGTTCAGCAGGATGGCGGTGATGGGAATGTCCCGCTTCAGCAGAAACTCCGCCGTGGTGATGCAATGGCTGATGCTGCCCAGATAGCTGCCGGTGACCAGCAGCACGGGCAGGCCGAGATCCTTGATCCAGTCGGCGGTCAGTTTTGATCCGGTCAGCGGCACTCCGGCCCCGCCCGCGCCCTCGATCAGCATTCCCTCCGGCGCTTTCGCCAGCGCCGCCCGGCAGAAGGCCAGGAGGTCATCATAGGGGATGCTCTGGCCCTCGCGCGCGGCGGCCATGTCCGGTGACAAGGGGGCCTTGAAGCGCCAGGGGGTGATGGCGGCGATGTTTTGCGCCGTTATCTCCTGCCCCATGGCGGCGAGGAGCTGGCCGGAATCGGAGGCGCTTGCCTGATCAGGCTCATAGCCTGAGAGCAACGGCTTGATGGCGCGCAGCCGGGGGTTGGCGCGCAGCAGCCCGGTGGTGCAGAACGTCTTGCCGGTATCGGTGCCGGTGGCGGTGACGAAATAGCCTTTCATGACGCGCGGTTTACGCCGAACCACGGCGCGGTGCCATCCGCCCTTTCCTCAATCCCCCCTTGGCGGTAGGTTGGGGGATATTGCCGTGCTTGGAGTTTGCTGAAGGTGCCTGACAGCCATATCGAAATTCGCCCCCGCTGGACCCGCGATGAAGTGGCGGCGCTGCTGGAGCTGCCCTTTCCGGAGCTGATGTTCCGGGCGATGAGCGTGCACCGCGAGCATTTCGACCCCACGCGGGTGCAGATCTCCACCCTGCTCTCCATCAAGACCGGCGGCTGCCCGGAGGATTGCGGCTATTGCCCGCAGGCCGCGGGCTATGAGACCGGGACCAAGGCCTCGCGCCTGATGGCGGTTGAGAAAGTGCTGGAGGAAGCCCGCGCCGCGAAGGAGAAGGGGGCCGGGCGCTTCTGCATGGGGGCCGCCTGGCGCAGCCCGAAGGATCATGACCTCGACACGGTTTGCGAGATGATTGAGGGCGTGAAGGCGCTGGGCATGGAAACCTGCGTGACCTTGGGCATGCTCGACCCCTTCCAGAGCCAGAAGCTGAAGCAGGCCGGGCTGGATTACTACAACCATAACCTCGACACCTCGCCCGAATATTATGACAAGGTGATCACCACCCGCACCTATCAGGACCGGCTGGATACGCTGGGGGCGGTGCGCGACGCGGGGATCAATATCTGCTGCGGCGGCATTGTCGGCATGGGTGAGGATGAGAGCGACCGCGCCGGGCTGATCGCCACACTGGCCAGCCTGCCCACCCCGCCGGAATCCGTGCCCATCAACGCGCTGGTGGCGGTGGAGGGCACGCCGCTGGCGAAGGCCGAGAAGATCGACCCGATCGATTTCGTGCGGGTGGTGGCGGTGGCACGCATCACCATGCCGAAGAGCTATGTGCGGCTTTCCGCCGGGCGCGAGGCGATGACCGACGAAGCGCAGGCGCTGTGCTTCCTGGCCGGGGCGAATTCCATCTTCCATGGCGAGAAGCTGCTGACCACCAAGAACGCCACCGTGCCGCATGACGAGGCGCTGTTCGGCAAGCTGGGGCTGCAACCGGCCAACGCCTGATGCGCGCGGGGATGGCGGGGCGGCCGCGCGCCGAAAACAAATGAGCTGGCTGGAAGACGGCTGGCGGCATGTCTGGCTGCCCTATGCGCAGATGCAGACCGCGCCGTTGCCCATGGCCGTGGCGCGCACGCAAGGGGCGCGGATCATCCTGGAGGATGGGCGCGCGCTAGTCGACGGCATCGCCAGCTGGTGGACGGCCTGCCATGGCTATAACCACCCGCATATTCAAAAGGCCGTGGCCGCGCAGCTGGAAACATTGCCGCATGTGATGTTCGGCGGGCTGGCGCATGAGCCGGCCTACCGGCTCTCCACCCGCCTGGCGGCGATGATGCCGGGGGATCTGAACCGGGTGTTTTTTACCGATTCCGGCTCCGTGGCGGTGGAGGTGGCGATTAAGATCGCCGTGCAGTCGCGCCTGAACAAGGGCGAGCGCGGGCGGACGAAGATCCTTGCCTTCTCCGGTGGCTATCATGGCGACACGTTGGGGACGATGGCGGTCTGCGACCCGGAGGAGGGGATGCACAGCCTGTTCACCGGGCTGCTGCCCGAGCACCCCGTGGTGGCGTTGCCGAAGGACGGCCCGAGCATCGCGGCTTTCGAGGCCTTTCTGGAGCGCGAACACAAAACCCTGGCGGCGATCATCGTGGAGCCGCTGGTGCAGGGCGCGGGCGGCATGGTGTTTCATGCGCCCGAGGTTTTGCAGCGCCTGCGCGCGGCGGCGGATGCTTACGGGCTGACGTTGATCTTCGATGAGATTTTCACCGGCTTTGGCCGCACCGGCACGATGTTCGCCTTCGAGCAGGCGGGGGTGGTGCCCGATATCATCACCCTCTCCAAGGCGCTGACCGGCGGCACCAGCCCGCTGGCCGCGACCATCGCGACCGACAGGCTGTTCGAGGCGTTTCTCTCCGACAGCCCGATGACCGCGCTGATGCACGGCCCCACCTACATGGCCCATGCGCTGGGCTGTGCGGCGGCCAATGCCTCGCTCGATCTGTTCGAGGCCGAGCCGCGGCTTGAGCAGGTGGCCGCCATTTCGGCGCAGCTGGCGCGCGAGCTTGAGCCCTGCCGGGGGCTGGCGGGGGTGAAGGATGTGCGGGTGCTGGGCGCCATCGGCGTGGTGCAGATGGATGAGATCAAGAACCCGCCCGCCTTGCGGCAGAGGCTGATTGGGCAGGGCGTATGGGTGCGGCCCTTCCGGGATATTCTCTACCTCACCCCGGCCTTCACCATCGCGCCGGATGAATTGTCCTGCCTCACCGGGGCGATCCGCAAGGTGCTGGAGGCAGGCTGAAGCGGCACGAAAAGGTTGCGTATTGCCAACATATGAACAAAATGCAACTTTTTCGGGTGCATGCCCCGCCCCGCTCACGCGCTTCTGCAACCTGACTGCCCCATAAAGCCGGCCTGGGCGGTTTTCGATCGCGGCTGGTATCTGCACCATTACGCCGATGCCCGCGCCCTATGCGCGGAGAAGGAACCCGAGGCGGCGCTGAGTTATTATCTGCAAGTCGGCGCAAGGCTGGGGCATAGCCCCTCGGCTTTGTTCGACGAGCCTTATTACCTGGAGCGCAACCCGGACGTGGCGGCCTTGGTGCGGGCCGGGCGCTATGGCTCGGGGTTCGACCATTATTGCCAGCATGGCTGGCGGGGCGTGTCGCCGCACTGGCTGTTCGACGATGCGCTCTATGCCGAGCTGTATGACGACATGACGCTGGAGAATCTCGAGCTGCATGGCTGTTTCGGGCGGTACGATCATTATCTGAAATCCGGCCAGAGGGAGCGGCGGATCGGGCAATATCTGTTCGATGCGCCTTATTACCGCGCGCTGGCCTTGGCTTGCGGGGTGGCGGAGGGTGAGATCGACGGGCCGGGGCCTTATGTGCATTACCTCTCCTGCCTGGGGTCTGGCATGGATGAGCTGGCCCCCTCGATCTATTTCGATCCCGCCTGGTATGTTGAGCATCACCCCACGGCGAAGGCGGAGATTTTGCGCGGGCGCTATGTCGCGGCGATCCATCATTATCTCACCAGCCCGGCGCCGGAATTGTTTGATCCGGTGCCGCAATTTTCTGAACGCTTCTACCGGCAGCGCTACCCTGACATTGAAGCCGCGATCGCGGCGGGGATGTACCGCAGCGGGTATCAGCAATTCGTGCAGCATGGCTGCTTTGAACTTCGCCAGCCCGCGGCGGAGATCGACCTTGCCTATTACCGGGACATGCACCGCCGGGTGCGCGATGACCTGAATGCCGGGCAAATGCGGGACGCGTTTGCGCATCTGCGGCTGGTTGGGTTGGGGGAGGGGCTGGACTACAGCCCGCCGGCGCAGGTGCAGGTGCTGGAGGAATATCCGGCGCGGGAAGCCTTCATCCGCAAGGCGAAGGCTGATCTGGCGGTTTTTGCGAGGCAGAGGCTGGATTTTTCTTGCCCGGGCCCGCCGGAGATTTCGGTGGTCATGGTGGCGCATGACAGGTTTGAGCTGACCATGCGCAGCCTGGCCTCGCTGCGGCGGAATGTTTCCGGCGCGGTGCAGCTTGTTCTGGTCGATAACGCCTCCGCCGATGAGACCAGGCATGTCGGCCGCTATGTCGAAGGGACGGTGCTGCTGCGCAATGCGCAGAATGTCGGATTTTTGCGCGCCTGCAACCAGGCGCTTGAACATGTTGCCGCACCCGCCTTGCTGTATCTGAACAATGACGTGGAGCTGGGGCATGGCGCGGTGGCTGCGGCGCTGCGGCGGCTGCAAAGTGCCAAGGATATCGGCGCGGTGTGCGGCAAGATTATGCGCACGCATGGAAGGTTGCAGGAGGCGGGCTCGATCATCTGGGATGACGGCACCACCACGGGCTATCTGCGCGATGCCCCGCCGCTCGTCCCGGCGGCGAATTTCGTGCGGGATGTGGATTACGGCTCGGCGGTGTTCCTGCTCTGCCGCACGGCGCTTGTGAAACGCCTTGGCGGGTTCGATGAGGATTTCATGCCCGCCTATTATGAGGATGCGGATCTCTGCGTGCGGATGATCGGGGCCGGGTATCGCATCGTCTATGATCCGGCGGTGAGCCTGGAGCATCTGGAATTCGGCAGCGCCGCCACCTCGGAGGCCTCGATGGCGCTGATGCGGCGGGGGCGGCGGATTTTCCGCAGCAAGCACCAGGAGTTTCTGCAAGGCCAGCAGAAATCCGGGGGGCAGGCTCTGCTGCAGGCGCGTGCGCGCGGTGGCGCCCGGCGCGTGCTGTTCATCGAGGATACCGTGCCGCTGCGCAGGCTGGGCTCGGGCTTCGTGCGGTCCAACGATATCGTGCACGCCATCGATGCGGCGGGGTATGAGGTGCATGTCTTTCCCCTCAATGGCGCGCCTTATGACGTGATGAGCCTGCTGGGCGACCTGCCGGAGCGGGCGGAGGTGCTGTATGACCACGACTTCACCGGGCTGGAGGCGTTTCTGGCCGAGCGGCGCGGTTTGTATGATCTGGTCTGGGTGGCACGCACCCATAATCTGCGGCGGGTGCGCGAGGCCTTTGGCAAAGCGGGGGTGAGGGCGCCGGTGATTCTGGATACCGAGGCGCTGGCGAGCTGCCGCGCCGCCGCGCGCGCCGCGCTGGCTGGCGAGGCGTTTGATGTTTCCAAGGCTCTGGCGGCGGAATTGGAAGGGCTGGGGGAGGTGAAGACAACGCTCGCGGTCAGCCCAGCCGAGGCGGCGTTGCTGCGCAAGGCCGGGTGCCAGCGCGTTTCGGTTCTGGGCACGGCCCGGGCGCCGGAGCCGACGCAGGCGGGTTTCGCGGCGCGGGAGGGGCTGCTGTTCATCGGCGCCATTCACCAGCCGGGCGCGCCGAACGAGGACTCGCTGCGGTTCTACGTGGAGCATATTCATCCGGCCCTGGCGCGGCTGATGCAGGCGCCGCCCAGGCTGGATGTGGCGGGGCATCTGGCGGCGGGGATCGAGCTTTCCGTCCTGGCGGGGGGGCTGCGGCTGCTGGGGGAGGTGGGGGATACGCGCCCGCTTTATGAGCGGGCGCGGGTTTTCATCGCACCGACGCGCTTTGCCGCAGGCACGCCCTATAAGATTTACGAAGCAGCGGCGATGGGACTGCCCTGCGTGGTTACGACATTGCTGGCCGGGCAGCTCGGCTGGCGCGATGGCGAGGCGCTGCTGGCCGTGCCGGCCGATGATCCGGCTGGCTTCGCCTCCGCCATCGCGCGGCTTTACCAGGATGAGGCGTTGTGGATGCGGCTGCGCGAGGGGGCGCTGGCCCGCCTGGCCAGGGAGAACCGCCCGGCGGCCTTTGCCCGGCAGGTGGGGAAGATTCTGGCGGCTTAGTTATGTCTCCAGCACCGCCTGTCTCGGCAGTTTGTGCCGGTAGGCCAGCGCCTCGGCGATATGCGCCTTCTGGGTTTGCCTCTGCCCCGCCAGATCCGCGATGGTGCGGCCCACGCGCAAGGCGCGGATCTGCCCGCGCGCGGAGAGCCGCAGCTTTTGCGCCGCCATCTCCAGAAAGCTGCGGGCCTCGTCGGTGGTGGGCAGCAATTCGGGCGGGGCTTCGGCGTTGCGGGCGGGGCCATCCTCGCCGAAGCGCTGCAAGGCGCGCGCGCGCGCCAGCGCCACCCTGGCTGCGACGAGGCCGCTGCTCTCCCCGGCCGGGGCCCAGGCGAGGTCTTTTGGGCTCAGGGGCGTGATCTCGATCACCACATCCATGCGGTCCAGCAGCGGGCCGGAGAGCTTGTTCTGGTAATCCTCCCCGCAGCGCGGCGCCCGGCCGCATTCGCGCCCGCCATCGCCGAGATAGCCGCAGCGGCAGGGGTTCATGGCGCCGATGAGCTGGAAGCGCGCCGGGTAGGTCACATGGGCGGCGGCGCGGCTGACGGTGGTTTGCCCGGTTTCCAGGGGGGCGCGCAGGGCTTCCAGCGTGGCGCGGGGGAATTCCGGCATTTCGTCCAGGAACAGCACGCCGCGATGGGCGAGCGAGATTTCCCCCGGCCGGGCGCGCACGCCCCCGCCCGCGATGGCGGCGGGGCTGGCGGAGAAATGCGGCTCGCGGAAGGGCGGGCGGGTGATGAGCCGGCCATCCGTCAGCATGCCGGCCACGGAATGCACCATGCTCACCTCCAGCGCCTGGCGGGGGGTAAGGTCCGGCAGCAGGCCGGGCAGCCGGGCGGCGAGCATGGATTTGCCGCCGCCGGGCGGGCCGATCATCAGCAGATTATGCCCGCCGGCGGCGGTGATCTCCAGGGCCCGGCGGGCGGTGTCCATGCCCTTCACATCGGCGAGATCCTGCATCGGCGCGCCGCCGCCCAGTTCGCCAGCGGGCGGGGCGCCGAGCAGCTGGGTGCCGCGGAAATGATTGATAAGGCTGAGCAGGTCCGGGGCCGCGAGGATGTTCAGTTCCCCGGCCCAGCCCGCCTCCGCGCCTTGGGAGGACGGGCAGACAAGCCCCCAGCCCCGCCCCTGCGCGGCAATGGCGGCGGGCAGCACCCCGGCGGCCGGGTGCAGCCGGCCATCGAGCGAGAGTTCGCCCAAAGCGGCGTAGCCCGCCAGCTCCTCCGCCGGCAGCACATCCATGGCCGCCAGCACGGCAAGCGCCACGGGCAGGTCGAAATGGCTGCCCTCCTTCAGCATGTCCGCCGGGGCGAGATTGACCAGGATGCGCTTGGGCGGCAGCGAGAGGCCCATGGAGGTCAGCGCGGCGCGCACACGCTCGCGCGCCTCGCCCACCGCCTTGTCCGGCAGCCCGACCATGAGGAAGGCCGGCAGGCCGCTGGCGATCTGCACCTGAATTTCGACGCGCTGCGCCTCAATGCCGGAAAATGCGAAGGAATTGACGCGCGCGATGCCCATAACCTGCCCATCAATGATTATGGACAGATTATGAACGCAACTTTAAATTGTCTATACTCGTTTCGGTTTGCGTGTGGTTTTTGGCTCAGCCGCGCTTCACCGCGAAGGCGCCGCTGGCTTGGCAGGTGGGCATCATCTCGATGCGGTTGATGTTCATGTGCCGGGGCAGGGAGACGAGCCAGGAGGCGGTCTCGGCGATATCGTCCGGGTTCAGCGATTTGGTGCCCTGATAGACGGCGCGGGCCTTGGTTTCGTCGCCGCCGAAGCGCACCTGGGAGAATTCAGAGCCCTCGACCATGCCGGGCTCGATATCCGTCACGCGGACATTCCTGCCCACCAGATCGGCGCGCAGATTGAGGCTGAACTGGCGGACAAAGGCTTTCGTGCCGCCGTAAACATGGCCGCCAGGGTAGGGGTACTCGCCCGCCACGGAGCCGAGATTGAGGATGAGGCCGTCATCGCGTTCCACCATCTGCGGCAGCACGGCGCGGGTCATGTGGACGAGGCCGGTGATGTTGGTGGCGATCATCGTATCCCAGTCGGAGAGTTCGGCCTCCCAGGCGGGGGAAAGGCCGAGCGCCAGGCCGGCATTATTCACCAGCACGTCGATCTGCTGCCAGGCTTGCGGCAGGGAGGGGAGGAAATTGGCGACGGAGTCCTTGTCCGTCACGTCCAGCCTGGCGATGTAGAGATTGCCGCCAAGCTCCTGCTTCAGCGCCTCCAGCCGGTCCACGCGCCGGCCAGTGGCGATGACGCAATGGCCGTCCTTGATGAAACGGCGGGCGAAGGCGGCGCCAAAACCGGCGGTGGCGCCGGTGACCAGAATTGTCTTCATGATCCTTGTCTCCTCACATCTGTCAGCCGTCTACCAGGCGAAGCCGGGCAGGATGGCGGCGGGGTTCAGGCCGGAGGCGGCGGCCTCGGCGGGGGCTTGCTCGGGGTGCAGGGCATGAATGCCCGAGAGCACCCAGCAGCTATCGATGCCAGCCGCCTGGGCGCCGGAAATATCGGTGCGCAGCGAGTCCCCCACGGCCAGGGTGCGGCTGGGCGCGGTGCCGAGCATGGCCAGGGTGGGCTGGTAGATCGCCGCATCCGGCTTGCCGCGCTGGATGACCCTTCCGCCATCGGCCTCGTAGAGCTGGGCCAGATAACCGGCGCAGATGATGCGCTCGCCGCCCTTCATCACTTCCAGGTCCGGGTTGGCGCAGATCATCGGCAGATTGGCCTTCAGGCAGGCCTCCAGCGCCGGGCGGTAGAGGTCGGGGTTGTGGGGGCCAAGATCGTCATCCGGCCCGGTGTTCAGCACGAAATCGGCCACCGCAGGGTCGGCGGCTTGCTGGTACTCCAGCGTGTCGAACACGTCGCGGTCGCGCGGCGGGCCGAGATGGTAGAGGCGCTTGCCCAGCGTGGCGAACTCCTCCGTGCGGTCGCGCAGGCCCAGATGCACCGCCTCGCCGCTGGACATCACGCCGTCATGCAGGTCTGGCGTGACGCCCATGCTGGCGAGCATTTTGATGATGCCGTGCGGGCGGCGCGGGGCGTTGGAGAGAAACACCACGCGCTTGCCCGCCGCCTTCAGCCGCGCCAGGCAGTCCAGCACGCCGGGATAGGGGGCGAAGCCGTCATGCACCACGCCCCAGAGATCGACGATGAAGCCATCGTAAGCTTGCGCCAGCGCGCCGAAACCGCTCATAGGCCAGCCCCCACGGCTTCGGAGACGCAGGTAAAGCCGCGCGCCTTCAGCAGCGCCGCCAGCCCTGCCTTCAGGCGCGGCAGCATGGCGGGGCCTTGATAGGCAAAGCCGGAATAGACCTGCACAAGCGAGGCGCCGGCCAGGAGTTTGGCCAGCGCGTCCTCCGCCGTGAACACCCCGCCCGCGCCGATGAAGGCGAGCCGCTTGCCCGCCAGCCTGTAGGCGCGGGCCAGCATGGCGGTGGAGGGTGCAAAGAGCGGCGCGCCGGAGAGCCCGCCGGTTTCGCGCTTGAGCGGGCTTTTCAGCGTGGCGGGGCGGGCGATGGTGGTGTTGGAGACGATCAGCCCGGTGACATTATGCTGCACGGCCACCGAGATCACCGCCTCCAGCCCGTCTTCCGACAGATCCGGGGCGATTTTCACATAGACCGGCTTCGGGCTGGCGATGCCCGACAGAATGGCGGCCAGCCGCTCTTCCGATTGCAGGTCGCGCAGGCCGGGCGTGTTGGGCGAGGAGATGTTGATGGTGATGTAGTCGGCAAAGGGGGCTACGGCCTGCACCAAAGCCGGGTAGTCGCGCTCGGGGTCCGCCCCCTCCTTGTTGATGCCGACATTGGCGCCGAGGACGAGGCGCTTGCGGTCGGCGCGCTGCAAATTGGCAAGGTAGGCCGCCAGCCCGGCATTGTTGAAGCCCATGCGGTTGATCACCGCTTTGTCCTCCTGCAGCCGGAACAGGCGCGGTTGCGGGTTGCCGGCTTGCGGGCGGGGGGTGACGGTGCCGGCCTCGACAAAGCCAAAGCCAAGCCGCCCCAGCGCGGTGACGGCGGCGGCGTTCTTGTCGAACCCCGCGGCGAGGCCGATGGGGTTGCTTAAGGACCGGCCGAAGGCCTGGGTGGAGAGGATGGGATCATCCGGCCGCGTGTCCTGCCCCACCAGCCCCCAGCGCAGGGCTTTCAGGGAGAGGTTATGGGCGCGCTCGGGGTCCAGCCGGCGCAGGGCCGGCATCAAAAAGGCGGGAGCGAAAATCATTTGACGTAGACGAGGATAGCGGAATCCAGCCCGCCGGTCTTGGCGCCGAGGGTCACGCGCGCGGCGGGCACGCCATCCGCCACGATGGCATCGGCCACGGCCTTGGCCTCGGGCGCGAGGGCGGCGAGGGCTTTGGCATCCGCATCCGGCGAGCCGGTGCCCGGCGCCTCGGCCCGGACCTCGAAGGCGGCATCGGGCTTGATGGCCAGGGCCTGGTTCACGGCGCCCTTCAGCGGGGCCTGGAAATCCTGCGTGTCGGGCAGGATGGAGACAAGCGGGATGCGGTTCTTGAAGGCGTCCGCCGCCGCCACGGTCTGTGTATCCGGCCCGGCGGGGTTGGGGGCGAAACTCTGGCGGCCCGGCGGGGCGCAGGAGGCCAAAGCAAGGGCGGAGAGCAGGAGAATGGCGCGGCGCATGAGCAACATGTAGTCACACCCCGCTTGCGCGGCAACAAGCCGGGGGCCATCCTGCCGCCGGGTTTCCGGTATGGGGGGCGAAGGCCATGTTTGATCTGATCATCCGCAACGCGAATCTGCCCGGCGGGCGCAAGGGGGTGGATATCGGCGTGAAGGACGGGCGGATCGCGTCCATCGCCCCGAAGCTGGACGCGGCGGCGGCGCAGGAGATCGACGCGACGGACAGGCTGGTGACGCCGCCTTTCGTTGATTCGCATGTGCATATGGATTCCACGCTCTCGCTCGGCCTGCCGCGGATGAACGACTCCGGCACGCTGCTGGAAGGCATCGCGCTCTGGGGCGAGCTGAAGCCGATGCTGACCCAGGAGGCGATTTATGAGCGGGCCAGAAAACTCTGCCTCTGGTCGGCGGCGCGCGGCACGCTGGCCATACGCTCGCATGTGGATGTGTGCGATGACCGGCTGCTGGCGGTGGAGGCCCTGGTGCAGCTCAAGCGCGACATGGCGCCATGGCTCGACATTCAGCTTGTGGCGTTCCCGCAGGACGGGTTTTTCCGCTACGGCAAGTCCGAGGAGAATCTGCGCAAGGCGCTGCGCATGGGGCTGGATGTGGTCGGCGGCATTCCGCATTTCGAGCGCACGATGGAGGATGGCCGGCTCTCCGTGCAGGCGCTGATGAAGATCGCCGCCGATGAGGGGCGGCTGGTGGACATGCATTGCGACGAGACGGATGACCCGCTCTCGCGCCATGTCGAGACGCTGACGGCGGAGACGGTGAGGCACGGCATGGCAGGACGCGTGGCGGGCTCGCACCTCACCTCCATGCATTCGATGGATAATTATTATGTGAGCAAGCTGATCCCGCTGATGGCCGAGGCCGGGATCGCGGCGATTGCCAATCCGCTGATCAACATCACGCTGCAGGGGCGCCATGATAGCTACCCCAAGCGCCGGGGCATGACGCGGGTGAAGGAGTTGATGGCCGCCGGCGTGCCGGTGGGGTTCGGCCATGATTGCGTGATGGACCCCTGGTACAGCCTGGGCAGCCACGACATGCTGGAGGTGGCCGGCATGGGGCTGCATGTGGGGCAGCTGACGGCGATGACGGAAATCGCGGCATGCTTTGGCGCGGTTACGGACGTGCCGGCGCGGATTTTGAACCTGGATGGCTACGGGCTGGAGCCGGGCTGCCACGCGGATCTGGTGGTGTTGCAGGCGCAGGATGAGATGGAGGCGATCCGCCTGCGGGCCGAGCGGCTTTATGTGATCCGGCGCGGCAAGGTGCTGGCGCAGTCAGCGCCGCGCGAGGCGGTGGTGCGGTTTGGCGATGATGTGCGGACGGTGGATTTTACGCGGGCGGATTTGGGGTAAAAAAGAGGCCGCCTTTTTTGAAAAAAAGGCGGCCCCCCAAAAACGTTTATGACTTGAACGAAGCGGCGTTACACCAGCCGGGACTGCTGCACGGCCGCCGCGATGAAGCCCTGGAACAGCGGGTGCGGATCGAAGGGCTTGGATTTCAGCTCCGGATGATACTGCACGCCGATGAACCAGGGATGGTCCGGGTATTCGACGATTTCCGGCAGCACGCCATCGGGCGAGAGGCCGGAGAAGCGCATGCCGCTTGCCTCCAGCTGGTCGCGGTAATGGATGTTCACCTCGTAGCGGTGGCGGTGGCGCTCCTCGATGGTGGCGGCGCCGTGATAGACCGCGCGCACCAGCGAGCCCTCCTGCAAGGCGGCGGGGAAGGCGCCCAGGCGCATGGTGCCGCCGAGATCGCCTTCCGCCGAACGGCGCTCGATCTCATTGCCGCGCGCCCATTCCGTCAGCAGGCCGACGATCGGCAGCTCACAAGGGCCGAACTCCGAGGAGGAGGCGTTGGGCATGCCCGCCAGGTTGCGGGCGCATTCGATCACCGCCATCTGCATGCCAAAGCAGATGCCCAGGAACGGCACGTTATGCTCGCGCGCGAAGCGCACCGCCTCGATCTTGCCCTTGGCGCCGCGCTCGCCAAAGCCGCCGGGCACCAGGATGCCATGCACGCCTTCCAGCTGCTCCACCGCGTCCGGCTGCTCGAAAATTTCGGCATCCATCCAGTCCAGCTTCACCTTCACCTTGTTGGCGATGCCGCCATGGGCCAGCGCCTCGGCCAGGGATTTATAGCTGTCCAGCAAATTGGTGTATTTGCCCACCACCGCGATGCGCACCTCACCCTCGGGGAAGCGCACGGTATCGACGATGTTCTGCCAGCGCGAGAGATCCGGCTTGGCCTCGAAGGGCAGGCCGAAATGGCGCAGCACCTCACGGTCCATCCCCGCCTCATGGTAGGAGATGGGCACGGTGTAGATGGTGTCCACATCCAGAGCGGGCACCACGGCCTCGGTGCGGACATTGCAGAAGCTGGCGATCTTGCGGCGCTCATTCTCAGGAATCGGGCGGTCGCAACGGCAGATCAGCATGTTCGGCTGGATGCCGACATTCTGCAGCTCCTTCACCGAATGCTGGGTCGGCTTGGTCTTCAGCTCGCCGGCGGAGGGGATATAGGGCACCAGCGTGAGGTGCACGAACATCGCGCGCTCATGGGTCAGCTCGTTGCCGAGCTGGCGGATGGCCTCCAGGAAGGGCAGGGACTCGATGTCGCCCACCGTGCCGCCGATCTCGACCAGCACGAAATCCAGCCCGTCCGTCTCGTTCAGGACGGTTTCCTTGATGGCGTCGGTGATGTGCGGAATCACCTGGACGGTGGCGCCCAGATAATCGCCGCGACGCTCCTTGGCGATCACCCCGGAATAGATTTTCCCGGTGGTGGCATTGTCCGCCTTGTTGGCGGCAACGCCGGTGAAGCGCTCATAATGGCCGAGATCCAGGTCGGTCTCGGCGCCGTCATCGGTCACGAATACCTCACCATGCTGGTAAGGGCTCATCGTGCCGGGATCGACATTGAGATAGGGGTCCAGCTTGCGTAGCCGGACCGAATAACCCCTGGCTTGAAGCAGGGAACCGAGGGCCGCCGAGGCGATGCCCTTACCGAGGGACGAAACCACGCCGCCGGTGATGAAAACAAACCGCGTCATGGAATCCAATCTTACATGAGTCGCAATGGGTGAGAGAAGAGGTAAGCGCGCTGTCGCGCTGAATTACTGGGTCTTGTTTGGCGCAGGGGTGGAGGGTGCCGCGGGCGCGGCCGGGGCGGCGGGCGCGGGCAGCGCGTCAGCCGGGGTCTGCGGCAGCGAGGCCGGCAGGGAGGGAGCCGGCGGCGCGCTGGGGGCCGGGGCGGAGGGCGCCGCCGGGGCGTTCAGGATCGCCGCGTTGGTGTTGGTGTTGCTGCCCTTGTAGAGCAGCGCCAGCGCCAGGGAGAGCACGAAGAAGGCCGTGCCCAGAATGGCGGTGGTGCGGGTGAGCAGGTTCGCCGTGCCGCGCCCGGACATGAAGCTGCCCATGCCCTGGCCGCCGCCAAGGCCCAGCCCGCCGCCCTCGCTGCGCTGGATCAGCACGACGCCGATCAACGCCAAGGTGACGAACACGTGCAGCACGAGAAGAACCTTGATCATCTAAAAACCCGGAAAATAAAATCAGGCGCGCTTCTAGAGCCTGGGCGCGGATAGTTCAACCGCGCGGCGCGGCATTGGCGATGGCCAGGAAATCTTCCGCCTTCAGGCTGGCCCCGCCCACCAGCGCGCCGCCCACCTCGGGCAGGGCCAGCAGGCCGGCGGCGTTGCCGGGCTTGACCGAGCCGCCATAGAGAATCAGGATTTTCGCGCCCTGCGCCCCCAGCTGCGCCAGCAGGGCGGCGCGGATGGCGGCATGCATGGCGGCCACGTCCTCCTCGGTGGGGGTAAGCCCGGTGCCGATGGCCCAGACCGGCTCATAAGCCACCACCCCGGCGAATCCGGGCGGCAGGCTGTGCTGGAGCTGGCTGCGCACCACATGCTCGGCCTCGCCGGACTGGCGCTGCGCCTCGGTCTCGCCCACGCAGATGATGGGGATGAGCCCGGCGGCGATGGCGGCCTCGGCCTTGGCGCGGACCACGGCGTTGCTCTCGCCGTGATCGGTGCGGCGCTCGGAATGGCCCAGAATCACGTAAGCGGCGCCGGCCTCGGCCAGCATCGGCGCGGCGATGTCGCCGGTATGCGCGCCTTGCGGGGTGGCGTGGCAATCCTGCCCGCCCAGCGCCACGGCGCTGTCCTTCAGCGCGGCGGCGAAGCGGTCCAGCAGGGTGAAGGGCGGGCAGATGAGCAGGTCAACGCAGGCGGGCGCGGCCTGCACCGCCCCGGCATAGGCGGCCACATCCGCCAATTTGCCGAACATCTTCCAGTTTCCAGCAATAAGTTGCCGCATGCCGCTCTCCTTGTGATCAATATTGCGTGTTGTTTACGGATTCGGGCTTGCTGCCATGCAGCAAAAACGCTTCCGCGACGGTGCTGCGCCACAGCATATTCTGGGTGTTTCCTGTAGAGGAGGTTTCCAGATGTCTTTCTTCCTGGCCATTCTGCCGCTTGTCATTGTGCCGCTGCTGATGCTGCCCGCCATGGCTGCCGGCGGCACTGGCCGCGCCGCCGCGCCGCGCACGACGCCGGGCCGCACGCCAGAGGGCGCTTCGCTCAGCGGTCTGTACTAAAGGATTATTATGAGCCCGCGGCGCTGGGCGGAAGCCCTTTTTGCGCCTGATCCCCGGCTTGCGGGCTGTTCCTGAAGCCGCCGCGCCTTTGAAAAACGGTGCGCGGGGAGCGCCCTCTGGCCGCTGAATTGCCCAGTTCATGCCGTCTAGCTATAGAGGCGGCGGTTTTGGGTAAAGAGAGACGATGCTGGTCTGGGTCCGGAATTTAATGGGAAGCTGGGTGGCGCGCGGTTTTTTCGCGCTGCTCATAGTGATTTTCATCTTCTGGGGCGTTTCCAACGTCTTCACGCTGACGGGGAGCCCCACCGCCGTCGCCATGGTGGGCGGCAAGCCCATCGATATCAGCGTGGTGCAGGCGGGCTATCAGCGCGCCCTTGCCCAGTACCAGCAGCAGGGCCAGCAGCCTGACCAGGCCACCCGCCAGCAGATGGCCATGCAGGCGCTCTCCGATGCCGTAAGGCAGGAGATTTTGCGCCAGGCCGCCACGCAATATGGCCTCGGCGTGCCGGATGCGGCGGTGCGCGCGGTACTCGGCAGTATCCCCGCCTTCCAGACCAACGGCGCCTTCGACAAGGCGAAATTCGCCCAGGTGCTGCAGCAGAGCGGCATTTCCGAGGACAGCTTCATCGGGCAGGTCAAGGATGAGCTGATCGGCCGCCAGCTGCTCACGCCGCTGATCGATGGCGCCAATGTGCCGGATGCGATGCTGGCGCCGATCTTTGCCCTGCTGGGCGAGCAGCGCATGGCCGCACTTGTGAACGTGCCGGTGAACACGCAGGCCGCGCCGGCGGCCCCGTCTGACGCGGTGCTGCAGCGCTATTGGCTGAACCACCAGAGCCAGTTCACCTTGCCCGAATACCGCAAGGTGCAGATGGTGATCCTCTCCCCCGCCGTGCTGGCGCCGCAGGAAACCGTGCCGCAGGACCAGGTCGCGGCGGCCCTGGCGCGCGCCCAGGCGGCCAGCCCCAGCGTGCCGGCGCGCAGCGCCGAGGTGCTGTCGGTCGAGGATCTGGCCGATGCCTCGCAGCTGAAAGCCGCCTGGGCGAAAGGCGCGAGCTGGGAGAAGATGCAGGCGCTGGCGAAAAAATACCACGCCACCCCGGTGCCGCTCAGCGGCGTGCAGCAGAACCAGATTCCCTCCGGCGCGCTGGCGCAGGCGGTGTTTGCCGCACAGCAGGGCCAGGTGGTGGGGCCGGTCGCGGGCGATCTTGGCATGTATGTGTTCAAGGTGACCGATGAATCCCAATCCGGGCCGGATACGGCGCAGCTCACCGCGCAGGTGACGCAGCAGCTGCAATTGCAGCAGGCGCAGGCGGATGTGGCCAAGAATGTGGACGCGTTGCAGGACGCGCTGGCGGGCCAGACGCCGCTGGAGCAGCTCCCCGGCAATCTCGGCCTCGCGGCGGTTGAGGGCACGCTGGATGCCAACGGCAATACCCCGGATGGCACCCCCGCGCCGATTCCGGGCGGGGATGCCCTGAAGAGCGCCATCATCAAGGCCGCCTTCGCCGCCCAGAAGGGGCAGGCGCCGCAGCTCCAGACCGGGCCGGATGGCAGCTATTACGCGCTCTCGGTTCAGGATGTGACCGCCCCCGCCGTGCAGCCTTTCGCGCAGGCCAAGGCCAAGGTGCTGAGCGCCTGGACGCAGGATGCGCAGCAGCGCGAGGCGCAAGTGGTCGCGGCCAAGCTGATGCATGACGTGAACACCGGCGTGCCGTTGAACAATGCTGCCCTGGCGGCGGGGCTGAGCGTGACCCAGAGCCCCGGCTATACGCGTGAGATGCAGCCGCAGGATCAGCCGGCCCAGCTGGTGCCGGTGCTGTTCACCCTGAAGCCGGGCGAGGCGACAATGCTCGATAACGGCACGGGCTTTACCGTGGCGGTGCTGACCCATGTGCAGGACCCGACCCCGCAGAGCGATCCCGCCACCTATGCGCAGCTTCAGCAGAGCCTGAATAAATCCTTGCAGGATGATCTGGGCGGGAGTTTCCTGGCCGGGCTGCAGGCACGCGACAAGGTGACCGTGAACCAGAAGCTGCTCGCGCAACTTTATCAGTGAGGAAGAAGTAGAGTCATCATGAACGCCGTTTCGCCAGACCGTTTCGAGACCTTCCGCGCCGCCTATAATCAGGGCCGTGGCGCGCTGGTCTGGCGTCACGGCATCGCGGATTTGCTCACGCCTGTCGCCGCCTATTTGAAGGTGGCGCATGGCCGGCCATATTCCTTCCTGCTGGAAAGCGTGGAGGGCGGGGCCACGCGCGGGCGCTATTCCGTGATCGGCATGGCGCCGGACCTGGTGTGGAAATGCGAGCATGGCGTGGCCGCGGTGAACCGCGACGCGGCGGAAAAGCCCGATGCCTTCGCGCCGGTGCTGGAGGCGCCGCTGAAGAACCTGCGCGCCTTGATCGCCGAGACGCGGATGGATGTGCCCGAGGCGCTGCCGCCTTTGATTGGCGGGCTGCATGGCTATCTGGGCTATGACATGGTGCGGCTGATGGAGGAGCTGCCGGCGCTGAAGCCGGATGTGCTGGGCATTCCCGAAGCCATCCTCACCCGCCCGGGCCTGCTGATCGTCTTCGACGGCGTCACCGATGAGATGACGCTGGCGGCGCCGGTCTATCCGCGCGCGGGGGTGGATGCCGCCCAGGCTTACGCCGCCGCCGAGGCCAAGCTGAACGCGCTGGCGCTGGAGCTGGACAAGCCGGTGCCGCCCCTCACCGGCCGGCTGCTGGAGCCGCTGGAGCAAAGCTCCAACATGGAGAAGGAGGAGTTTTTGGGCGTCGTGGAGACGGCCAAGAACTATATCCGCGCGGGCGATGCGTTCCAGATCGTCCCCTCCCAGCGTTTCGAGGCGCCGTTCTCCCTGCCGCCTTTCGCCTTGTACCGCTCGCTGCGCCGCATCAACCCGGCGCCGTTCCTGTTCTTCCTGGATTTCGGCACCTTCCAGGCCGTTGGCTCCTCGCCGGAGATTCTGGTGCGGCTGCGCGATGGCACCGTGACCATCCGCCCGCTGGCGGGCACGCGCCGCCGGGGGGCCACCACCGAGGAGGATGTGGCGCTGGAGCAGGAGCTGCTGGCCGACCCGAAGGAGCGCGCCGAGCATCTGATGCTGCTCGACCTTGGCCGCAACGATGTGGGGCGGGTGGCGCAAACCGGCTCGGTGCGGGTGGCGCAGAGCTTCGCCATCGAGCGTTTCTCGCATGTCATGCATATCTCCTCGACGGTCGAGGGCCGGCTGCGGCCGGAGCTGGAGGCGCTGGATGCGCTGATTGCGGGCTTCCCCGCCGGAACGCTCTCGGGCGCGCCGAAAGTGCGGGCGATGCAGATCATCGAGGAGCTGGAGCCCTCGCGCCGCGGGCTCTATGCCGGGTGCATCGGCTATTTCGCCGCCAACGGCACCATGGATACCTGCATCGGCCTGCGCACCGCCCTGGTGAAGGACGGCAAAATGTATGTGCAGGCCGGCGTTGGCGTGGTGGCTGATTCCGACGCCGAGGCTGAATATATGGAAAGCGTGCAGAAGGCGCGGGCCCTGTTCCGCGCCGCCGAGGATGCGGTGCGCTATGTCGCCGCGCCGGAGGTTTGAGCAATGATTCTTCTGATCGATAATTACGACAGCTTCACCTTCAACCTGGTGCAGTTCTTCGGCGATCTCGGCGCGGACTGCGTGGTCAAGCGCAATGACGCGCTGAGCCCGCAGGACGTGCTGGCGATGCGGCCCGAGGCGGTGGTGCTCTCGCCGGGCCCCTGCACGCCCAACGAGGCGGGCATCTGCCTGGACATGGTGCGGGCCGCGGCGGCGGCAAGGCTGCCGCTGTTCGGGGTGTGCCTGGGGCATCAGGCCATCGGCCAGGCCTTTGGCGGGCAGGTGGTGCGCGCGCCCGAGCCCGTGCATGGCAAGACCAGCCCGGTGTTTCACGACAATACGGGCGTGTTCGAGGGCTTGCCCACCCCCTTCACCGCCACGCGCTACCATTCGCTGATCGTGCAGCGCGCCAGCCTGCCCGAGGCGCTGCTGCCCACCGCCTGGACGGAGGATGGCATCCTCATGGGGCTGCGCCATGCGGAGCTGCCGATCTATGGCGTGCAGTTCCATCCGGAGAGCATCGCCACCTCCCATGGGCATGACATTCTCCGCAATTTCCTGCATCTGGCGGGCGCAAAGGTGCCGGCTGCGGCGTGAGCGCCTCGCTTAAACCGGTGCTGGCGCGGCTTGGCCGGGGCGAGAGCCTGTCCGCCGCCGAATCCGAAGACGCGTTCGGCGTGGTGATGGATGGCCAGGCCACCCCGGCGCAGATCGGCGGCATGCTGATGGCCATGCGCGCCAGGGGCGAGACGGTGGCGGAGCTGACAGGTGCCGTGACCGCCATGCGCGCGCGGATGACGCGCATCGAGGCGCCGGAAGGGGCCATGGATGTGTGCGGCACCGGCGGCGATGGCGCGGCCAGCCTGAACATCTCCACCGCCACCACCTTCGTGCTCGCGGCTTGCGGTGTGCCCGTGGCCAAGCATGGCAACAAGGCGCTGTCCTCGCGCTCGGGCGCGGCCGATGTGCTGGCGGCGCTGGGAGTCGAGATCGAGCCGCCTCTGGAGAGGCTCTCCACGGTGCTCAAGCAGGTGGGCTGCGTATTTCTCTTCGCGCCGCGCCACCACCCGGCCCTGCGCCATGCCGCCCCGGTGCGGGTGGAGCTGGGCACGCGCACACTCTTCAACCTCACCGGCCCGATGGCCAACCCCGCCGGGGTGAAGCGCCAGCTGATGGGCGTGTACGACCCGGCCTGGCTGCGCCCGGTGGCGCAGACGCTGCGTGACCTAGGCACCGACTCCGCCTGGGTGGTGCATGGCGGCGGCATGGATGAGCTGGTGCTGGAGGGGGAGAATCACGTCGTCTCCCTGCGGGACGGCGAGATCAAGGCCTTCACCGTCACGGCGGCGGATGCAGGTCTGCTCCCCGCCCCCTCGGCCCTACTGCAAGGCGGCGATGCGGCTTATAATGCCGCGGCGCTCCTGGCCCTGCTGCGCGGGGACAAGGGCGCCTATCGGGACACGGTGCTGCTGAACGCCGCTGCCGCCCTTGTGGTGGCGGGGCGCGTGGAAAATCTGCCGCAGGGTGTCACCCTGGCGGCGAAGGCAATTGATCAAGGCGCGGCTCTGGCGGTTCTTGAACGGCTGCAGAGCGTGTCCGGAGAGTAGAAGACATGAACATGATGGTTGACGATGTGCTGGCGAAGATCTGCGCGGATAAGCGGGGCGAGATCGCCGGGCGCCAGGCCGCCAAGCCGCTGGACGAGCTGAAGGCCGAGGTGAGGGATGCGGGCCGGACGCGCGGCTTCGCCCGGGCGTTGATGGATGCGGCGGCTTGCGGGCATGCCGGGCTGATCGCCGAGATCAAGAAGGCCTCGCCCTCTGGCGGGCTGATCCGCCCGGATTTCGAGCCCGCCATGCTGGCGCAGGCCTATGCGCAGGCCGGGGCCACCTGCCTGTCGGTGCTGACGGACGAGACATATTTCCAAGGTTTGCCGGCGCATCTGCAGGCGGCCCGGGCGGCGGTGGAGCTGCCGGTGCTGCGCAAGGATTTCATGCTGGATGAGTACCAGATCTATGAAAGCCGGGCGATGGGGGCGGATTGCATCCTGCTGATCATGGCGGCACTCGACGATGTCAGGGCGCGGGAGCTGGAAGGCCTTGCCCGTGCGCTGGACATGGACGTGCTGGTGGAGGTGCATAACGAGGAGGAGCTGGACCGCGCGCTGTTGCTGCAAACCCCGCTGCTCGGCATCAATAACCGCAATCTGAAGACCCTGGTGACGGACATCGCCACCACGGAGGCGCTGTCCAGCCATTGCCCGCCGAACAAGTTCCTGATCTCCGAATCCGGCATCAAGAGCCATGCGGATGTCGAGCGGCTGCAGAAAGTTTGCGTGCAGGCCTTCCTGGTCGGCGAATCGCTGATGCGCCACGATGATGTCGGCGCGGCGGTGCGCGCGCTGCTGGGGACTTGACGGGGCTGACCCATATCGGCGCTGACGGCGCCGCGCGGATGGTCGATGTGTCGGCCAAGCCGGTCACGGCGCGTGAGGCGCAGGCCAAGGGGCGGGTGGCGATGCAGCCGCAGACGGCGTCGCTGATCCGCGATGGCCAGGCCGCCAAGGGCGATGTGCTGGCGGCGGCGCGGATCGCGGGCATCATGGCCGCGAAGAAAACCGGCGAGCTGATTCCGCTTTGCCACCCTTTGGCGCTGGATGCGGTGAGCGTGGCGCTGAGCGTGACCGCCGATGCGGTGGAGATCGAAGCCACGGCCCGCACCACCGGGCGCACGGGCGTGGAGATGGAGGCGCTGACGGCGGTGAGCATCGCGGCGCTGACGATCTATGACATGGTGAAGGCCGTGGATAAGAGCATGCGCATCGAGGCGGTGCGCCTTACCCGCAAGACCGGCGGCAAGAGCGGGGATTTTTCCGCCCCATGATCAGCGTCGAAGAGGCGCGGGCGCGGATTTTGGCCGGGTTGAAGCCGGTTGCGGCGGAGATGGTGGGGCTGGCCCAGGCCCATGGACGGGTGCTGGCCAAGCCGGTGCTGGCGCGCCTTAGCGTGCCGCCGGCCGATGTTTCGGCCATGGATGGCTACGCCGTGCGCGCGGCCGAGGCGCGGCCCGGGGCGCGGCTGAAGCTGATCGGCGCGGCGCCGGCCGGGCATCCCTTTGCGGGGCAGGTGGGGGCGGGCGAGGCGGTGCGGATTTTCACCGGCAGCGTGATCCCGGCCGGGGCCGATGCGGTGCTGATCCAGGAAAACGCCACAGCCGAGGGCCGTGATGTGCTGGTGAATGAGGCGCTGGCGCCGGGCCGGCATATCCGCCGCGCCGGGCAGGATTTCGCCGCCGGGGACGAGGTGCTTTCAGCGGGCCGGCGGCTTTCGGTGCGCGATATCGGCGTGGCGGGGGCGGCGGGGCATCCCTGGCTTTGCGTGCATCGCCGCCCGCGCATCGCCATTCTCTGCACGGGCGATGAGATCGCCCTGCCGGGCGAGGCGGTGCCGGATGGCGGCATCGCCAATTCCAACGCCGCCATGCTGGCCGCCTTCGTCACCGCCCATGGCGGCGAGGCGCTGCTGCTGCCCGTCGCGCGTGATACGGAGGCGGCGGTGGCGGCGGGTGCCATCGCCGCGCGCGGGGCGGATTTGCTGGTGACCACGGGCGGCGCCAGCGTGGGGGCGCATGATCTGGTGCAGGCCGGGCTGGCGCGGCAGGGATTCGCGCTGGATTTCTGGAAGATCGCGATGCGCCCGGGCAAGCCGTTGATTTTTGGCAGCGTGGACGGGCTGCCGGTACTGGGGCTGCCGGGCAATCCGGTCTCGGCCTATGTCTGCGCCACGCTGTTTCTGGGCGGCGCCATCGCAATGCTGGGCGGGTTGCCGCCCGCCGCGCCGGTGCTGGAGGCGGCCAGGCTGGGCGCGCCCATGAAGCCAAATGACGTGCGGGAGGATTATGTCCGCGCCCTGCTGGCCCATGACGGCGCGGGCTGGGTGGCGACCCCGCTGCCAATGCAGGATTCCGGCATGCTGCGGGCGCTGGCGCAAGCGGGGGCGTTGATCCGCCGCGCCCCGCACGCCCCGGCGGCGGCGGCGGGCGAGGCGGTTGAGATCCTGCGGCTGGAGATGGTCTGACACGCTTGACGCGAAAACGAGAACTAAACTAGAACATTTCCGAGTTGGCGTTTTGTTCCTGACGCCACGCCCCCGCGGAGATGCCCGATGCTCACCCCCAAGCAGCATGAATTACTGTTATTCATCGACAAACATCTGCGCGAGACCGGTTGCAGCCCAAGCTTTGAGGAGATGAAGGAGGCGCTGGACCTGCGCTCCAAATCCGGCATTCACCGGCTGATCTCCGCCCTTGAGGAGCGCGGCTTTCTGCGCCGGCACAAGCACCGGGCGCGGGCGCTGGAGGTCACGCGCCTGCCGCAGGACGTCGCCGCCACCCAGGCCGAGGCCAGGGGCTTTTCGCCCAACGTGATCCAGGGCAATTTCGGGCCCCGCCTGCCTGGCCTGCGGGCCGAGGCGCCGGAGGCGGCGGCGATCTCCCTGCCGCTCTACGGCAAGATCGCCGCCGGCCTGCCGATCGAGGCGCTGCGCGATAACGAGGAGCAGATCGAGGTGCCGATGTCCATGCTGGGCGGCGGCGAGCATTTCGCCCTCACGGTCGAGGGAGATTCGATGATCGAGGCCGGGATTCTGGATGGCGATACCGTCATCATCCGCCGTGGCGAGACCGCCGATAACGGCCAGATCATCGTGGCCTTGGTGGATGAGAGCGAGGTGACGCTGAAGCGGCTGCGCCGCAAGGGGCAGTCCATCGCGCTGGAGCCCGCCAACGTGAAATACGAGACCAGGATTTTCCCGCCTGAGCGCGTGCGCGTGCAGGGGCGGCTGGTGGCGCTGCTGCGCCGGTACTGATCAGCTCCTGGCGGTGCGCAAGCTTGCGCGGCCGCCATCGATGCCGAACACCTCCCCGGTGATCCAGGTTGCGTCCGGTCCGAGCAGGAAGGCGGCGAGTGCGGCCACCTCCGCCGGTTGGCCCAGGCGCGCCAGCGGGTGCAGGGCCGCGATGGCCTCTTTCAGTTTCGCATTGCCGATGATCGGCGCGGCCAGGCCGGTTTGCGTCAGGCTGGGGGCGAGGCAGTTTACCCGCACATGCGGCGCCAGCTCCGCCGCCAGGGCACGCGTCAGCCCCTCAACCGCCGCCTTGGCGCTGCCGATGGCCGCGTGCAGGGCAAAGCCCTGCCGCGCCGCGACGGAGGAGAACAGCACCACCGCCCCCTGCGCCGCCGCCAGCGCCGGGGCCGCCGCCTGCACGCACAGCGCGGCGCCGACCACGTTCAGCGTGTAGGTGTCCAGCATGTCCTGCGCGGTGAGGCGGGCCAGCGGCTTCAGAGGAATGGACCCGGCGCAATAGGCCATGCCGGAAAGCGTGCCGCCTTGCGTGGCCTCCGCCACCGCCGCCTTGATGCTCTCCGGGTCCTCCGCCCGCAGGGCCAGCGGCACCGCGCCCAGCGGGGCGGCGGCCTCGGCCGCGCGCTCGGCGGAGCGGCTGGTGAGAAACAGCGTCGCCAGCGGCTGCGCATCACGCAGCTTGGCTGCCAAGGCCTGGCCAATGCCGCCCGTGCCGCCGATGATCAGATAGCTCTCCGCCATTTTCCCCTCCGCCTGGCTTTATACGCGCAAGCGGCGGGGCTGGATCAGTTTGGTCTCAGGGCCGGCCGACTTTGTTGCGGCGGCGGCGCTGCTGCTCGCTCAGCTTGCCATCCCCGTTGCCGGCGAAGGGCCTGGCCGGGGGCCTTTTGCCGAAGGCGGGCTTGGCCGGGCCATCGAAATGCGGGCGGGGCGGGGCGCTGTTGGGCGCCGAGGTGGCGTCGATCTGCGCCTCGCCATTGCCCGCGGCCGCCTGGGCGAAACTCTGCGCCGCATGGGCGGCGATCTCGAATTTCGTCTCGCGGTCGAAGATGCGGATCGACCCGATCTCCTGCTTGGTGATGCCGCCGGCCTTGCAGATGAGCGGGATCAGCCAGCGCGGGTCGGCATTCTGCTTGCGCCCCAGAGGCAGGCGGAACCAGGCGCCGTCGCCATCGCTTTGATGGCGCGGACCGCCGGCAAGGCGGGGCTCGCGAAGGGGCCGGGCCGGGCGGGGCGCCTCGGGCGGCAGCAGGGTGACGTTCGCCGGGGCGGGCAGGTTGGTCTGCGCCAGGCGCACGAACGCCGCGGCGATGGCCTCGGGGCTGGCGCGCTCCAGCAGCTTGCGGGCGAGCTGTTGCTTGGCGTCATCCGGCGTCTCGCTCAGCAGCGGGTGGTCGAGCAGCCGCTCCTCGTCCTTGGCGCGGATATCGGCCGGGGTCGGCGGGTCTTGCCAGCTGGCCTCGGCATTGGCCTCGCGCAGCAGCAGCTCGGCGCGGCGGCGCTTTTGCGGCGGCACCAGCAAAATCGACACGCCCTTGCGCCCGGCGCGGCCGGTGCGCCCGGAGCGGTGCAGGAAGGTGGCCTTGTTGGTGGGCAGGTCGGCATGGATGACGAGGTCGAGGTCCGGCAGGTCCAGCCCGCGCGCCGCCACGTCGGTCGCGATGCAGACCTGGGCGCGGGAATCACGCAGGGCGGTCAGCGCGGAATTGCGCTCGGCCTGGGAGAGCTCGCCAGAGAGCGCGACGGCGGCAAAGCCGCGCGTCTGCAGGCTGGCATGCAGGTAGCGCACGGAATCACGCGTGGCGCAGAACACCAGGGCCCGGCTGTCCTGCACGCGCAGCAGGTTCACCAATGCGGCTTCCAGCTCATGCCCCAGCACGCGGATGGCGCGGTACTCGATATCCGCATGGGGCTGGTTGGCGGCGGCCGTGTCGATGCGCAGGGCGTTCTGCTGGTAGGTGCGCGCCAGCGCCGCGATCTCGCGCGCGATGGTGGCGGAGAACAGCAAAGTGCGCCGGTCCTCCGGCGCCGCGCTGAGAATGAATTCCAGCTCGTCGCGGAAGCCGAGATCGAGCATCTCGTCCGCCTCGTCCAGCACCACGGCTTCCAGCTCGTTCAGGCGCAGATTGCCGCGCTCGATATGGTCCTTCAGCCGCCCCGGCGTGCCGACGACGATATGGCAGCCTTGGGCGAGCAGCCGGGCCTCACGCCGCGCATCCATGCCGCCGACGCAGGCGAGGATGCGCGCATGGGCGAATTCGTACAGCCAGGTCAGCTCGGCATGCACCTGCAGGGCCAGCTCGCGCGTGGGGGCGATGACCAGCACCAAGGGCGCCTGGGTGGCGGGCATGGTCTCGTTCTCGCCCAGCACGGTGCTGGCGAGCGCAAGCCCGAAGGCCACGGTTTTGCCGGACCCGGTTTGGGCGGAGACCAGCAGGTCCCGCCCTTCGGTCTCGGGGGCGAGGACGGCGCTCTGCACCGCGGTGGGTTCGGCATAGCCGCGCTGGGCGAGCGCCCGGGCAAGGCTGGGATTGGTAACGGGGAAAGGCATGGCGGGCTCATAGGGGCTGGCTGCATGCGGAACAAGCGGTGGAATAGCCGGGCAGATGTGCGGTTCGCCGCTTACCTGCCCTGTAAATGCGGGGCTGGGGGCGCCGCTATGCGAAAATGGCGGGGATTTTGGCCAATTTGCACATGCTAGCGTGACATTTCGGGATTGATGGCCGCCCCTGGGTGCCCTATGCTGCCTGCACTTGGCTTGCGCCCGGTGCCCCAAAGTCTTTTAGAGGACAGTTTTTATAGTGCGACCCCCGAAGAACGACCGCCAGCGGCAGAGCCGCCGTCGCGGTTTTGACGACGACAACTTTTTTGGCAATGCTCCCTCCTTCCCGCCGTCTTTCTCGGGGTTTGGGGCGACGTCCTCTGCACCGGAAGCCAAGGCAACGGTGAAATGGTACAACCCTGAGAAGGGCTTCGGCTTCGTTGAGATGGCCGACGGTTCCGGGGATGTATTCTTGCATGCGAATTCCCTGCAGAACGCTGGCTTCCAGGCGGTGACGCCGGGTGCCGTGCTGCAGATCCGCGTTGGCCAGGGCCAGAAGGGCCGTCAGGTCGACCAGGTGATTTCGGTCACCGAGGGTGATGCCCCGCCGCCGCGCAGCGCTGGTGGTTTCGGCGGCGGTTTCGACCGCCCGCGCGCCCCGCGCCCGGCCCGCCAGCAGGCCTCCGGCCCGGCTGTGGAGATGACCGGCATCGTGAAGTGGTACAATGCCACCAAGGGCTTCGGCTTCATCAGCCCGGAGAGCGGCGGCAAGGACGTGTTCGTGCACGCCACCGCGCTGGAAACAGCCGGGATCTCCCCGCTGCAGGAAGGCCAGTCCGTGCGCATGAGCGTGGTTCAGGGCGCCAAGGGCCCCGAGGTTTCCTCGATCAGCCTGGGCTGAGCGTTTTAATCTCCATGAAAAGCCCCGCGAAAGCGGGGCTTTTTTGTTGGGGGCGCTTTCAAGAGCGCAAGGTTAAGGGTGGGCCAGAATCTCCGGGCTGCGCAGGCGCTTCACCCCGGCTTTGTCCAGCCTGTCCCACGCCGCGTCCAGTGAGCCGTTGAGGTCGATGGCCCGGCAGGCATCCGCGATGATGGCGGCGTTGAAGCCGAAATTGCGGGCATCCTCCGCCGTCCAGGCCACGCAGAAATCCAGCGCCAGGCCACATATATATAGGTCGGTGATGCCCCGGGCGCGCAGATAGCCGTCCAGCCCGGTGCGGGTGGTGCGGTCGGCTTCCAGAAAAGCGGAGTAGCTGTCCACGTTCCGGTGGCTGCCCTTGCGGATGATCAGGCTGGCATGGGGAATGTGAAGGCCGGGATGCAGCGCTGCCCCTGGCGTTTCCATCACGCAATGGGTGGGCCAGAGCACCTGCGGGCCGTAGGGCAGGTCGATCGTCTCGAAAACCGCCTTGCCGGGATGGTTGGCGGCGAAGGAGATATGCTCCGCCGGGTGCCAATCCTGGGTGAGCACCACGGTTTCGAATGGCCGGGCCAGCTCATTGACCAGTGGCACAATCTCATCGCCGCCGGGCACGGCCAGGGCGCCGCCGGGGCAAAAATCCCGCTGGAGGTCGACGACGATGAGCGCGGCGGTTTCTTGCATGGCTTGTATCCAAGAGGAAAAATACGAGGGGTGCTAGACAGGGGGCAGGGCTTAGGCTAAGGCTCCGCCCCTCGGAACGCGGGAGGCAGGGGACAGGTGTGCCCGGCCGGTTGAACCGCGGTCCAGTGACCTCCAGCCTGGCTGGTTGGGTCATAGGATGAAAGGAGCCAGAAATGGCAAAGAAGATTGTCGGCTATATCAAGCTGCAGATCCCTGCGGGCAAGGCGAACCCGTCGCCGCCGGTGGGTCCCGCGCTCGGCCAGCGTGGTCTGAACATCATGCAGTTCGTCAAGGAATTCAACGCTGCCACGCAGCAGATGGAGCCCGGTATGCCGGTGCCGGTGGTCATCACCGCGTTCGCCGATCGTACCTTCTCCTTCGTCATGAAGACCCCGCCCAACACCTACTTCCTGAAGAAGGCGGCGGGCATCTCCAAGGGGACCACGACGCCTGGCAAGGGTGCCGCCGTGGGCAAGGTGACGATGGCGCAGCTCCATGAGATCGCCAAGACCAAGATGATTCACATGAACGCCAACGATGCTGACGCCGCCGTGCGCATGCTGGTCGGCTCTGCCCGCTCGATGGGCCTGACCGTGGTGGAGGGCTGATAAATGGCACATGATAAGCGTCTGACCGCCGCCCGCGGCAAGGTTGACCGTTCCAAGCTCTACGCCCTGACCGAGGCGATGGCGCTGGCGAAGTCCAATGCGACCGCCAAGTTCGACGAGACCATCGAGATCTCGCTGAACCTGGGCATCGACCCGCGCCATGCCGACCAGATGGTCCGCGGCCTGATCTCCCTGCCGAACGGCACGGGCAAGACCCTGCGCGTGGGCGTGTTCGCCCGCGGCGCGAAGGCCGAGGAGGCTCTGGCCGCCGGTGCCGACGTGGTCGGTTCCGACGATCTGGCCGAGAAGGTGCAGGCTGGCGACATCCAGTTCGACCGCTGCATCGCCACCCCGGACATGATGGGCCTGGTTGGCAAGCTTGGTAAGATCCTGGGCCCGCGCGGCCTGATGCCCAACCCCAAGCTCGGCACCGTGACCATGGACGTGAAGGGCGCGGTGACCGCCGCCAAGTCCGGCCAGGTTGAGTTCCGCGCCGAGAAGGCTGGTATCATCCATGCCGGTATCGGCAAGGCGAGCTTCCCCGAGGACAAGCTGGTCGAGAACGCCAAGGCGCTGATCGACGCTGTCCAGAAGGCCAAGCCGACCGGCGCCAAGGGCACCTACCTGCAGAAGGTGGCGCTGTCCTCGACGATGGGCCCGGGCGTGAGCGTGGACGTTTCCACGGTCGCGTAAGGTTTTTTAGAGATACGCGCCGGCTTTCGGGCTGGCGCGGGCAGGGAGCCGCAAGGCTCCCGACCTGTCCAAGACCGCATGTACCGAAGGGTTTAAAGGGGCTTGCTCCGCACACGGTAGAGAGGTGCCAAAGTTTTCGCTTCGCGGCGGCTTTGGTGGTTCTGAAAAGGACAGGCGAAAGCAATCGGGATGGTCCCGGTTGCTTGGGTAACCTGGCGGGGCGTGGGAAACCACAAACCGCCGTAAGATGGAGACGGATGTGGATCGCATAGAGAAGCGTGAATTCGTCGCTGAGCTGTCTGCGGTGTTCGCGGATACGTCCATGGTCATTGTCACCCGCAACGAGGGTATGACGGTGGCGGGCGTGACCGAGTTGCGCCGCAAGATGCGGGCGGCGGGAGTCAGCTTCAAGGTTGCGAAGAATCGTCTGGCCCTTCTTGCTCTTCAAGGAACCCGGTTCGACGGCATTTCGCCCCTGATGAAGGGGCCTACGGCTCTGGCCTGGTCTGCGGACCCGGTTGCCGTGGCCAAGGTTGCTGTCGACTTCGCCAAGACCAATGACAAGTTTGTTCTGGTGGGTGGTGCCCTCGGCAGCCAAGTGCTGAATGCCGATGGTATCAAGGCGCTCTCCGAGCTGCCGTCCCTGGACAGCCTCCGCGCCAAGATCCTGGGGCTTATCCAAGCCCCGGCGACCAAGGTGGCGGGCGTGCTGCAGGCGCCGGCCGGACAACTTGCCCGGGTCTTCTCGGCGTACGCCGATTCCAAGGGGAGCGAGGCGGCCTGAAGGCTCTCGCACACTTGTCGCTTTTTCGCAGGGCCGCGTGGTGCGGCCTTGCGCTGAACCAAACAAAGCCTATCTACTCGAAGGATTTTTTACATGGCTGACCTGAACGCGCTCGTTGAAGAGCTGTCGAAGCTGACCGTCCTGGAGGCCGCCGAGCTCTCCAAGCTGCTGGAAGAGAAGTGGGGCGTTTCCGCCGCTGCGCCGGTGGCCGTTGCCGCCGTTGCCGGCCCGGCCGCCGCTGCCGCTCCCGTTGAAGAGCAGACCGAGTTCACCGTGATCCTCGCCAATGGCGGCGACAAGAAGATCAACGTGATCAAGGAAATCCGCACCATCACCGGTCTGGGCCTGAAAGAGGCCAAGGATCTGGTCGAGGGCGCGCCGAAGACCGTCAAGGAAAACGCGACCAAGGACGAGGCTGCGGCCATCAAGAAGACGCTGGAAGAGCAGGGCGCGACTGTCGAGGTCAAGTAATCCTGCTTTTCGCAATGGCATGAAGACGCTGTTGCGCGCATAGGGGAAAAGGGCAGGCGGTGACCGTTTGGTGGCCGCCTGCCACCCGTTTTTTAGACGACGACGCTTTTTAGACGACGATCAATCTGACCGAGGGTGATGCGATGAACGCGATGAACGGTGGTTTCGGCAAGGGCTCTTTCACCAGCCGTAAGCGCATTCGGAAAAGCTTTAGTCGGATCCCTGAAGTCGCGCCGATGCCAAATCTCATCGACGTGCAGCGCGCGAGCTACGACTCCTTCCTGCAGATGAATGTGAAGGCTGATGCGCGCACCAATTCCGGCCTGCAGGAAGTGTTCAAGTCGGTCTTCCCGATCGACGATTTCGCTGGCCGCGGCCGCCTGGAGTTCGTGCATTACGAGCTGGAAGAGCCGAAATACGACGTTGAGGAGTGCATCCAGCGCGGCATGACCTATGCCGCGCCCTTGAAGGTGATCCTGCGCCTGATCGTCTGGGATCTCGACGAGGATACCGGCGCGCGCTCCATCCGCGATATTAAAGAGCAGCCCGTTTACATGGGCGACATGCCGCTGATGACCGATAACGGCACCTTCGTGGTGAACGGCACCGAGCGCGTGATCGTCTCCCAGATGCACCGCAGCCCGGGCGTGTTCTTCGACCATGACCGCGGCAAGACCCATTCTTCGGGCAAGTATCTCTTCACCGCCCGTGTCATCCCCTATCGCGGCTCCTGGCTCGATTTCGAGTTCGACGCCAAGGACCTGATCTATGTGCGCATCGACCGCAAGCGCAAGCTGCCGGTCACCACGCTGCTCTATGCGCTGCCCTCCGCTGCCACCGAGCAGCTGATCGAGGCGCGCAAGGCCAAGGGCGAGGCGCTCGAGATCGGCGAGATCAAGGGCATGGACTCCGAGGAGATCCTGAACTTCTTCTATGGCAAGGTCGTCTTCACCTCCAAGAAGGGCCAGTGGGCCCGCCCGTTCGAGGCCGAGGCCTTCCGCAACCTCAAGCTCATCGAGGATCTGGTCGATGCCGAGACCGGCGAGGTCGTGGCCAAGACCGAGGAGAAGCTGACTGCCCGCGTGGTCCGCAAGATCGCCGAGACCACCAAGAACGTGCTGGTCTCGCGCGCCGACCTGGTCGGCCGCTTCCTGGCGGAAGACCTGTTTGACCCCAACACCGGTGAAATCTTCGGCGAGGCCGGCGAGGAGCTGACCGAGCAGAAGCTGACGGCGCTGGAGGAGAAGGGCGTCGACGAGCTGCCGACCCTGGCGGTGGACCAGGCGAACGGCCCGTGGATCCGCAACACCCTGGCCGCCGACAAGAACGCCAACCGCGAAGATGCGCTGATCGACATCTACCGCGTCATGCGCCCGGGCGAGCCGCCGACCTCCGAGACGGCCGAGACGCTGTTCAAGGGCCTGTTCTTCGATGCCGACCGCTACGACCTCTCGGCCGTGGGCCGCGTGAAGATGAACATGCGCCTTGGCATCGACGTGCCCGACACCGTGCGCGTGCTGCGCAAGGACGATATCCTGCGCACCATCAAGATCATGACCGAGCTCAAGGACGGGCGCGGCGCGATCGACGACATCGACAATCTCGGCAACCGCCGCGTGCGCTCCGTCGGCGAGCTGATGGAGAACCAGTACCGCGTCGGCCTGCTGCGCATGGAGCGCGCCATCCGCGAGCGCATGGGCTCGGTCGATATCGACAGCGTGATGCCGCATGACCTCATCAACGCCAAGCCGGCTGCCGCCGCGGTGCGTGAGTTCTTCGGCTCCTCGCAGCTCAGCCAGTTCATGGACCAGACCAACCCGCTCTCCGAGGTGACGCATAAGCGCCGCCTCTCGGCCCTCGGGCCGGGCGGTCTGACCCGCGAGCGCGCCGGCTTCGAGGTGCGCGACGTGCACCCGACCCATTATGGCCGCATCTGCCCGATTGAGACGCCGGAAGGCCCGAATATCGGCCTGATCAACTCGCTGGCCACCTACGCCAAGGTGAACAAATACGGCTTCATCGAGACCCCGTACCAGCTGGTGCAGGACGGCGTGGTGCAGCCGAGCTGGAAGTACCTCTCTGCCATGGAGGAGGAGCGTCTGGTGGTGGCCCAGGCCGACGCCCATAAGGGCGAGGATGGCACGCTGAAGGACGATCTCGTCTCCGTGCGCCGCAATGGCGACTTCTTGATGGTCAAGCCCGAGGACGTGACCGCCATCGACGTCTCGCCCAAGCAGCTGGTCTCGGTTGCCGCGGCACTCATCCCGTTCCTGGAGAACGATGACGCCAACCGCGCGCTGATGGGCTCGAACATGCAGCGCCAGGCGGTGCCGCTGATCCGTTCCGACGCGCCGGTTGTCGGCACCGGCATGGAGGCCGCCGTGGCCCGTGACTCGGGTGCCACCATCGTCGCCAAGCGCGCCGGCATCATCGACCAGATCGACGGTGCGCGCATCGTGGTGCGCGCCACCGCCGAAGACGGCATGACCCAGGGTGTCGATATCTACCGCCTGCGCAAGTACATGCGCTCCAACCAGAGCACCTGCATCAACCAGCGTCCGCTGGTGCGCGTGGGCGACCGGGTGGCGGCGGGCGATATCATCGCCGACGGCCCGTCCACCGAGCTGGGCGAGCTGGCGCTGGGCCGCAACGCGCTCTGCGCCTTCATGCCCTGGAACGGCTATAACTTCGAGGACTCCATCCTGATCTCCGAGCGGATCGCCAAGGATGACGTCTTCACCTCGATCCATATCGAGGAGTTCGAGGTGATGGCCCGCGACACCAAGCTGGGCCAGGAAGAAATCACCCGCGACATCCCCAATGTCGGCGAGGAAGCCTTGCGCAGCCTCGATGAGGCCGGCATCGTCTATATCGGCGCCGAGGTGAACCCGGGCGACATTCTGGTCGGCAAGGTGACGCCCAAGGGCGAAAGCCCGATGACGCCGGAAGAGAAGCTGCTGCGCGCCATCTTCGGCGAGAAGGCCTCCGACGTGCGCGACACCTCGCTGCGCCTGCCGCCGGGCACCTCCGGCACCATCGTCGATGTGCGCGTGTTCAACCGCCGCGGCGTGGACAAGGACGAGCGCGCGCTGGCGATCGAGCGCGCCGAGATCGAGCGCCTGGCCAAGGACCGCGATGACGAGAAGGGCATCCAGGAGCGCGCCTTCCTGAACCGGCTGCGCGAGGCGCTGATCGGCCAGGTTGCGGGCTCGGGCTTCAAGGGCATCAAGGCCGGCACCGAGATCACCGCCGAAGTGCTGGCCGAGCATGCGCGCGGCGCCTGGCGCAACATCGTCGTGCAGGACGATGCGGTGATGGCGAATATCGAGCTGATGAAGCGCGAGTTCGACGCCGCCGTGAAGCGCCTGCAGGACCGCTTCGAGAGCAAGGTCGAGAAGCTGCAGCGCGGCGACGAGCTGCTGCCCGGCGTGATGAAGATGGTCAAAGTCTTCGTGGCGGTGAAGCGCAAGCTGCAGCCGGGCGACAAGATGGCCGGCCGTCACGGCAACAAGGGTGTGGTCTCGCGCGTGGTGCCGGTGGAGGACATGCCCTTCCTGGAAGACGGCACCCCGGTTGACCTGGTGCTGAACCCGCTGGGCGTGCCCTCGCGCATGAACGTGGGGCAGATCCTCGAGGTGCATCTGGGCTGGGCCTGCGCCAATCTTGGCAAGCAGATCGGCAAGGCGGTGGAAGAATACCGCCGCACCGGCGAAGCCCGCCAGGAGCTGATGGACCGGCTGAAGCTGGCGTATGGCGAAGAGATCTTCGAGGAGCAGATCAAGGACCTCGACGATGACGCGCTGGTTGAGCTGTCGCGCAACGTCACCAAGGGCGTGCCCATCGCGACCCCGGTGTTCGATGGTGCCCGTATCCCGGATATCGAGGAGATGCTGGCGAAGGCGGGGGTTGATGTCTCCGGCCAGAGCACGCTGATCGATGGCCGCACGGGTGAGCCGTTCGAGCGCAAGGTGACGGTTGGGTATATGTACATGCTCAAGCTGCACCATCTCGTCGACGACAAGATCCATGCCCGTTCCATCGGCCCGTACTCGCTCGTCACCCAGCAGCCGCTGGGCGGCAAGGCGCAGTTCGGTGGCCAGCGCTTCGGCGAAATGGAAGTCTGGGCGCTGGAAGCCTACGGCGCCGCCTACACGTTGCAGGAAATGCTGACCGTGAAGTCCGACGACGTCTCCGGCCGTACCAAGGTGTACGAGGCCATTGTGCGCGAGCAGGACAATTTCGAAGCCGGTATCCCCGAAAGCTTCAACGTGCTGCTGAAGGAACTGAAATCCTTGGGCCTGAACGTCGATCTGGAGCAGTCGGCCTCTTAGAGCGCGATGACCCTGGAACCGCGCGCTTTGCGGGCGGTTCCAGGGTCGCTCTCGCCCTCTCTCAATAGAGGCCGGTTGTTCCCGAACGAGTGCAGGATGCCAGGCCAAGATAAGGATGATGCGTAATGAATGATTTGATGAAGATTCTCGGGTCGGCCGGTCAGACGGCGTCTTTCGACCAGATCAAGATCCAGATCGCCTCGCCGGAGCAGATCCGCAGCTGGTCTTACGGTGAGATCAAGAAGCCGGAGACGATCAACTACCGGACCTTCAAGCCCGAGCGTGACGGCCTGTTCTGCGCGCGCATCTTCGGGCCGATCAAGGATTATGAGTGCCTGTGCGGCAAGTACAAGCGCATGAAGTTCCGCGGCATCATCTGCGAGAAGTGCGGCGTGGAAGTGACGCTGGCCAAGGTGCGCCGCGAGCGCATGGGCCATATCGAGCTGGCCTCGCCGGTCGCGCATATCTGG
>DATJXU010000243.1:0-9824 GCA_035499915.1 Acidocella sp.
AGGCCGGTATGGCGCAAGCCGGTGCCAGCATCCACCTGCTCACCATGCCGCGCGTCCTGGGATACGCGTTCAATCCGCTCAGCCTCTATCTCTGCCACGATGCGCAGGGACATTTGCGCGCGGTGCTCTATGAGGTGAACAACACCTTCGGGCAGCGCCATAGCTATCTGCTGCCGGTGACGGAAAACAGCCCCGTGGCGCGCCAGGAATGCGGCAAGGCATTCTATGTATCGCCCTTCCTGGACATGGATCTGCGCTACCGCTTTGCCCTGCACCCGCCGGGCGAGGCGCTGGGGCTGCACATCACCGTGGAGGATGAACAAGGCGTGGTGCTGCACGCCACCATGGCAGGCAAGGCCGAAAAACTGACCGATGCCGCCCTGCTGCGCACCGCCTGCGCCGTACCGTTCCTGGGCACCAAGGTTGTCCTTGGTATCCATTGGGAGGCGCTGAAGCTGTGGCTGAAAGGCATTGGCCTGCGCCCCCGCCCGCCCGCGCCCGAGCGGCCGGTCACCATCACCCGGCCACATACAGGGGGGGCATTGTGAAGACCGTGCGAGACATAAGCAGCGGCAATCCGCTGTCCTGCGCCCCCGCCGCTGGCTGGCGGGTGGCGCTGCTGCGACGGATGCTGTCCGGACTGCGCCATGGCAGGCTGCTCTGCACGACGCCGGAGGGCGATAAGCTGGAGCAGCGCGGCAAGCGGCCCGGCCCGGAGGCAAATCTTGTGCTGCATCGCTGGCGGGCCTTGCGGGCCCTGCTTCTGAGCGGCGATGACGGCTTTGCCGATGGGTTTCTGCGCGGCGACTGGTCAAGCCCCGACCTCGCCGGCCTGCTTACCCTGGCGGCGCAAAATTTCGGCAACGCGCACAAGCCTCCCCTGCCCTTGCGGCTGCTGCACCGGCTGCGCCACGCGCTGAACGCCAATAGCCGCGCCGGGTCACGGCGCAACATCATGGCGCATTATGACCTGGGCAATGCGTTCTACGCCGCCTGGCTTGATACGCAGATGCTGTATTCCTCGGCCCTTTACAGGCATCCGGGGGAAAGCCTGGAGGCCGCGCAGCTGCATAAGCTGGCACTGATCACCGACTGGCTGGACATCCACCCGGGCAGCAAGGTGCTGGAAATTGGCTGCGGCTGGGGGGCTCTGGCCAAGCTGCTGGGGGCGGCCGGTGCGCGGGTCACGGGCCTGACCCTGTCCCCCGCCCAATTGGCCCATGCGCAGGGCGTTATTGCCGCCAACGGGCTTGAGGAGCGCGTGGAGCTGGCCTTGCGTGATTACCGCGACGAGACCGGACGCTATGACCGGATCGTATCGGTTGAGATGCTGGAAGCCGTGGGCGAAGCCTATTGGCCGGTGTATTTCCGTGCATTGCGCGAGCGCCTGAAGCCCGGCGGCAAGGTGGTGTTGCAGGTGATCACCATCGACGCGGCACGTTTCGGCGCCTATCGGAAAAACCCTGATTTCATCCAGCGCCGCATTTTCCCCGGCGGCATGCTGCCGGCAAAGGCGCATATCGCCATCCATGCCCAGGCTGCCGGCCTCGTGCCCGCGCGGATCAAAAATTTCGGCGAAAGCTACGCGCTGACCCTTGCCGCCTGGCGCTCACGCTTCCTGGCGGCCTGGCCCGCTCTTGCGAAAATGGGGTTCGATGATCGTTTCCGGCGGCTCTGGCTTTATTATCTCTGTTATTGCGAAGCCGGTTTTCGGTCCGGAGCCATCGATGTCGGCCTCTATGAACTTCTAGGGTGAGGAAACCGCGCTGATGAGCTCCTATCTCAAAGCCTATCTGGCCAGCGCCATCATCTTCATCACGCTTGACGCGTGCTGGCTCAGCGTCATGGGGCCGCGTCTTTACAAACCGCTCCTGCAAGGAGCGCTGGCGGACACAGTGCGCCCCGTTCCGGCGCTGCTGTTCTACCTGCTTTATATCGGCGGCATCGTGGTGTTTGCCGTTGCCCCCAGCCCCACGCCACCACGCCTGGCCAGCGTGATCTTGCGTGGCATTGGCTTTGGACTTGTCGCTTATGCCACCTATGACCTGACGAACCAGGCGACTTTACGGACATGGCCGCCCGTCATCACCCTTGCTGACATCGGCTGGGGCATGTTCGCAACAGCGGCAGCGGCAACAGCCGGTTCTCTTGCCGCGCATTGGCAAGCCAGGATGTGACCGGGCAGATGTCTCTGCCTCAACCCGCGGCCACAGGCCAGCCTTCCTTGCCGTTCAGCCTGATTCCGGCGGCATCAAGGACACCGCCTGCGAATTTGGCATGAACCGTGCCGCAGATCAGCCCATGACCTCGTCAATAAGCTTGCGAATTTCAGCCAGGCTCATCCGGGAGGGCCTGTTTTTACGGTCCAAATCGACTTTGCCGTGCCGCTCACCAGCCGAAATCGCGTGGGAAAGGCAGGAGGACATGATGAAATTGGACTCGTTGTTGATATTTTGCGTAAACATTATTTTTATTCCTTGGCCGTTCTTACCGGCTCTTGCCCCAGCCGCTGCGTACCAAACGTAACCAGCGTATACTGCGGCTGCAACGTCGAAAACCTTGTGTTCGACGCCAAAAACTCAAAAAGGCGGCCCAAAGGCCGCCTCGATAGCCATCCATATCATCGCCGTGGCGATGTCATGAATGCAGAGCCTTAAGCGGCCTTGATGTTGTCAGCGGCGCTCTTGCCGTTACGGCGATCCTGCACGATGTCAAAGCTCAGCTTCTGGCCTTCAGTGATGACGTTCATGCCACCGCGCTCAACCGCAGAGATATGCACGAAAACGTCTTCACCGCCGTTATCCGGCTTGATGAAGCCAAAACCCTTCGTTGCATTGAAGAATTTTACAGTTCCAATAGTCATGACGATTTCCTTCCAATCAGTCATAAAGTTCAACTCGCGGCACAATGTGTGCTGCAAGCCATCCAAGATCGATTTTGAAGAGGAAGATCGTCAACGACGCTGTTAACGTGGAAACAAAGTTCAGTAGCAAGATCGATAATTCAGGACATACCCCAGGCAATCTGCAAAGACAAGCTATATTAAATCCGCCCTGCACCCGCACAACCTGCGGGCGGTGCGGGCGCAGGGCCGAAAAGCGCCGCCACGCCTTCCCGCCGGCGCTTGAAAAGTGAGCCGCGCCGCCAAATTTCTTATAAGATGACGATCCCTCGTCCAAGGACAAGGATTATGAGACCATCCATCAAGTGTCTTGCCAGAGTCATACTCGCCGCGGCAGCGATCAGCGCCCTGCCAGGGCACGCCCTGGCACATGGGGGTTATGGTGGCTACGGTGGGTGGAGGGTTGGTATTGGCATCGGCATCGCGCCTGTCTTCATACCTGGGCCGTATTATTACCCACCGCCCGTCTACTATCCGCCGCCCCCGGCCTATTACGCGCCCCCGCCGCCCGGGTATTATTCGCCCTATCCTGGCTACATTGCGCAGTCGCCTCCCCCGCCAGCACCACAGGCGCCGCTGGCGCCACAAGAGAGTTCCGCATTCGCGGCGCAATCCTGTAACGCCGGCAGCTATATGTGCCCCATGGAGGTCAGCGTGCCGGTTGGCGCACGTTGCTACTGCCGGGGCAATGATGGCAATCGCGTGTATGGCGCCGCCCAGTAGGCGTTCATCGCGCGCCAAGATCATCGGCCGCCAGATGGGATCCGGGCAAGGCCCGCATCTGCTGGCGGCCGATGATTGTCGTTCAACTTGCCCCTTGCGCGGCGCGGGGCCGGTAATCATTTGCCACGGCCTCACCGAACGGCCCGGCATTGCGGTGCGTGCCGAAGGAGGCGGCCGGATGTTTAAGCTTCAGCCGCGGAAACACCAGCTCCGCGACACGGTACGCCTCCTCAAGATGCGGATAGCCGGAGAAGATGAAATTCTCCACGCCAACATCCATATATTGGCGCATCAGCCCCGCGACCTGCTCCGGATCTCCCACCAGCGCGGTGCCCGCGCCGCCGCGCACCAGCCCGACACCCGCCCACAGGTTTGGATAAATCTCCAGCTTGTCGCGGGAGCCGCCATGGAGGGCAGCCATGCGGCGTTGGCCGATTGAATCCATGCTGGCGAATTTCGACTGCGCCTTGGCGATGGTGGCATCGTCCACATGGCTGATCAACGCATCCGCCGCCGCCCAGGCCTCCTTCGCGGTCTCGCGCACGATCACATGCAGCCGCACCCCGAAATTCAGCTTGCGCCCATGTTTGGCCGCGGCGGCCTGGGCCTGCTTCAGCTTCTCCCCCACCGCTTGCGGCGGCTCGCCCCAGCTCAGATAGGTATCGACATGCTCGCCCGCGACATCCATGCCAATCTCGGATGACCCGCCGAAGAATAGCGGCGGGTAGGGCTTCTGCACCGCCGGAAACAGCAGATTGCCAGTCTCCAGCCGCAGATGCCGGCCTTCGTAATCCACGGTTTCGCCCGCCAGCAGCGCCTTCCAGATCGCCAGGAACTCGCGCGTGATCTCGTAGCGCTCGGCATGTTCCAGGAAGATGCCATCCCCGGCATTCTCCGAGGGATCGCCGCCGGTCACGATATTGATCAGCAGCCGGCCATTCGAGATGCGGTCGAACGTCGCCGCCATGCGCGCCGCCAGGGAGGGGTTGAGCAGCCCCGGCCGGAAGGCGATGAGAAAGCGCAGCCGTTTGGTCAGCGCCACCAGCGATGACGCCACCACCCAGCTATCCTCGCAGGAGCGCCCGGTGGGGATCAGCACGCCATGATAGCCAAGCCGGTCCGCCGCCTGGGCGACCTGGGCGAGATAGGCATGGTCCACCTCGCGCGCGCCAACGCTGGTGCCAAGATAGCGGCCATCGCCATGGGTCGGCAGAAACCAGAAGATATTCGCATCCGTGGCAGGTTGCACCGTCATTTTTTCTCTCCCTCAACCATTCCACGCATCGGCGGAGACATTGATCTGCTGCGGAATCAGCCCGAGCGTGAAGAATGCGTCGGCAATCTTCTGCTGGTCCGCGAAGATCTCCGGCGTCAGCTTGTGCACGCCGTATTTCTGCCGGCCGAACCAGGCATCCAGCACCGGAACCGGCAAACCGATACTCGGCGCGATGGCGCTGGCCGTCTCGGCCTGATGGGTCTGTTCCCAGGTTTCGAGGTCGTTCAGCACCTCAATGGCGGCATTCAGCACGTCAGGATGCGCCTGCGCAAACCCCCGCCCCGCGGTATAGAAAGCACGGTTGGGCATCAGCCCGGTGCCATCCGTGAGCAGCACGCCACCCGCGGCCTGCGCCCCGGCATAGAACGGATCCCAGATGGACCACGCATCCACCGCCCCGCTGGAGAAAGCGGCGCGGGCATCCGCCGGCTGCAGGAAGACCTTGTTCACGTCCTGATACTTCACCCCCGCATGCGCCAGGGCGGAAACCAGCAGGTAATGCGCGCTGGAGCCCTTGGCCACGGCGACGGTCTTGCCCTTCAGCGCCGCCACCGAAGCCAGCGTGCTGCCGGCCGGCTTCAGAATACCGATGGCGCGCGGGCTGGGGTTGGCCGCCGCGACATAGACGATATCTGTATTGGCCGCCTGCGCAAAAATCACCGGCGGCTCACCGGTAAAGGCGAAATTCACCGCCCCTGCGGCCAGCGCCTCCAGCATTGGCGGGCCGGAGGTGAATTCCGCCCAGTTCACATCCCAGCCCAGCGGCGCCAGCTTCGCCTCGATCACGCCCTTGGCCTTGGCCAGAACCAGCGTCACGGAGGATTTCTGATACCCGATCTGAAATGTTCCCTTGGCCGCGGCGCGCGCGGCTTTGGCGCCCAGCAGCAGGGCCGGCGCGGCCAGCGCGGCGGTGGCGAGAAGCGAACGGCGATTAATCTCTGTCACGGCAGAACACTCTTCAAAAATTAAGGTCGCCGAAAAAATTGCACACTAACTCTATCTGTGCAATAGGACTTTTGGGGAGTTATCAGCATTGGAGTTTTGCATGTCTGCCTCTGTCTCAGTTCGGCCTGCCGCGTCCGCGCGCAACCGGCGCATTCCCGCCGCATTGTTGCGGCGCCTGATGGTGCCCGCGCTGATCTTATGCGCCTGGCAGGAAGTGGCATCGGCGCATCTGCTCAGCGCCAGCACCATGCCCTCGCCTGGCGCGGTCGCCACCAGCTTCTGGCAACTCATCGTCACCAACCAGATGCTGCCAAACCTGCTGATCTCGCTGCAGCGCGTGGTCATCGGGCTGGCCTTCGGCGTCGCCATTGGCACCGCGCTGGGGCTTGCCGCCGCCCTTTCCCGCGCCGGGGAGGATGCCATCGACCCCACCGTGCAGATGGCCCGCACCCTGCCGCATCTGGCGCTGATTCCGCTGATGATCCTGTGGTTCGGCATCGGGGAGACACCAAAGATCGTGCTCATCGCGCTGGGCGCCGTGTTCCCGATCTATCTCAACCTCTTCTCCGCCGTGCGCGGGGCGGACCGCAAGCTGGTCGAGGCCGTGTCGGTGCTCGGGCTCTCGCGTGCCGAAACCATCTGGCACGTGATCCTGCCCGCCGCCCTGCCCGGCTTTCTCGTTGGTCTGCGCCAGGCGTTCGGGATTTCCTGGATCAGCCTCGTGGTCGCGGAGCAGATCAACGCCTCCGCCGGCATCGGCTATCTGGTCATGAACGCGCGGGATTTTCTGCGCACCGACATTATTTTCGACGGGCTGATCGTCTACGCCCTGCTGGGCCTGGCCACCGACCTGGCCGTGCGCGCCCTGGAGCGCAAGCTGCTGGTCTGGCGCCCCTCCATCGTCACCACGAAAGGAATTTGAGCATGAACATGCTGACGGATATCCAGGCCGAGGCGACCCTGCCCGTGACCCCGGAGGCGCATGCCGTGGAGGTGCGCGGGCTGAGCCGGAATTTTGGCAACAACACCGTGCTGAAAGACCTGCATCTCTCGCTGCGCCCTGGCGAATTCGTGGCCCTGCTTGGGCGTTCGGGCTCCGGCAAATCCACCTTGCTGCGCACGCTGGCCGGGCTGGATGCGGCGCCGGAGGGTGTGCTGACCGTTCCCGCCGCCCGCGCCGTGGTGTTTCAGGAGCCGCGCCTGCTGCCCTGGAAGCGCGTCTGGCAGAACGTGACTTTGGGTTTGCGGCACGCCAATGCCAAGGCCCGCGCGGAGGCGGCGCTGGCGGAGGTGGGGCTGGGCCATCGCCTGAAGGCCTGGCCGCTCACCCTCTCCGGCGGTGAGGCGCAGCGCGCCGCCCTGGCCCGCGCCCTGGTGCGCGCGCCCCAGCTTCTGTTGCTTGACGAACCCTTCGCCGCCCTGGACGCGCTGACCCGCCTGAAGATGCAAGGTCTGGTCGAAGACCTCTGGAAAGCCCATCGCCCGGCGGTGCTGCTCGTCACGCATGACGTGGATGAGGCATTGCTGCTGGCCGACCGTGTGCTGGTGCTGGAGCAGGGGCGGATCGGGCTGGATACCGAGGTGCATCTGCCGCGCCCGCGCCGCCACAGCGCCCCGGGCTTCGAGGCCCTGCGCGCCCAATTGCTGGAAGCGCTGGGCGTGCGCGAATCGTGAGTCCCGAGATGCCGGGCGCCGGATATGCCTTTTCCATAGCCAGTCTCAGCGCGCCGCAAGCCGCCTGCACCATCGCCATCATCGGCGCCGGGTTTTCCGGCACGATGACGGCGATCCGTCTGCGCCGCGCTTTGCCCGCCGCAACCCGCATTCTGCTGATCGAGCGCAGCGGCGTTTTTGCCCGTGGCATCGCCTACGCGCAAAGCAGCGCGCCGCACCTGCTCAATGTCCGCGCCGCGAATATGAGCGCCTTTCCCGAGGATCCCGGTCATTTCGAGCATTGGCTCGAAACTTGCCCGGAAGACTCGTGCAGCGATGTCCAGCGCACCGCGGCCGGGCTGTTCGCCACGCGGCGGCTTTACGGGCGCTATCTGCAGGAAACGCTGGACGAAACGCTGCGCGATGGCGCGAGCAGCGTGCAGTTGCTGACCGAGGAGGTGGCGGCGCTGGCGCGCGCCGGAGCAGGCTGGCGGCTCACCTGCCGGAGCGGCCGTGTGATCGAGGCTTCAGGCGTCGTGCTGGCCTGCGGCAATCTGCCACCGGAACGCCCCTGCAATGGCGTGGTCTTCCATAATCCATGGGCCGCCGATGCATTGCGCGGGCTGAACAAATCCGATCCGGTGCTGATCGTCGGCACCGGCCTCACCATGGTGGATCTGGTTCTCGGCCTTCAGACCGCCGGGTTTGAAGGGCCGGTCACCGCCCTCTCACGGCGGGGGCTCCTGCCGCAACCGCATGAAGCTTTGGCCAAGCCTTGGCCGGCGCCGCAGTTCAGCGCGGCCGAGCGCACCAGCGCCACCGCCCTGCTGCGGGCGGTGCGGGCAGAGCTGCGTCTGGCCGCCGCGCAAGGGGTGGGCTGGCGGGCGGTCATCGATAGCTTGCGCCCCATCACCGCAGAACTCTGGCACGGGCTGCCGCCTTGCGAGCAAGCCCGCTTCCTGCGCCATGCCCGGCCCTATTGGGATACTCACCGCCACCGCATGGCCCCCAGCGCCGCCACCGCTGTTTCAGCATGGCGCGCCCAGGGGCGGCTGCGCGTGCTGCGCGGGCGTATCCAGGCCATCGCACAGCACGCCCCCGGCCAGGCGGACATCAGCATCGCCAACAGCGCCACCGGAACCGGCGAGACGCTGCGCGTGCAGCGCGTGATCTATGCCACAGGCCTGCAATCCATGCGCAGCGGCAATGGCCTGCTGGCCGGACTCGTCCGCACGAAAACCGCCCGGCTAGACGGGCTGGAGCTCGGGCTGGAGGTTGATGCCAACCTGAATATTCTGGACGCCTCAGGCCAGCCCGTACCGGGGCTTTGGGCGCTGGGACCGTTGGTGCGCGGTAAATTCTGGGAATGCCTGGCGGTGCCGGATATCCGCGTCCAGGCGCAGACTCTCAGCACCAACATCGCCGCAGCATTCTCCCGGCCGTGATCCTGGCATCGTAATGCGCCCCGCAATGGGCCAGGATCACAAAACGCCGCAACGGCTTGGGAGAAACATCTGGCGGGCAAGGTGGTGAAGGCATACCAGCGTGGCGATCTGCTGCAAAAACGCTTTCTTCTCGCCGACGCGTGGGGGCGATATTGCGTGCCGGCTGCCGCTGCACCCGAGACGCCTGATCGATACCCCCAAAACCGAGGCGGCTCTCGCGCAAGAGATCGCCAAGCTCGAGGCGCAACTCCGCGTTCTCAAGCTGAGCCTGCGCGGAAAAAAGGCCGGACGGGCGAGCGCCACTGCCAGATCACAATCCGTCCGGGATATGAAGATCCACGAGAAATATCTCGAGGCCGCCGGGGCACACGGGACCGTGGTGCGGCTCGCTAAGGAATTCAAACTGAGCGAGAAGCAGATCCATCGGATCCTCAAGGCGCAAAACGCGAAGGGGAAACCGGTCCCCCCAGCCGAAGTAACGTTGGATAGGGTCCCCAAGCACTCCCGCACGCCGCGTCCACCCAGCCAACAATCCGAACTGGTCTCTCTCTCGCCGGCGCCGAAGCCGAAACAACGGTCAACGCGCCGGAACGAGGAGCCCGCAATGCCCGCGGGTCAACACGAGTTCGACCTCTAGACGGTGACCGTCTTCACCCAGAAATCATGCCGGTTGCAGGTGCTGGTGATCGTCACCTTGCCGCTATACCCGGCGGGCAATGTGTGGGTGGAGATGGGCTGATCCTTCCAGGTGAAGGTTTTGCGGTCCAGGAATTTGCCGCCTTCGAGCACCACCGTGTGGCTCACGATATAATGCGGCTCGCTCATGGGGTGTGGCGTGTGCACGGAGAGCTGGCTGCCCGAGACGGCTACATCCGGCACG
>DATJXU010000244.1:0-21551 GCA_035499915.1 Acidocella sp.
GCGCATCGAGGAGTCGCGCAGGCGCAACCCCACCGTCGGCTTCATGTCGCCGGTGATGATCTCAGCGCAATGGCGCAACTCATGCCGCCCGGCCAGCCGCTTGGATGCAGCCAGGAGCGGCTTGAGGCGCGCCTCGTCACCGAAAATCAAAAAGAAGGCTCGCGGCTGGCGATCCGCGGCGATGTCGAGTCCTGCAATAATGGCTTCCGGCGCGTGGTCGCCACCCATGGCATCCACTGCCAGTTTACTGCTCTGGCTCATCTCACCCCTGTTTCGGGTATTTCATCACCACGTCCCGCCTGCCGCGTGCGGAAAATCAGACGCGAACGACGCCCTTGGCTTCCTTGCCGGCGCCGACGACTTCACGGCCGTCATAATGCCCGCAATGCGCGCACACGTGGTGCGGGCGCTTCAGCTCGCCGCAATTGGCGCACTCGGCGTGCGCCTCGGCGGAGAGGGCTTGGTGGCTGCGGCGCATGCCCGCGCGCGACGGAGAGGTTTTCTTCTTAGGAACGGCCATGACAAAACGCCTTACTGAATACGGTCTAAGTAAATGGAAGGCGCCGCGTAGCAGAGCCCACGGCGCCTCGCAAGTCATAGCTGGCGGTTATGACGTAAAACAGGCGTGTAGCGGCGCCTATTCCCCCTGCTTGCCCAGCCGGGAGGCGAGTGCGGCGAAGGGATGCGCGCCTTGGTCTGAGGCCGCATCCGGCAGGCTGGCGCCGGGTTTGCGGGGGTACGGGTCCAGCGCCAGGGCGAGCTGTTCAGCAAGCGCCGCGCCCAGGTCGATGATATCGTTGGCGTAGGGGATCTCATCGGGCGAATCGAGGGAGTCGGGGGTGACGTCCTCCTCATCCTCAGTCTCGCCCGGCACATGGCTCATCGCCGCCTCGGGCACAAAGCGCAATTCGGCCTGCTCCTTTATCTTGGCCTCGAAGGGCTCCAGCGTCACCACGCAGACCTGCGTCACCGTGGCATGCAGGGTGAGGGCGGCGGCGATGACGCCGGAGCGCTCATGGCGCAGGATGAAACGCCCCTCCAGCCGGGTGAGTCCGGCCAGGCCGAACCGGGCCGCCAGGGCGGCGCGCTGGGCTTCGTCCGCTTTGAGGGTGTAATCCTGCGTTTGGTCCTTGATCTGCCCGGCCTTCACCGGGTAGCTGAATTCTTCTGTCATTCGTGCAATATAGACCCTGCGCATTGACACGTAAGCCCCTGCCATGAGACCCAATCTCACGAGAAATCGCCTTAAGCTTAAGGATTGAAGCGTGCGCCTGACCAAGCTGTCCCAAAGCCTGCTATTTTCTGCCCTGCTGGGGCTGCCGGGTTGCGCCCTGTTCACGGATTCGCCGCATTATCGCGGTATCTCCGTTTCCGATAACGACCTGAAGCAGCTCACCCCTGGCATTTCCCAGCAGGCGGACGTGCAGGCGCTGATCGGCCCGCCGACCTTTGTGGAACAGTTCGACCCGAATAACTGGGTTTATGTCGCGCAGGTGACGAAGATGCGCATCGCCCGGACCGAAGGGCTGAAGAACCAGAGCGTGGTGGTGGTGACCTTCAATAATGACGGCACCTTCCAGTCCTATACCCGCAAGACCATGGCCGACGCCGTGCCGGTGAAGATGGACGGCAAGCAGACGCCCGCGCCCGGCGGCACCGCGGGCTTCTTTCAGCAGCTTATCGGCGGTGTGGGCAGCTATAACCCGCTGGGCGGCGCCAGCGACACCTCGGGCGCGGGCGGCGCCGGGGCGCTGGGTAGCAATAGCGGCAATATTGGCGGGGGCAGCAGCAGCAATAGCAGCTTCTAAGCATGCGCCGGCGGCCGCTTCTGCTCAGTGGCCTGGCCACTCTCACCGCTGGAGGGGCCAAGGCGCAAAGCGCTCTTGGCACCTCTCAAAAACATTTTCCTGCCGTCAGCGCTCGCAATTTTCAGGCGGCGGCGCTGGATGACAAGATCGGCCCCGGCTATTCGCGGCTGGTGATTGCCCGCTGGGGCGACATGCTGCAGCCGGACGCGCCGCCTTTCACCCCCGGCGCGCTGACAACCCGCCAGGCGGATAACCAGTTTCCCTATGACGCGGTGATCGCGGCGCTGGTCTCCCCGCCGCCCTCGCAGGATGGGATTGCGCGCCTCGTGCTTGTCACCGCCAACCCCACGGCGCCCGCGCGCATGCTCTTCCCCGGCGGGATCGACAACGCCGCCGTGGCGGGGCGCGAGCAGGGGGTAAGCATCGTAAACCTGCAATATCTCTCCGGCCGCTGGATGACGGTGGTGGGTGGCTACCAGACACGCCGCCTGTCGGACGGCACGTTGTGCCAGCTCTCCGGCCCCGCCGCCGGGCAGGTGGGCGCCACCGTGCAGGGGGTGCTTGCGGTAAATGGCGGCAGTGCCACGCCATGGGGCAATGTGCTGCTGGCCGAGGGCGATGCCGGGCCCTGGCTCTCCCGCCTGGCCGGAATCGGCTATGGCTATGGCGACCCCGCGCAGGGGGCGCGCTACGGCTGGGTGGTGGAGCTGAACCCCCTGGACCCCGGTTTTATTCCGGTGAAGCGCACCGGGCTGGGACGCATCGCCCGCGCCGGAGTGCTGGCCACCGCCACCAAGGATGGCCGGCCCGTGGTGTTCTTCACCCAGGATGCGGCGGCGGGCATGCTCTTCCGCTTTGTCGCCACCACCAACACCAATGACGGTACGACGCTCGATTCCGGCACGCTCTCGGTCGCGATTCTGGGCGGGGACGGGATCGATTGGGTGGATCTGGGCAATGACGTGCCGACCCTGGCCGGGCTGGCGGATGCGGGCAGCAATGCCGGCGGCGAGACCTTCGACGCCCCGGCCGGGCTGGCGCTGACGGCGGATGGGGCAACGCTCTATCTCGCCTGCGGCGGCAACAAGGCGCGCAGTGTCTCTGATTCATTGAACCCGCGCGGGGGCAATGATGACGGGCATATCGTGCAGTTCACCCTGCCAGGGGGCGACCCTGCGGCCAAGCATTTCCCGGCTCGCCTGGCGCTGATCGCGGGCAACCCGGCTAGCGGGGCGGGCACGCAATACGGCCCCGGCAGCCAAGCCTGGCTGCGCAAGCCGCGCACACTGGCCATTGATCCCGCAGGCAATCTCTGGATCGGCACCGACCAGCAGGGCGATACCTCGCAAACGGCCGACGGGCTGTTCATCATGCAGACCACCGGCCCGGCGCAGGGGGCAGTGGCTTATGCCTATCTGGCGCCCAAGGGCGCGGCGGCGGGGGGCGCGGCGTTCGATGCCAACAGCAAGACCGCCTTCGGCGCGGTGCGCCACCCCGGCGCCACGCCGGGTGCGCGCTTCGAGCATCCCGCCACACGCTGGCCGACCTTGCAGCCCGGCATGCCCCCGCAAACCACGATTATTGGACTTGTGACGCAATAATGATCGAAATCATCAGGGCAATGCCAGGTTCTGACGCGCTGGAAGCCTGTTTCAAGCTGCGCTTTGAGGTGTTCGTGGCCGAGCAGAAGGTTCCCGCGGAGGAAGAGCTGGACGAGCTGGACGCCATTGCCGCGCATGTTCTGGCACTTTACGGCGGCGAACCGGCGGGTACCGCGCGCGCGGTGGAAAAAGCTCCCGGTGTATGGAAAATCGGCCGGGTGGCGGTGGCGGCGCCATTGCGCAAATTTGGCATCGGCAAGGCGGTGATGCGGGGGATCGAGGCGCAGCTCCCCGCCAGTGCCTTTGTGCTGGATGCGCAAGTCCACGCCATCGGGTTTTATGAAAAGCTGGGCTATGTGGCGGAAGGGCCGGAATTCATGGATGCGGGAATCCCGCACCGGCTCATGCGCAAGGCAGCATCAGCAGGCTAAGCTTGGCGCGGACGTCCTCCTGCAGGGGAGCCGGGCGTTTTTGCGCATTCAGATGCACCCCCACGGTCTCCGCGGTGGCGGCCAAGCGGCCATCCTGAAACACCGCCTGCACCATGCGGATGGAACTGTTGCCCAGGCTCTTCACCGCCGTGCCGATCTCCACCCGCCCCGGCCAGAACAACTCGGCGCGGTAATCCAGCTCCAACCGGACGAGGACGAAGCTGGCGCCCGTACCGCTCCAGAAGGCCCCCCAGACCCTTTCCAGCAGGTCGCAGCGCCCGGTTTCCAGAAACGTGGCAAACACGGCGTTGTTCACATGGCCCTGGCGGTCGGTATCGCCGTAGCGCAGCTTGTCAAAGGAGCGGACGGGGAAATCCTCGAGTTTCGGTTGGTCGGACATCAGGCCTCCGGGATGGTTTTGCCGGGATTGAGCCGCCCGGCGGGGTCGAGCGCCTGCTTGATGGCGCGCATCAAGGCAAGGTCGGTGGGGGATTTATGCGCCGCCATGCCGATAAGGCGAAGCTGGCCGATGCCGTGTTCTGCCGAGAAGCTGCCTTGCATGGAAACCGCCAGCATCTCGATATCGTTGGTAAGGGCGGTTTTCTGGTTAGCGATATCCGCCATCGTCTGGCCTTCGGGCGGGCGGATGTTCACATGCAGATTGCCGTCGCCCACATGGCCGAAGATGTTAGGACGAAACCCGGGATAATTCTGCGCCACCAGCGCCTCAACCGCGTTCACCATCTCCGGCAGGCGGCTGAGGGGGACGGAAATGTCGTGCTTCACGGCGCCACCCTCGCGCAGTTCCCCCTCGGAGATGTTTTCGCGCAAAGCGATGAAATCCAACCGCTCACGTTCGGACTGGGCAATGGCGGCATTCTGCGCCCTGCCCTCTTCCAGCGCCGCCATCAGCACATTTTCCAGCAGCTCCTGCGGGTTGCGCCCGCCTTCCAGGGCGGAGATTTCTAGCAGCAGATAGGCCGGTGCCTCAAAGGGCAGCCGCCCGCCTTGGGTATGCGCCGCCCCCAAGGCCAAAGCGGCGCGGGTGCAGAACTCGCACAAGGTGAGTGTCGTGCCGGCGGCGTGACGCATGGCGATGAAAATGCCGAGCCCCTGCTCCAGATTCTCGATACCGACCAAGGCCGAGGCGCGGGCGGTGATGGGCGGGTAGAGCCGCAGCGTGGCGGCGGTGATGAGGCCGAGCGTGCCCTCGGAGCCGATGAAGAACTGCTTGAGATCGTAACCCGTATTGTCCTTGCGCAATCCGGAGAGTCCGTTCCAGATGGTGCCGTCTGCCAGCACAACCTCCAACCCCAGCACCTGGGCGCGCATCGTGCCGTAGGAGAGCACCTGCAACCCGCCGGCATTTGTGGAGATCACCCCGCCGATCTGCGCGCTCCCCTCCGCGCCCAGGCTGACGGGGAAGAAGCGGCCGGCCCTGGCGGCTTCCTGCTGCAAGGCGGCCAGCGTGAGCCCGGCTTCCACCGTGATGGTGTCGCCCACCGCATCCAGCGCGCGGACGGCGCGCATCTTGGTGAAGGAAAGGATGATCTGATCAGGCGCCGCGATGGGCACCGCACCCGCCACCAACCCGGTATTGCCGCCTTGCGGGACGATCCGCGCGCCATGCGCGGCGCAGAGTTTTACCGCTTGCGCCACCTGCGCGGTGGTTTTCGGCAGGATCACGGCCAGAGCGGGATTTTTTACCAGCCCGCGCCAATCCTGTTCATAAGGGGCGCGCCCGGCAGGGTCGGTCAAGACCGCGCCCTCACCCAGGGCGGCGCGCAAGGCGGGGATCACGTCCATGTTTTGACACTACAACGATGGACACGCCCGGCAAACACCGCGCGTATAAGAGAGTTCAGAAATCCAGATCCGCATAATGCGGTGGCGGGGTCATGCCGTTCACGCGGTCCGCCAGAATGGCGCGGAAACTGGGGCGGGACTTGATGCGCGCATACCATTCCTTCGCCGGGGCGGAGACGGACCAATCCACATCGCCCATGAAATCCAGCGTGGAGAGCATGGCGGCGGCGGCGAAATCAGCCACCGAGAGCGTGCCACCCGCCAGCCAGCGGCGATGCTCCGCCAGCCAGCCGATATAGAGCAGATGCTGCTTGAGATTGGCATAGCCAGCGCGCAGGGCATTGCCGTCCGGCGAGCCGAGCTTGAGCGCCTGTTTCAGGTGTTTTTCCCAATAGAGGTTGCGCACCACCTCGTTGTAGAATTTCTCGTCGAACCAGGCGACGAGGCGGCGGGTTTCCACACGCTCGGGCTGAGCGCGGCTGATCAGCGCGGTGTCGGGATAGGTTTCGTCCAGATATTCGCAGATCACCCGCGAATCGGGAATGACAAGTCCGTTATCCTCGATCAGAGTCGGCACGGTGCAGGCCGGGTTCAGCTCCAGATAGCCGGGGTGACGGTCCCAGATTTTTTCCAAGCGCAATTCAAAGGGAATACGTTTTTCAGACAGAACCATCCGCACCTTGCGCGAATAGGGGGAGAGCGGAAGGTGATAGAGGACTCGCATGGCGGGGATTATGCCATTCAAAAAAGGTCACAAAAAGAGGCCGCTTTTTAAAAAGCGGCCCGGAAAAACTTTGCGAACCCGGGCCTGAGGTGGTGTCCCCAGGCCTGGGTTCTATCGATCAGGCCGTCTTCGCTTCTTTCGCGTCGTCCAGCTCTGCCGGCAGGTATTTGATGTATTCCGTCGGCACCACCTGCCAGAAATGCGGGGCCTCGCGCTCCCAGTCATTCAGCAGCGTGGCGGCGTAGCGGCTTTCCGTTTCGGCCACATGGCGCTCGACGAGAGTCTTCAGCACCCCCGCCCAGTAGGCGGAGTTCACCCGTTGCCAATGCAGGGTTTCCTTGTTCATCCGCATCTCGAATTTCTTCGCGCGGTCGTAAACAAAGGCCAGGCCGCCGGTGAAACCGGCACCGAAATTATCGCCCACCTCGCCCAGGATCACCACCGTGCCGCCGGTCATGTATTCGCAGGCGTTGGAGCCGACACCCTCGACCACCGCAATGGCGCCGGAATTGCGCACGGCGAAGCGCTCACCCGCCAGGCCCGCCGCGAACAGCGCGCCGGAGGTGGCGCCATAGAGCACCGTGTTGCCGATGATCGTGTTCTCGTTGGTCTTGAGCTTGGAGGACGGGCCGGTGCGCACCACGATGGTGCCGCCGGAAAGCCCCTTGCCGACATAGTCATTGGCATCGCCAAACACTTCCAGCTTCAGCCCATTCACCGCGAAAGCGCCCAGGGACTGCCCGGCCGAGCCGCGCAGCCGCACCGTGACATGGTCGGGCTGCAGCTTCACCTTGCGGTATTTGGCGACGATCTGCGAGCTGAACTTGGTGCCGATGGCGCGGTGCGTGTTGCGGATATTGTACTGCAACTGCATCTTCTCGCCATTCTTGAAGAACGGCTCGGCATCCTCGATCATTTGCGCGTCCAGCGTCTCTGGCACCTCGTTGCGGCCCTCGCGGGTGCAATAGCGCGCATGCGGGCCGGGGTCGGCCTGGGCGAGGATCGGGTTGAGGTCGAGATCGTCCAGATAATCCGCACCACGCGAGACCTGGTGCAGCAGGTCCGTGCGGCCGATGATCTCATGCAGCGAGCGAAAGCCCAGACCCGCCAAAATCTCGCGCACCTCTTCTGCCACGAAGGAGAAGAGATTGATCACCTTCTCGGGCGTGCCCTCGAATTTCTGGCGCAGCGCCTCGTCCTGCGTGCACACGCCCACCGGACAGGTGTTGGAGTGGCACTGGCGGACCATGATGCAGCCCATGGCGACGAGCGAGGCCGTGCCAATGCCGAATTCCTCGGCCCCCAGCATGGCGGCGATCACCACGTCCCGCCCGGTCTTCAAGCCGCCATCGGTGCGCAGCACCACCTGGTGGCGCAGACGGTTGAGCATGAGCACCTGATGCGCTTCCGAAAGCCCCATCTCCCAGGGCATGCCGGCGTATTTCACCGAACTTTGCGGCGAGGCGCCGGTGCCGCCGACATGGCCGGAGATCAGGATCGCATCCGCCTTCGCCTTCGCCACGCCGGCGGCGATGGTGCCGATGCCCGAACGCGAGACCAGCTTTACGCACACGGTGGCGCGCGGGTTGATCTGTTTCAGGTCGTAGATGAGCTGCGCCAGATCCTCGATCGAATAGATGTCGTGATGCGGCGGGGGGGAGATCAGCGTCACGCCGGGGGTGGAGTGGCGAAGCCTGGCGATCAGCTCCGTGACCTTGAAGCCAGGAAGCTGGCCGCCCTCGCCGGGCTTGGCGCCCTGCGCGACCTTAATCTCGATCTCCTTGCAGTCATTCAGATATTCCGCCGTAACGCCGAAGCGTCCGGAGGCGATCTGCTTGATCGCGGAGGAGGCGTTGTCGCCATTCGGGCGCGGCTCGGCGCGGGCCGGGTCTTCGCCGCCCTCACCGGAATCGGAGCGGGCACCGATGCGGTTCATGGCGATGGAGAGCGTCTCATGCGCCTCGGGGCTGAGCGCGCCGAGAGAGATGCCAGGCGCCAGCAGCCGCTTGCGGATGGAGGTGATGCTTTCCACCTCGTCCGCGGAAATCGGGGTCAGCCCATCCATGCGGAAATCCAAAAGGTCGCGCAGCGCCACCGGCTTTTGCTTGCGCACCATCTCGGAATATTTCTTGAACAGCCGGTAGGAGCCGGTGTCCACCGCCGTCTGCAGCAGATGGATGGCGTTATTGTCGAAGGCATGCGCCTCGCCGGTGCGGCGCAGACGGTACAGCCCGCCAATATCCAGCGGGGCTGTATTGCCGCTCCAGGCCTTCTCGTGCAGCTCCAGCACCTTGTGGGCGATGCCGGGCAGGCCGATGCCGGAAATGCGCGAGGGCATGCCGGGGAAGAACTCGCCCACCAGCGCGCGGGAAAGCCCGATGGCCTCGAAATTATAGCCGCCGCGATAAGAGGAGATGACGGAGATGCCGAGCTTGGACATCACCTTGAGCAGCCCCTTATCCACCGCCTTCTTGTAGCGGGCGACGCATTCCTTAAGCGACAAATTGCCGAACAGGCCGCGCGCATGGCGGTCCGCGATGCATTCCTGCGCCAGATAGGCATTCACCGTGGTCGCGCCCACGCCCACCAGCACCGCGAAATAATGCACGTCCAGGCATTCAGAGGAGCGGACATTCAGGCTGGTGAAAGTGCGCAGAGACTGGCGCACGAGATGCGTATGCACGGCACCGGTGGCGAGGATCATCGGGATCGGCGCGCGCTCGGGGCTCATCGCCTCGTCAGTGAGGATGACATGGGTGCAGCCGGCGCGCACGCCTTCCTCCGCCTCGCGGCGGATGCGCTCGATGGCGCGGCGAAGCCCGCCCTCGCCGTTCGTGATCTTGAAGGTGGCATCCACCACGCAGGCGGAGCTGCCCATGGTGCGGCGCATGGCCTCGAACTCGGCGCTGCTGAGCACCGGCGATTCGAGCTGCAGCAGGTCGCATTGCTCCTCGTTCTCGTCGAGCACATTGCCGAGATTGCCAAGGCGCGTCTTCAGCGACATTACCCGGGTTTCGCGCAGCGAATCGATGGCCGGGTTGGTGACCTGGCTGAAGCTCTGGCGGAAATAATGATGCAGGCCGCGATAACGGTCCGACAGCACGGCGACGGGGGTGTCATCGCCCATGGAGCCGATGGCCTCCTGCGCGGTATCCACCATCGGGTGGAGGATCAGCTCCATGTCTTCAAGCGAGAACCCGACCGCGAGTTGGCGGCGGCGCAGCGCCTCGGCATCGAAACGCACGGGCTCTGGCGCGTCGGTCTTCACGATATGGTCGATGACGGTGATACGCTTGGTCCAGGCCGCGAAATCCTGGCGGGCGGCCAGCAGATCCTTCAGCTCGCCATCATGGTAGAATTTCGCCTCGTTGAGATCGACGGCGATGGTCTGGCCGGGGCCGACCGCGCCCTTCTCGACAATATCCTCCTCCTCGAACTTCACCATGCCGGTTTCGGAGCCGACGACCAGCATCTTCTGTTTGGTGATGGAATAACGAAGCGGGCGCAGCCCGTTGCGGTCCAGCCCGGCGATGACGAAGCGGCCATCGGTGGCGGCCACGGCGGCCGGGCCGTCCCAGGGCTCCATCACGGCGTTGCAATAGGAGAACAGGTCCTTATGCGCCTGCGGCATCGCCGCGTCCGCGCCCGTGGCGGGCGGGATCATCAGCGCCTTGGCCATTGGCGCGTCGCGCCCGGCGCGCACCAGCAGCTCGAACACATTATCCAGCGCCGCCGTGTCGGAACCGCCGGCCTGCACCACGGGCTTTACGTAATCCAGGAACTCGTCCAGCCCTTCCGCGCCCAGGCGCGTCTCGTGGCTCTTCATCCAGTTGATGTTGCCCGCGACGGTGTTGATCTCGCCGTTATGAGCCAGCATGCGGAAGGGCTGCGCCAGCCGCCAGGTGGGGAAGGTGTTGGTGGAATAGCGCTGGTGATAGATGGCAAAGCGCGAGACAAAACGCTCATCCAGCAGATCCGGATAGAACTCCGTCAGGCTCTCGGCCAGGAACATGCCCTTATAGACGATGGAGCGGCAGGAGAGCGAACAGATGTAAAGCTCGCCGACCTGCGCCTCGATGGCCGCCTTCTCGATCTTGCGGCGGATGATGTAGAGCTCGCGTTCAAACTCATCCTCGGAGATGCCGCGGGCATTCCAGAGCAGGATCTGCTCGATCTCCGGGCGGGTGGCGTTCGCCTTCTCGCCAATGCAATCGACATTGATGGGCACCTGGCGCCAGCCATGGATGCGGTAGCCGAAATTCAGGATCTCGGTCTCGACGATCTGGCGGCAGCGCTCCTGCGCGCCGAGGTCGGTTTTCGGCAGGAACACCATGCCAACCGCGATCGGCCCTTCGCGCAGCCGATCCCCGCCGCGCTTCACCTCATCGGCGAAGAAATCCTGCGGGATTTCGATATGGATGCCGGCGCCATCGCCGGTCTTGCCATCCGCATCCACGGCGCCGCGATGCCAGACGGCCTTCAGCGCGTCGATGCCGGCCTGCACGATGTCGCGGCGCTTCTTGCCGTCCAGCGCCGCGACGAGGCCGACGCCGCAGGCATCATGCTCCTGCTCGCGGCTATAGGTGTCGCGCAGCGCCTGCGTGTTGGCATCCCAGGCGGCGAGGAAGGCCTGAGCGGATTCGGGGGCGGTTTCGTGGTTCATGGCAGATTACTCCGCGGCCTGCGCCGGGCGGGCGGCTTGGAATTGACGATGGATGGCGGCGGCGGCATCGCGCCCGTCGCGGATGGCCCAGACGACCAGGGAGGCGCCGCGCACGATATCGCCGGCGGCGTAGACGCCGGGCAGAGCGGTCTCGAAGCTGCGGGAATTCACCTTCAGCGTGCCCCAGCCGGTGAGCTTCAGCGCGGGCTCGTTGAAGGCGCCCGGCAGGTCTTCCGGGTCATAGCCCAGCGCCTTGATGACCAGATCCGCCCTGACGGTGAAGGAGGAGCCCTCGATCGGCTCGACCGACTGGCGGCCGGAGGCATCGGGCAGGCCGAGATGCATGCGCACGGCGCGCACGCCCGTTACCTGGTCATCGCCCAGGAAGGCCTCGGGCGCCGAGAGCCAGGTGAAGGTCACACCTTCCTCCTCGGCATTCTTCACCTCGCGCAGGGAGCCAGGCATGTTCTGCTTGTCGCGCCGGTAGAGACAGGTGACGGATTTCGCGTCCTGGCGGATGGCGGTGCGCACGCAATCCATCGCCGTGTCGCCGCCGCCGATGACGACGACATCCTTGCCTGCCGCGTTCAGCAGGCCGGACTCGTAATCCGGCACCGCATCGCCCAGGCCCAGCCGGTTGGAGGTGATGAGGAAATCCAGAGCTTTGACGATGCCGGGCAGCCCGGCACCCGGGCCGCCGATCTCGCGCGCCTTGTAGACGCCGGTGGCGATCAGCACCGCATCATGCGTCTGGCGCAACTGCGCGAAGGGGATGGCGCCGCCGATATCGGCGCCCAGGACGAATTTAACCCCGCCCTCCTCCAGCCATTTCCAGCGGCGGAGCACGATGTCCTTCTCCAGCTTGAAGCCGGGAATGCCGTAGATCAGCAAGCCGCCGACGCGGTCATGCCGGTCATAGACCGTCACCGCATAGCCCAGGCTGCGCAGCCGCTCCGCCGCCGCGAGGCCGGCCGGGCCGGCGCCGACAATGCCAACGCTCTCGGCACGCTCCGCCATGGGGGTGATGGGCTTCACCCAGCCATTCTCGAAGGCGGTGTCGGTGATATAGCGCTCGACCGCGCCGATCGTGACCGATTCGAAGCCTTTTTCAATCACGCAATTGCCTTCGCACAGCCGGTCCTGCGGGCAGATGCGGCCGCAAATCTCAGGAAAAGTGTTGGTTGCGGAGGAAAGCTCATACGCTTCCTCAAGCCTTCCCTCGGCGGTGAGCTTCAGCCAGTCAGGAATATTGTTCGAGAGCGGGCAATGCACCGAGCAGAACGGGATGCCGCATTGCGAGCAGCGGCTGGCCTGCCCGGCGGCGGCTTCGGGGACGAACTTGTCGTAAATCTCGTTGAAATCTTCGCGGCGGGCCGCTGCCGGGCGCTTTTTGGGCGTTTGCTGGGGAAGATGGGTGAATTGCAGCATGCGCTCGGCCATTTTTCGCCTCGTTCGTAAAGAAGGCGCGGCACCGCGAGCGGCACCGCGCGTCTGGGGATCACAACCCGGTCTTAACGAATTTTTTGGCAGAAGGCCAAGGTTTTTTTTGCGATAGGTATCGGATCAATACCTATTTATGCCCAATCCCTTTTGGGGCCTCGCTTTGGCGAGATCAAACCCGGCCGCATTACGTCCGGATTGCGCCCTAATCGCTGAAAATGTCACCGTGGCGGCGGCTTGAGACACGATAGCGCGCCAGATAGCCCGGCAGCACAAGATCAAGCCGCGTGGGGGTGACGCCCAGATCGTTCAGCCCCGGCATGCCGGGCGCGACGACGTTATCCGTAGCCAGAAGCGTGATCTGGTCGCCCGTCAACCCCGAGCCGGGGATAGCGGCCACAAGCCGGGCTAGGCTCACCGGCATGTCCCAGATGCAGCGCTCGCGCTCGACGACGGAGAGCATCTGCCGGATCAGCGCCTTGAAGCTCTTCTGCTCCGGCCCGCCCAGCTCAAACAGCCTGCCCGCATGCGCTTGCCCCAGCGCCGCCAGCACGGCATCGGCCACATTGGCCACATAGACGGGCTGAAACTTCGTCTCCCCATGCACGACGGGAAGGACCGGCGACACCACCGCCATCTTGGCGAAGCGGTTGAAGAAGTCATCCTCAGGCCCGAACATGATCGAGGGGCGGAGAATCGTCGCCTCGGCATGCGCGCTCATCACCGCCTGCTCGCCCTCGCCCTTGCTGCGGGCATAGGCAGACGAGCTGGCCGGATTGGCGCCGATGGCCGAGACATGCACGAACCGCGCGCCAGCCGCGCGCGCCAGCCGCGCCACGCGCCCGGCGCCCTCGGTGTGGGTGCTGAAGAACGCGCCCTTGCGCGATTCAGTGAGAATGCCCGCCAGATTGATGACGATGCCTGCCCCCTCGATAGCCCGGGCCGCCAAAGCCTCCGCGGAGACCGGCGCGTAAAGAGGGACCACCTGCCCCACATCGCCCATCGGCCGGAGAATTTTTGCCGATTCGGTATCGCGCACCGCGGCACGTATGATGAAACCGCGCGCCGCCAGGCGCTGCACGACGTAGCGGCCCAAAAACCCGGAGGCCCCGAAAACCGTAGCAATTTTGCGCTCAGACAGCATGCAAGCCCCCTCCTTGTTCCGCTCCCGGTTGTAGGCCGCGAGAAAAACTCGCTCAAGCCATGTTGACGTGCGTTTTCAGGGAAGCTAAACGCCGGTCGCACGATGCTTCGGCAACGTGACGGCGAACCGGCGAAACCCGGAACGCCCGAAAAAATGGTTTGGCCCAGGTGGCGGAATTGGTAGACGCACTAGCTTCAGGTGCTAGCGCTCGCAAGGGCGTGGAGGTTCGAGTCCTCTCCTGGGCACCATTTTTTCTTTATCTCCGAAAATTCAGGCATCAAGATGAGCACCATTCGGCTCCATAAGCATGATTTGCCGACGGGGCTTGATCTCGGGCCGGTCGTGGCGATCGACACCGAGACGATGGGGCTCAATCCGCGGCGCGACAGGCTGTGCCTGGTGCAGCTCTCCGCCGGAGACGGCACCGCGCATCTGGTGCAGGTCATTCCCGAATCGCTGGGCGGTCAGGGTGCAAATTGCCCCAACCTCAAGGCATTGCTGACCAATTCTGAAGTCACCAAGCTGTTCCATTTCGCGCGATTCGATATCGCGGCTTTGTATCATGGGCTGGGTGTAACCACCGCGCCGGTGATCTGCACCAAGATCGCCTCCAAGCTGGTGCGCACCTATACCGACCGGCATGGGCTGAAAGAGCTATGCCGGGATCTGGCCGGGGTCGACATCTCCAAGCAGCAGCAGACCAGCGACTGGGGGGCGGCGGAGCTGACCCAGGAGCAGCTTTCTTATGCGGCCTCGGACGTGCTTTATCTGCATGCGATCTGGGAGAAGCTGCGCGCCTTGCTGCTGCGCGAGAACCGGCTGGAGATCGCGCAAGCGGCCTATGACTTCCTGCCCACGCGCGCCAAGCTCGATTTGCTGGGCTACGCGGACCCTGACCTGTTCACCCATTAGGCCGGTATTTCATAGCGTTGCTTATCTCATGTTGACCGGCGCCGCGGGGCTGGTCATACCGTATATAATGATTTGTGTTGATGGACATTCCGGCTGGCAAGCGGCGCTGCGCTCTCGCAGGGCACCCAGGCTGGATTGTCGTTGCCCTGCTCACGCCTTATTCCTGATGCAGGGAAGCGCCATGGCTTTCGATACGTCCGTCACGGCGGCGCCCGGAATGGTGGCGTCATGAATCACATCAACCATGTCCCGCGCCAGTCGGTTTTGGATGAAATCCGCCGTCAGCGGCAGGAGGCTCCAGCTCGACTGGCCCGGCGCAGCCTGCGCGTCACGCTGCTCAAGCGCGCCCTTCCGGCGGCGGCCCTGCTGCTGCTTGCCGCCCTGGCGCTGGCACCCTCCTGGCAATCCGGCCCGGAGGCGAACCGCGTAACCTATCATGTCTCGCAGAACACGAGCACCCAGGCCTCGCGCATGCAGGGCGCCACCTATCATGGCCGCGACCAGCAGGGGCAACCTTATACCGTGACCGCCGACAGCGCCGTGCAGCAAGGGGAAGACAATGTCGCCCTTATCGCGCCGCAGGGCGATATCACGCTCAAATCCGGCGCCTGGCTGATGCTGAAATCCGCCACCGGCAATTATCACCAGAAGAGCGACAAGCTCGACCTCAAGGGTGGCGTGACGCTCTACCGCAATGACGGGACGATCGTCTCCACGGACCGCAGCTCGATCGATCTGCGCGGCGGCAATGCCTCCAGCACCGATCCGGTACAGGTGACGGGGCCCTTCGGCACGCTGTATGCCCAGAACGGCTTCACCCTGAGCGGCCGGGGCAGCGAGATCACCTTCCATGGCCCAGCCACGCTGACTCTTACCCAGGTTCAATGAAACTCCTTTATCTTCTGCCAGTTCTGGCGTGTGCCACATCTCCGGCCTTCGCCCAGGACCTGAACCTGGGCGGCACGCCGGGCGCGGCCCCGGTGCCAATCCAGATCTCCGCCGCGCAGGGTATCACCTGGTCGCAGGACTCCCAGACCGTGACCGCAACCGGCGGCGCCAAGGCTGTGCGCGGCGACGTGACGGTGACCGCCAACCAGCTCGTGGCGCATTACGTGAAGAAACCCGGCAGCGCCCCCCAGACCGCCCCGAACCAGAACGGTGCCAACGCCCCCAGCGCCACCGCGCTGGACCAGGGCAACGCCCAGCTCACCGAGCTGGATGCCATCGGCAATGTGCATATCTATACCGCCACCGATCATGCCTGGGGGGACCATGCGGTCTATTCCCTGGGGCAGCAGGTGCTGGTGCTGACCGGCAGAAATCTGAAGCTCACCACGCCGCATGACACCGTCACCGCGCGGGATTCGATCGAGTATTACGCTGGGGAGCATAAGGCCATCGCGCGCGGCAATGCGCTGATCGTGGCCGATGACGGCCGTTCCATCGCCGCCGATGTCATCACCGGCTATTTCGCCAGCCAGGCCGGCGGCACCAGCCAGGCCAAGCCCGCGGCGCAAAGCGCGGATACGCTGGGCGGGAGCGGCAATCTGCAGAAGGTGGAGGCTGTCGGGCACGTGGTGATCAAGACCCAGACCGACACCGCGACAGGCGATAGCGGCGTGTATCTGCCCCCCACAGGCCAGGCGCGGCTGGGCGGGAATGTGCATATCATCCATGGCCCGAACGAGCTGGCGGGGTCTGACGCGCTGGTGAACATGAAGACGGGCATCGCCACCCTGCTGGCCGGGCCGGGCGGCCAGGTTTCCGGCGTGATTCTGCCTGGATCGGGGAAGACACAATGAGCACGACGCTGAGCAGCGGCCAGATGAGCCACGCGACGGCGCTGGCCGATGACACCGGTCTGGTGGCGCACGGCCTGGGCAAACGCTTCAAGAAACGCCCGGTAGTGCGCAATGTCTCGCTCTCCGTGCGGCGTGGCGAGGCGGTGGGGCTGCTGGGGCCCAATGGCGCTGGCAAGACCACGACCTTCTACATGATCGTCGGGCTGATCGGCCCTGATTCCGGCACCATCGCGCTGGACGGGGTGGAGATCTCCAATTTGCCCATGTACCGGCGCGCCCGGCTTGGCATCGGCTATCTGCCACAGGAGGCCAGCGTCTTCCGGGGGCTGAATGTCGAGCAGAACATCATGGCCGCGCTCGACATGGTGGAACCGGATGCGGACAAGCGCGAGGAGATGCTGGCCGAGCTGCTGGCGGAGTTCGGCATCTCGCATCTGCGCCGCACCCCTGCCCTTGCCCTTTCGGGCGGTGAGCGCCGGCGTGTGGAGATCGCCCGCGCCTTGGCGACGGGGCCGAATTACATCCTGCTGGATGAGCCGCTGGCGGGCATCGACCCGATCGCGGTGGGGGAAATCCGCGATCTGGTGGCGCATCTGAAGCATCGCGGGCTGGGCGTGCTGATCACCGACCATAATGTCCGCGAGACGCTGGAGATCATCGACCGGGCCTATATCCTCTATGACGGCCAGGTGCTGATGGAGGGCAACCCGGAAGAGGTGGTGGCGCATGAGGATGTGCGCCGCGTGTATCTGGGCGAGAAATTCAGCTTATAAAACGGGGGGGAGCTGAGCGCCGCCCCATTTTGCACGGCACCATGCATTTTCCGCGCCAACGCTCTTGGAGGAGACCAAAAAGCGCGCTAGATTCTTGGCATGGCTTTTGCTCCGTCCTTCGCGCCGCGCTTGGATTTGCGCCAGTCCCAGTCATTGGTCATGACCCCGCAGCTGCGTCAGGCGATCCAGCTGTTGCAATTCTCGAATATCGAGGCCAGCGCCTTCGTTGAGGAGGAATTGCTCAAAAACCCGCTGCTTGAACGCGATGATGGTGGCGAAACCGTAACCGCCATCGAGGCGCATGCCGAAGTGGCGGCGCCGATGCCGGAGGATCCGGCCAGCCTCGCTGCCGCCGGCATGCTGCCGGACGCCACCACAACGCCGCTCGATCTCGATACCAGCAACGTGTATGACGTCGGAACGGGCGCAGACGGATATGGCGGCGGGCTTTCCGGCGAGGCTGATGATGACTGGAACCTGCTGGAGGCGCTGGGTGCGGAGCGCCCATGCCTGCGCGAGCATCTGGAGCAGCAGGCTCGGCTCGCCTTTTCCACCCGTGAGGACCTGCTGATTGCGACCGCGATGATCGCGGTACTGGACCCGGCCGGGCGGCTGGGCGATGCGCCGGAAGTGCTGGCGGCGGCGCTGGGGGTGGAACTGTCCCGTTTCGAGGCAGTGCGCGCCATCATGATGCGTTTCGACCCGGTGGGCGTATTCGCCACCAGCCTGGCGGAATGCCTGGGCGCGCAACTTGCCGAGCTGAACCGGCTGGACCCGGCGATGCAGGCGCTGCTCGATCATCTGGAAATGCTGGCGCGGCGCGAGATGCGGGCCTTGCAGGACATTTGCGGGGTGGATGCGGCGGACCTGGCCGATATGGTGGCCGAGCTGAAGCGGCTGGACCCGAAGCCCGGCGCACGCTTTGATTCAGAACCGCTGCGCCCGCTGATCCCGGATGTGCTGATGCGCCCCGCCCCGCTGCAGGAAGATGGCAGCAGCGACTGGCTGCTGGAGATCAACCCCGAAACCATGCCGCGTTTGCTCATCCGCCGCGGCTTTCACGCCCGCATGACGGCCTCGGCCAATAAAGAGACCAAGAGTTTCCTCTCCGAACAGATGCAGGGCGCCACCTGGCTGGTGAAGGCGCTGGAATCCCGGGCGCAGACGATTTTGCGGGTCTCGGCCGAGATCGTCCGCCGGCAGGACGGTTTTTTTCGCCATGGCATCTCGCATCTGCGGCCGCTGACGTTGCGCGACATCGCCGCCGAGGTCGAATTGCATGAGAGCACTGTCAGCCGCGTCACCTCCAATAAATCCATCGCCACGCCGCGCGGCATTTTCGAGCTGAAATTTTTCTTCACCACCGCCCTGGCCGGGGTGAATGGCGAAACGCACTCGGCAGAGACGGTCCGCCACCGGGTGGCGCAGATCATAACGGCCGAAAATCCGAAGAATATTCTGTCAGACGACGCGGTCGCGTCTCTATTGCAAAAAGAGGGCATAGACATAGCACGGCGGACCGTGGCCAAATATAGAGAAGCGTTGCGCATTCCCGGTTCGGCGCAACGCAAGCGGGAGAAAATGCCCGCGTAGAGCAAGGTAAGGGGGTGGCCTTGTTAGACGAATAGTGCGAGCCGGTTTGTTCGGGAGTAGACCATGCAACTAACGGTCTCTGGGAAACAAGTCGATCTGTCCGATGCGCTGCGCGTCCATGTGGATAAGCAGCTTGGCAACATCACGGCGAAATATTTCGACCAGGCGATGGAGGCGCAAGTCACCTTCAGCCGCGCCCGCAGCTTCTTCACGTGTGATATCAATCTGCATGCCGGGCGGGGCATTACCGTGCGCGGCGAGGGTGAGGCCGCCGATGCCCGCGCGGCATTCGAGGATGCGGCGGAGCATATCGCCAAACGCCTGCGCCGTTATCGCCGACGTGTCTCCGCGCATCAGCGCGACATGAGCAAGATCAAGCCAGAGATGGCGCGCGCCTATGTGCTGGCGCCGGAGGCCGACGATGACGAACATTTCGCCCCGAACGGTCAACCCAATGGGCATGACATGCTCGCGGAGGAGTTGCATGCCACCATCATCGCGGAGGACACCACCGCCATCGAGACGCTGAGCGTGCGTGACGCAGTGATGAAGATGGATTTGGCCTTCCAGCCGTTAATGATGTTCCGTAACTCCAAGACCGGCGGGTTGAACCTGGTCTATCGCCGGCCTGACGGCCATGTGGGCTGGATCGACCCCACAGCGTAAGTCTTAAAAGCTACAGGCCGCCTTTTTTACAAAAGGCGGCCACCTTTGCAGCTTTTAAACAGCTACGCCAAACCCTTCTGGTTTTATGCCTTACGCGTAAGGCGGCTGGGTGTAGCCCTTGGGCGAGAGGGTGAAAATCTCCACGCCCGTATCCGTCACGCCGACCATATGCTCGAACTGGGCGGAGAGAGAGCGGTCGCGGGTCACGGCTGTCCAGCCATCGTCCAGGATCTTCACATCCGGCTTGCCGGCGTTCACCATCGGCTCAATGGTGAAGAACATGCCGGGCTTCAGCACCGCCCCTTCCCCGCGCCGGCCGAAATGCAGCACGTTTGGCGGTTCATGAAAGCGCTGGCCGATGCCATGGCCGCAGAAATCCCGCACCACGGAGAAACGCTGGGCCTCGACATAGTTCTGGATCGCGTAGCCGATATCGCCAAAGGTGGCGCCGGGCTTGACCGCCGCGATGCCGCGCATCAGGGACTCATATGTCACCTCGATAAGGCGCCGGGCCCGGGTATTGGCGGTGCCCGCCACATACATGCGGCTTGAATCGCCATACCAGCCATTCAGGATCACGGTGACATCGATATTCAGAACGTCGCCGTCCAGCAGCTTCCGCTCGCCGGGAATACCATGGCAGACGACATGGTTGATGGACGTGCAGATGGATTTCGGAAAGCCCCGGTAATTCAGCGGCGCCGGAACGGCGCCATGGGCGGTGATGAAATCATGGCACAACTCGTTCAGCCGCTCGGTGGTCACGCCTGGCACCACATGCGCGCTGATCATGTCCAGCGTCTCGGCGGCAAGGCGCCCCGCCGCGCGCATCGGCGCGAAATCTTCCGGCTTATAAATTACGATCCGGCGAGAATCGGCACCGCCATCCATTTGCAATCATCCTCAATAATCAGGTCAGCAGCACTAGCACACTCAAACCAGCGCCCGCAAAGCAGGGCTGCTACACGGCCAGCGGGGCGGTCATCGCCTTCGGGTCCACCCAGTCATCGAACTGCGCTTGCGTCAGCGCGCCGCTGGCAAGAGCCGCCGCGCGCAGGGTCAGCCCCTCGCGATGCGCCTTCAGCGCGATCTCAGCGCATTTGGAGTAGCCGATATGCGGATTCAAGGCTGTGACGAGCATCAAATTCTTCGCCAAATTCTCATCGATCTTACCCAAGGCGGGCGCGATGCCCACCGCGCAATGGACGCGGAAGCTATCCAGGGCCTCAGCCAGAATATGCGCGGAATCCAGGTAGTTATGCAGCATTACCGGCTTGTAGACGTTGAGCTGGAAATTGCCCTGGGAGCCGCCGAAGGCCACCGCATGGTCATTGCCGAATACCTGCACCGCCACCATGGTCAGCGCCTCGCACTGGGTGGGGTTGATCTTGCCGGGCATGATGGAGGAGCCCGGCTCGTTTTCAGGAATCAGCAGCTCGCCGATGCCGGTGCGCGGGCCGGAGGCATACCAGCGCACGTCATTGGCGATCTTCATCGCCGCCCCCGCCAGCACGCGCAGGGCGCCGGAGGCCGAAACCAGCGCGTCATGCGCTGAAAGGGCGGCGAATTTGTTGGGAGCGGAGATGAAAGGATAGCCCGTCTCCTCCGCGATGAAGGCGGCGGCGGTGGCGCCGAAATTCGGATGCGCATTCAGCCCGGTGCCGACCGCCGTGCCGCCTATGGCCAGCTCGTAAAGCCCGGCCAGGGATACACTGATGCCCTCCGCCGCCTGTTCAAGCTGCGCCTGCCAGCCGGAGATCACCTGGCCAAGCGTGACCGGGGTGGCATCCTGCAAATGGGTGCGGCCGGTCATCACCACATCCCCATAGGTTAGGCTCTTGGCCTTGAACACATCCGCCAGCCGTTCCACGGCGGGCAGCAGCTCGCCCGCCACCACCTCCACCGCTGCGATATGCATGACGGTCGGGAAGGTGTCGTTGGAGGACTGGCTGTGATTCACGTCATCATTCGGGTGGATAGGGTTCTTGCTGCCCACCACACCGCCGGCCATCTGGATGGCGCGGTTGGAGATGACCTCATTGGCGTTCATGTTGCTCTGGGTGCCGGAGCCGGTCTGGAATACCACCAGGGGGAATTCACCGTCCCATTTGCCGTCGATGACCTCCTGCGCGGCGGCGATGATGAGGCTGACCTTGGCCTCCGGCAGCTGGCCCAGGGCGAGATTGGC
>DATJXU010000245.1:0-3558 GCA_035499915.1 Acidocella sp.
GGTCACCCCGAGCTGCGCCTCGAGATTGGCGATAGCCTGGCTGATTACCGATTGCGCGCGGTGCAGGCTCCGCCCGGCGGCAGAAAAGCTCTGCATCTCCGCCGCGGCGATGAACATGCGCAGCTGGTCCAGGGTCAGGCCTTCGAGCATCGGGTAGTCCTATCGCCAAAACAGATGGTATCCATATTTTTATATAGGCTTCTTATGGTGGCTCTGTCGCCTTAATTAGGCGACATCCGCGCCAGCCCCGGCGCTCACACGGAGTGTTCCTGATGAAACTTTGGCATGTCGAGTCGTCCGTCCTGGGTGACAATTCCATCTCCCGCCAGCTCACCGCAGGCATCGTCGCCCGCGAGAAAGCCCTGCACCCGAGGCTGGAGGTGACCTATCTCGACCTCGCCACCGCGCCGGTGCAGCATCTCTCCCCGGCGCATATCGGCGCATTGTTCGGCCACCAGCCCGAGGATGCCGCGGTTCTGGCAGACATCGCCATCGGCGCGTCCTTCCTCGACACGCTGTTCGCCGCCAACATCATCGTCATCGGCGCGCCGATGTATAATTTCGGCATCCCCAGCCAGCTGAAGGCCTGGATCGACCGCATCGTGGTCACCGGCAAGACCTTCAAATACGGCGAGAACGGCATTCCGGTCGGCTTGGTGCCAGCGGGCAAGAAGGTGATCATCGCCTCCTCGCGCGGCGGGCTGTACACCCCGGGCAACCCGGGCGCTGCCATCGAGCATCAGGAGTCGCACCTGATCGCCGCTCTCAACTTCATCGGCCTGACCGATGTCAGCGTGGTCCGCGCCGAGGGCGTGGCCGTGCCGGATATCAAGCCCCGCGCCATGGCCAGCGCCGAAGCCGCGATCGCAGCGCTCGCGTAAAGGATCGAGGCACATGAAGTCCACGCTTCTCGCCCTGGTTCTCGCCGCCGCCCCCGCGGCGGCCCTGGCGCAGGCCGCCACCGCGCCGGACACCAATCCGGCGCATGTGAAGTCCGGCACTTATCAGGTGGAACCGAGCCACACCCGCGTGCTGTTTGCGGTCTCGCACATGGGCTTCACCACCTGGTACGGCAACTTCACCAATGCCTCCGGCAGCCTGACGCTGGACCCGGCCAAGCTTGCCGATGCCAGCTTCGACATCATCATCCCGGCCAACACCGTGAGCACCACCAACACCAAGCTGGATGGTGAGCTGAACTCCCCCGAATGGTTCGATACCGCCAAGTATCCGACCATCGAGTTCAAGTCCGAGAAAATGGTGCGTACCGGCAAGGACACCGCGCTGGTCACCGGCGAGCTGACCTTCCACGGCGTGACCAAGCCGGAGACGCTGAAGGTGAGCTTCAACGCATCGGGCATCAATCCGATCTCCAAGCAGTACACGATTGGTTTTAATGCAAGTGGCGAGATCAAGCGCTCGGACTTCAACCAGAAGACCTATGTGCCGCTGATCGGCGATGACGTGACCCTGACCATCAGCGCCGCCTTCGTTCAGTAAAATGCCGGCACGTTCGCGCTATGGCACCGTGGCGGTGACCCTGCACTGGGTTGTCGCGCTCGGCATCCTGGTGCAGATTGTGATGGGTCTGGGGATGGCGCATCTCGCCATCCCCATCGGCCTCAAGTTCGAGCTTTACCAGCTGCATAAATCCATCGGCATCACCGTGCTGTTCGCCGTGGTCCTGCGCGTGCTCTGGCGGTTGACACATACGCCACCCGGGCTGCCCGAGGCGATGCCCGCCCTGGAACGCCGCGCCGCCACCGGTGCGCATCTGGCGTTGTACGGCTTCATGCTGGGGCTACCGCTTACCGGCTGGGCGCTTGTCTCGGTCTCGCCCTACAATATTCCCACCGTGCTGTTCGGCCTCATCCCCTGGCCGGACCTGCCTGTTCTCTCCACCATGCCGGATAAGAATACGGCCGATGCCGTGGCCGGGTTCATCCATAGCCGTCTCGCATGGGGGCTCGCCGCCCTGGTGGGGTTGCATGTCCTAGCGGCGCTGCGTCACCAATTCGTGCTCCGAGACGGCATTTTGCGCCGCATGCTGCCTTTCCTGAAAGCCTGACCATGAAAGCCCTTCTGCTTCCAGTCTTCCTGCTTGCCGCCACCCCTGCCTGCGCCGCCACCTGGAGCGTGCAGCCCAGCGCCAGCACGCTGGGCTTCTCCGGCACCCAGACCGGCTCGCCCTTTACCGGCACGTTCAAGCAATGGACCGCCGAGATCGCCTATGACCCGGCGCACCCCGAGGCCGCGCATGTGCATATCGTGGTGAACACCGGCAGCGCGCATACCGGCGACACCCAGCGCGATGAGGCCATGCCCGGCGCCGACTGGTTCAGCGCCGCCGCCTTTCCCCAGGCGGTATTCGACGCCACGGGCTTTACCCCGGCTGGCAGCAATCATTTCACCACCACCGGCACGCTGACGATTCGTGGCATCAGCCACAAGCTCACGCTGCCCTTCACCCTGGATGTTGCCGGAAGCCAAGCCACTGCCGAAGGGGAGATCGCCCTCAACCGTGGCGATTACGGCGTGGGGCAGGGGAACTGGGCCAGCGGCGACTGGGTCGGCCTGCCCGTTGAGGTGAAATTCGTCCTGGCGGCGAAAACCACACCATGAGGCGGGGGTAAGAAAAACTTTCAGAATCAGTCCTTACTGCTTATAATCGGAGTCATGGCGGTTGATCTGGGGGCGCAGCGGTTAATCTCTCCGGCGATGCGGGCGCAACTGCGCCGGCGCACGGCCGAACTCATGGGCATCTTTCTGGCCCTGGTCGCGCTCGTCCTGCTGCTGGCCCTCTTCACCTATAATCCGGCCGACCCATCCTTCGACACCGCCAGCGGCGCGCCGACCACCAATCTCGCCGGGCCACCCGGGGCCTTTCTGGCCGATCTGCTGTTGCAGGGCTTCGGCGTGGCGGGCTGCATCCCGCCGCTCATCCTGCTTGCCTGGGCCTATCGGCTGGCCGCGCGCGGCGGCGTTGGCCGCGTGAAAACCCGCCTCGGGCTTGGCGGTTTGGCCATGCCGCTGGCCGCCACGGCGCTGTCCTTGGCGCTGATGGTCATTCCCGGCCCGCAAACCGCCTGGCCCGTGGCGGCCGGGCTCGGTGGTGCTATGGGCGGGATCGTCGCCAGCCTCATCAGCCATGTCAGCGCCGGGCATATGCTCCCCAGTATCGTCATGGGCATCACCCTCATCGCGGGGCTCGCCTGCTTCGGTTACGCGCTCGGCATCAGTCCCGGTGAATGGCGTGCCGGCGGGCAGCATGCCGCCCGTGCCGCCGCGGCCTCGGTCCAGCAGGGACGGCGTGGGGCGGAGGCTGTCTCCTCCTGGCTCAGCGTGCTGCAGACCACGGCCGAGCAGCAGGCTGCGCCCCGCAGTGCCTGGGTTCCCGCGCCGCAGGAAGAGGATGACGACGAGCCCGACTTCGCGCCCCCGATGCGGCCTGCTTCCCCGGTGCCCGTGCCGCCTCAACAGGCCAAGCCGGCGGTAAAGCCCAACATCGCCGCCTCGCGCCCGGCACCGCGCCAGGAGCGCCTGGCGCTGCCGGAACTC
>DATJXU010000246.1:0-15592 GCA_035499915.1 Acidocella sp.
CGCCAAGCGCTATCAGGACCTGATCGGCCGGCTGAATCTCCGCCGCTGATCAAAACGGGGCCGCGAGGCCCCGTTTTTTTTGGGAGCCGGCCAATGCCGCCATCATCCTGGCCGGGGCGGTCACCGCCTATATCTGGCACACCTCTGGCCGGACCTGATCGCGGGCCTGGGCATCGGCGCGATGAATCTCGACGCCGCCAAGGAAGTCTGGGAGGCCGCGCGCGAGGAGCGCGCGGCCTGATCAGGCTTACGCCGGCGGGATGGGCATGGTCAGTCTGGCGTCTTGCGCTCCCGCGATGCGTAGACCCACAGCTCATGCCCGGCATAGCACAGCCCGGCCAGGCATGCCGGCGCCAGAAAATACATGACGCGGAACAACAGGATGCCGCCCAGCGCCGGGGCGGGGGGCAGATAGGCCGCCAGCCCCAGCAGCAGCACGGAATCGAACACCCCCACCCCGCCCGGCAGGCCCGACAGCACACCGGCGGCGAAGGCGCCGAGATAGAGGCTGAGCGTGCGCGGATAGGCAAGGCCCGGCGCGGCGGGCAGTACCGCGTGCAGAATGGCGCAGGCGCAGCAGATATCAAGGCAGGACAGGGCAATCTGCGCCAGGGCGATCCGCCCGCCCGGCAGGGCGATGCGCTTGCCAAACAGCACCACCGCCTCCCGGCCGCGCGCCGCCAGCACATAGGCCACCGGCACCAGCAGCAACGCCGCGCCCAATATGCGCAGCAGCGCCGGGGGCAGGCTGCCCGGCAGCGGCACGTTGAAGGGGTTCGAGAGCAACAGCCCGCCCAGCAGCGTCAGCACGCCAAGCGTGAAGCTGCTGCCCGAAAGCGCCATGATGCGCGCAATGCCGCCCGGCGGCACCGCCCAATGGGCATAGAAGCGCAGGCGGATGGCCGCCGCGGTCAGCGCCGTCGCCCCCAGCACATGGCTGAGCGCATAGGCGCAGAACGAGGCCAGCCCGATGCTGGGATAGGGCAGATGCAGGCCCCCCCCCGCCCGCCGGGCGAAAAAGACCCCGGGCAGATCATAGGCCGCCATGATGCAGATGGAGGCCGCCAGCAGCGCCAGCGCGCGGATCACATCCCAGACCGGCGTGTCCAGGAAGGCGGTGAAAATCGCCGCCAGCCCGACCTTCTTGAAAACCCCGTGCAGCCCGAAGGCAATGGCCGTGAGAAGCAGAAGCCCAAGGACGGGCGGCAGGCGCTTCAGCAGCCGGCGCAAGGGGTCAGGCCACCGCCTCCTGCCGGGAGAGACTGAGCTCGATCAGCGCGATGGTCCGCTCCACGCCATAAAGGGCGATGAACCCGCCAAAGCGCGGGCCCTCGGCAGTGCCCAGCAGCACCTGGTACAGGCAGTCGAACCACGCCTTCAGCGGGCTGAAGGGATGGCGTTTGCCGATGGCATAGACGAGATTCTGCAGCCGCTCCGCCTCGGTATCGCCGGGCTGGTGCGCCTGTTCGCGCTCGCGCAGGCTCTTGGCCAGATCGGCCAGCGCCGCGCGCTCCACCTCGGTGGGGGCGCGGTACTGGCGCTTGGGCGCCACGAAATCGCGGTTATAGGCCACGGCGTAATGCACCAGCTCCGCCAGGAACGGAAAACTCTCGGCATTCGCCTCTGGCATATAGGCGCGGATGAAGCCCCACAGCATCTCGGCGCTGTCGGCATTGCTCACCGAGGCGAGGTTGAGCAGCATGGTAAAGCCGATCGGCGCGCCGGCATGGTTGGGCAGCTTCCCGCCATGGATATGCCAGGCCGGGTTGTCATGCGGCTTCTCGGCCGTGGGCAGGGCGGCCACGGCGGCGATGTAGTCATCCGTCGCGCGGGGAATCACGTCGAAAAACAGCCGCTTGGCGCGCTGCGGGGCGTGATACATGAACTGCGCCAGCGATTCCTTGGGCGCGTAGGTCAGCCATTGCTCGATGGAGAGGCCGTTGCCCTTGGACTTGGAGATCTTCTGGCCCTTATCGTCCAGGAACAGCTCATAGGTCAGGTTCAGCGGCGGCTCCTTGCCAAGGGCGCGGCAGATCGTGGAGGAGAGCTTCACGGAATCGATCAGGTCCTTGCCGGACATCTCGTAATCCACGTCCAGCGCGTACCAGCGCATCGCCCAGTCGGCCTTCCATTGCAGCTTGGCGGCCCCGCCGAGCACGGAGGTCTCGAACGTGGCACCGCTATCCGGGTCGGTCCAGAACACCGTGCCATGGTCGGCATCCACCTTCTCGATGGGCACCTGCATCACGACGCCGGTGCGCGGATGGATGGGCAGGATGGGCGAATAGGTTGCCTTGCGCTCCGCCCCCAGGGTTGGAAGGATGATCTGCACGATCTCGTCATGGTGCTGCAGCACATGCAGCAGCGCCGCGTCGAACCGGCCGGAAGCATAGTAATCGCTGGCGGAGGCGAATTCGAACTCGAACCCGAAGGCGCGCAGGAAGTCCTGCAGCATGTTGTTGTTATGGGCGCCGAAGCTCTCGAACTTGCCGAACGGATCGGGGATGCGCGTCAGCGGCTTGCCCAGATGCTGGCGTAGCATGTCCTTGTTGGGCACATTCTCCGGCACCTTGCGCAGGCCGTCCATGTCGTCGGAGAAGGCCAGCAGGCGCGACTTCATGCCCGTCAGCTCGGTGAAGGCTTTACGCACCCAGCTGGTGCGCGCCACCTCGCCGAATGTGCCGATATGAGGCAGGCCGGAGGGGCCATAGCCGGTCTCGAACAGCGCCTCGGTCTTGCCTTTCTGTTTCAACCGCTCGGCAATGCGTTCGGCTTCACGGAAGGGCCAGCTCAGCTGGGCGGTGGTGTTGTTTTCGCTCATGGTCTGCCTGCTCTAGAGCCGGAACGGCGCAAGTTCAATCACCTTGCGTGATTGAGCTGAAACCATGGACTGGCTTCAGGGATTGTCGATGACCCGCGGCAGGCCGGGCCGCCAGGTGGCGTTGTCGGAGCTGGCCATGGAATAGACATGCACCTTCCTGGCCGCGGCGGACTGGAGCACCACCACCGGGTCGGGCGCCGCAAAGGCAGCGGCCGTGATGTCAGCCCCCAGGTCGGGCGGCAGATTGCCCAGGCGCGTCCAGGCCGCCAGCACCTGGCGCTGATAGGGCAGGCCGAGATCCGGCAGGGCGGAATGATAATCGGCGATGGCGCTGTTCCAGGAGCCGGTCTGGCCCTTGAGCCGGGTGAGGTAGAGGGCCGCATAGGCGGCGTTCCTGGCGGGGTCGAGCGCGTCATCCAGCGAGGCGAAGGCGTCCGGGTGATATTCCAGGCTGACCTGGAAACAGCCGACATCGATGTCATGCGCGCCGGAGGCCTGCGCCAGCCGCACAAAGGCCTCGGCATCCTGCTTGCTGGCGAAATACTGGCCATTGCCATCGGCGTTGACCGTCCAGGGCCAGGGGGCGGCATGGCCGGTCAGCGGGTCGGCCCGGCCGCTTTCCACCATGCCGATGGACAGCAGGAGATTAGAGGGCAGCGAATCCGCCAGCTCCGCCGCATGGCCCGCCGCTAGGCAGGCGGCGCCGTCCGGCACATCGGCCAGAACCGGGCCGGCGCCCAGCACGAGCGCGCAGAGAGCAAAGCGGATTTTCACATCTGTCCCAGTGAAGCCAAAAATTTTGTAAACGCTTAAGCCGTTTTTTTCTAACCGGATCCGGCTCTTATGACGAGGCTTTCATGCGCCCTCCAGCCGGGCCGCCTTGGCATCCCGGCCAGCCGCCCCCAGCTTGAGGAAAGCGAGCCACACGGCAAAACCCGAACCAAGGAGAATGCCCCATGCGTTCCATCTGGCTGGCCTCCGCCGCCCTGATCCTGGGCGTGGGCGTTGCGTGCGCCCAGCCCATGCCGCCCACCCCGCCGACCGGCCCCGCCAGCATGCCGGCCACCCCGCCCTCCGCCATGACTCCCCCTGGCAGCGCGGCGCCCGCCGCCAACGCGCCGCCGTCCACTATGATGAAGCCGCATGGCGGCACGACAGGCATGATGCGCGGCCCGCTCCCCGCGGATGCATCGCCGGACGTCTACCTGCAGATCGCCAAGACAGCCCTCGCCCATCATGATTCCGCCCGGGCGGATGATGCGCTGGGCCATGCCGAAACCAGGCTGCTCACCCGCACCGTGATCCAGGGCCCGGCCATCCCCCAGGACAATTCCCCGGCCGTGACCGACATTGAGCAGGCGCGCCAGGCCCTGCAGGCGCATGATTTCGCCACGGCGATGCAGAAGACAGACGCCGCGCTGCAGGCCCTGCCGCCGCCCGGCGGCGCGGCGATGGCGCCACCGCCCTCGGCCCAGTAATGCGCAAAATTACCCGGGAATGGGCGCCGCGGGGCGCCCATGTCTTGCATGAAGCGTTTTTACCCTCGCTTTTGCGGCGCAATATCGCTATGCGGGGCACGACTGCAGCAACGAGCATCCCGGCCAGACCGACGCGCCCGCGCGCCCCGGCCCGGCCGGTTTGCTCATTTCAATAGGTATTCTTTGATGTCCGCGCCGAAAATCCGCAACATTGCCATCATCGCCCACGTCGACCATGGCAAGACCACCCTGACCGACCAGTTGCTCAAGCAGTCCGGCGCCTTCGCCGCCCACCAGGCGGTGGCCGAGCGGGCCCTTGACCGCAACGATCTGGAAAAGGAGCGCGGCATCACCATTCTGGCGAAGGTCGCCTCGGTGGTGTGGCAAGATACCCGCATCAACATCGTCGACACCCCCGGCCACGCCGATTTCGGCGGCGAGGTGGAGCGTATCCTGAGCATGGTGGATGGCGCCGTGATCCTGGTGGACGCCGCCGAGGGCGTGCTGCCGCAGACCAAGTTCGTGCTCGGCAAGGCGCTGAAGCGTGGCCTCAAGCCGATCGTGGTGGTCAACAAGATCGACCGTGGCGATGCCCGCCCGGACGACGTGCATAACGAGATGTTCGACCTGTTCGCCTCGCTGGATGCCAATGAGGAGCAGCTCGACTTCCCCATGCTCTTCGCCTCCGGCCGCCAGGGCTGGGCCGTGGCCGACCTGAACGACCCGCGCGAGAACCTGACCCCGCTCTTTGACCTGATCCTGAAGCATGTGCCGGCCCCGGCGCTGGATGTGGACGCGCCGTTTGCCATGGTCGCCACCATTCTGGAATCCGACACCTTCCTGGGCCGCGTGCTCACCGGGCGCGTGGAACAGGGCAAGGCCACCGTCAACATGCCGGTGAAGGTGCTGGACCTGGACGGCAAGGTGGTGGAAACCGGGCGCCTGACCAAGCTGCTCTCCTTCCGCGGGCTGGAGCGCGTGCCGGTGGATGAGGTGAGCGCGGGTGACATCGTCGCCGTGTCCGGCCTGTCCGACACGACCATCCCTTATACGATCTGCGCGCCCGAGGTTGCCGCCCCGCTGCCCGCCACACCGATCGACCCGCCGACCCTGTCCATGACCTTCCGCATCAATGACGGCCCGCTGGGCGGGCGCGAGGGCAAGAAGGTTACCTCCCGCCAGATCCGCGACCGTCTGTTCGCCGAGACCGAGGGCAATGTCGCCATTCAGGTTGCCGTGGCGCCGGAGACGGACGCCTTCGAGGTGTCCGGCCGTGGCGAACTTCAGCTCGGCGTGCTGATCGAGACGATGCGCCGCGAAGGCTTCGAGCTGACCATCGGCCGCCCGCGCGTGCTGACCCGCACCAACGAGGAGACCGGTGAGCGCGAGGAGCCGTATGAGGAAGTGCTGATCGACGTGGATGAGCCCTATGCCGGCGCCGTGGTGGAGAAGATGAGCCGCCGCAAGGGCGAGCTGTCCGATATCCGCCCCTCCGGCGGCGACAAGCAGCGCCTGACCTTCAAGATCCCGTCGCGCGGCCTGATCGGCTATCACGGCGAGTTCCTGACCGACACGCGCGGCACCGGCGTGATGAACCGCCTGTTCGCCGGCTACGGCCCCTGGAAGGGCAAGATCGAGGGCCGCCGCAACGGTGCGCTGATCTCTTCCGAGGATGGCGAGGCCGTGCAGTACTCGCTGTTCTCCCTGCAGGACCGCGGCGTGCTGTTCGTGAACCCGGGCGACAAGGTCTATGTCGGCATGATCCTGGGCGAACATTCGCGCGAGAACGATCTGGACGTGAACCCGATCAAGGAAAAGAAGCTCACCAACATCCGCGCCGCCGGCAAGGACGAGGCGCTGCTGCTGGTGCCGCCCCGCCGCATGTCGCTGGAGCAGGCGATCGCCTATATCGAGGATGACGAGCTGGTCGAGGTGACGCCGAGCGCCGTGCGCATCCGCAAGCGCTACCTGAACCCGCATGACCGCAAGAAGGCCGAGCGCCGCAGCGACGACGCCGCATAAGCGCCGTTCCGGCACTTTGCCTAAACAAAAGGGCGCCTTTGGCGCCCTTTTTCATGTCCGGGCATCCGGTTCGCGGCCGCCGCCGGCTGCACCGCTGCCCCCGGCGCGGAAAAAACCGCCACAATAATTTATTGACACAAACAAAGCTTTGCGTGCTACCTAACACGCCGCCAAAAATCCATTGAATTCAAAGGTTTTTTTGAGAACTATGCACGGTCTCGATAACACAGAGGCAGAACAGGAACTCAGCGCGTTGCTGCCGCTGATCCGTCAGGACCAGCTTGCCGCCGTCCGCCGGAATGTTCGGGACGCCGCCCCGGTCAATGTTCTGGTCGGTGCCATCGCGCTCTTCGTATCGGTTCGCTACCAGCATGCCCGGCTGGGGATCGAGTGGTTCTCGGCCGTCGTCCTCGTGAATGCCATCCGGGTTGGCCAATGCTTTCTGCCCGTGCCAAGGCCAATGGCGTCCAACCCCCTGTCCAGCCTGCGCGCTGTGCAGCGCCAGTTGGGTTATTTCTGCGTCACCGCGCTGAGCTCCGGGTCGGTCCTGGCGCTCTTGGCGTTTCTGTGCGCGGGCTACACACATGCGCCAACCTTGTTTTATCTGACCGTCATCTGCGGCATTACGGCGGGCGCCATAACGCATGGCGCGCCCTATGCGCGGATGCCCAGCTGCTTCATCCTGCCGCCGCTGCTCTCCGTGTTCGGCTGCCTGCTTTACGCAGGCGGGTTCGAGCGCGACTGCCTGGCCGCGACGGTGCTGATCTACATTGTGGCGCTCATCAGATTTGCCTGGAAAAGCGAAACCGAGTTCCGGGAAACGAGCCGGTTGAAGCATCAGGCCGTGAGCCTCGTTGGCTCATTGGAGAGGGCCCACTCACAGGCGCTGGTGGTCGCCAAGCATATGAGCTACCGCGCCACGCATGATGAATTGACGGACCTGCTCAACCGCGCCGGTTTCCTGAAACAGGTGGAACAGCGCCTCAGTGGCGAACAATCCACGGTCTGCCTGATGCTTCTCGATCTCGACGGGTTCAAATCCGTCAATAACGCGTTCGGCCACAATGCGGGCGACCGGGTTCTGGTCGAAGTCGCGCGCCGGCTCTCCGAGACTCTGGACGGTGCGTTCACGATCGGGCGGCTGGGCGGCGATGAATTCGGGATTTTCTATGAGCCGTCCGTCGCGGGCGCCTTTCCGGCCGAGCTGGCAACCAGGCTGATCGCGTCGATCGCCGTGCCGTTCGCCTCCTTTGACGCGGGCCGCCTTGGCGCCTGCATCGGCCTCTATATCGGCGCTGAGCGCAATGTGACCGAGCTGCTGACCCGTGCCGATGAAGCGCTCCATGCCGCGAAGGAGGCCGGCCGCAACCAGTTTTACATATTCGACGATATTCTGCGCGACCGGCTGGAGATGCGGCGCGACATTAAGCGCGATCTGCAACGCGCTTTGGCGGATGCGGCCCCGGAGGTCTGGTATCAGCCGATATTGGGCTATGACGGCCAGAAACTCGTAAGCCTTGAGGCGCTGCTGCGCTGGCGCCATCCGCAATACGGGCTGGTGCCGCCGCAGGAGGTGATCGAAACCGCCGCCATGGCCGGGCTCGCCGAGCCGCTGCTGCGCTATATTCTGGCCGATGTCTGCGCAATGATTCAGGAACTGCGCGCGCGCGGGCTGGGGCATGTGCGGGTGGCGATGAATATTTCCCCGCGCGAGATCTCCAGGCTGGCGGTCGACGAAATCCTGCTCGCCGAACTGAGGAAACATAACTGCCCCACCTCCATGCTCGAAGTCGAGATCACGGAGGAAACGGTGCTGGATATACGCTCCGTGCAGGACAAGCTAATCCGGCTGTCACGCGGCGGGGTTCACATCACCATCGATGATTTCGGTGTCGGCTATTCAACCATGGCCACGCTGCGCCAGCCTTATGTCAAAAAGATCAAAATCGACCGCAGCTTCGTGAAGGACATCTCCATATCCCGCGGCAACCAGATCCTGGTTCAGTCCATCCTGAATCTGGGACAGTCGCTGGGGCTTCAGGTGGTGGCTGAAGGGGTGGAGACAAAGGAGGACCGGGACTTGCTGCGGCGAATTGGCTGCGGCCTGATGCAGGGCTATTTTTTCCGCAAGCCAGCACCCCGTGAGACCGTGCTGGCATGGCTCCCGCTCAGCCTGAGCTGACGCCCCTGCACGCCCCGCCAAGGGCATCGACAGCCCATTTCCCCCTGGGCATGATACAATCCAGGGAGGGCAAAGCGTGGACGTACACACTCAGGCTGAATGCGACATCATCCGGCAAAGCGGTTTGCTCCTGCCGGCGTGGTATCTCAGCCAGCACCCGCAGGCGGCGCAGGAAGGGGCGGATGGCATTGACCATTTCTGCCGCATCGGCTGGCGCGAGGGGGCCCGGCCCAACCCCTATTTCCACCCGCAATGGTATTTAAGCCGCTACCCGGACGTGGCGGAAAATGGCGGCAACCCGCTGCTGCACTATATCACGGCAGGCGAAGCGGAAGGGCGCGACCCCTGCCCCTATTTTTTCACCGCCTGGTACCGCGAAACCTATGATCTGCCGCCCGGCACCTCCTGCCTCAAGCATTTCCTCACCCGGCGCCACTCCGGCCAGGTGAACCCGGTGCCGGTGTTCGATTCCGCCTGGTATCTGGACCAGAACCGCGACGTGGCCGAGGGCGGGGCCGACCCGTTCGAGCATTTCCTGGCCTTCGGCGTGCCGGAAGAGCGCGATCCCTCTGCTGAATTCGACCTCAAATTCTATCTCGGCCGCTACGGAAACTATCTGCACGGGCAGAACCCGCTGCTGCATTACCTCGCCAATCTCGAAAGCGGCGTGTTCCTGCCCAGAAGGCCGGAGCAGGAAGGGCTGATCCCCGCCGCCATGCGCCGCGCCACCCGCCCGGCGCCGTTCTTCGAGGAATTCAGCCCCGCCCCCGCCCATGCCACCCGCAAGGCGACGCTGCTGGCCTTCTACCTGCCGCAATTCCACCGCGTGGCGGAGAACGATGCCTGGTGGGGCAAGGGCTTTACGGACTGGACGAATCTTGGCCGCGCCATGCCCCGCTTCGTTGGCCATGTGCAGCCGCGCGTGCCGCGCGACCTTGGCCATTATTCGCTGGATGACCCCGCCACGCTGAAGCGCCAGGTGGAGATGGCCAAGGCGGCGGGGCTCTCGGGCTTCGTGTTCTATTACTACTGGTTCAACCGCCACCGGCTGCTGGAAAAGCCGCTGGAGCAGTTTCTGGCTGACAAAAGCCTGGATTTTTCCTTCTGCGCCATGTGGGCGAACGAGAACTGGACCCGCCGCTGGGATGGCATGGAGCGCGAGGTGCTCATCGCCCAGGAATATCTGGAGGAGGATGACGAGGCGCTGGTCGAAAGCTTCGCCCGTCTGTTCGCCGATGCCCGCTATATCCGCATCGAGGGCCGGCCGCTGCTGATGATCTACCGCGCCAGCCTGATCCCCGACGCGGTGGCGCGGCTGCTGAAATGGCGCAGGCTGTTCGAGCAAAACCACGATGAACGCCCGCTGCTGATCATGGCGCAGAGCATGGGCGATGATTACGCCCCCACGCCCTACGGGCTGGATGGGGCGGTGGAATTTCCGCCCCACAAGCTCAGCCAGGCGACGCCGAAAATCAATGACAGCCTGGACCTGCTGGACCCTGACTTCACCGCCACGGTGCATGACTACGCCGCCCTGGCGGAAACCTCGCTCACCCTGCCGGTGCCGGATTATCCGCTGATCAAGACCATCGTGCCCGGCTGGGACAATGACCCGCGCCGCGAGGGCAAGGGGCTGGCGCTGCACAACGCCACCCCGGCCGCCTATCAGGACTGGCTGGAAAAACTCATCGGCTACGCCAGCGACCATCCCTTCTACGGCCAGAAGATCATCTGCGTGAATGCCTGGAACGAATGGGCGGAAGGGGCGTTTCTGGAGCCCGACATCCATGCGGGTGCTGCCTTCCTCAACGCCACGGCGCGGGCGATCTGTGCGCGGGATTCGGGCAGCTTGGCGGCGGGCCTGTTGCTGGTGGGGCATGACGCGCAGGCCCATGGCGCGCAGCTTCTGCTGCTGCACATCGCCCGGCATCTGCGGCGCCAATGGGGGCTGAAGGTGCATCTGCTGCTGCTGGGCGTCGGCCCGCTGCTGGCGCAATATTACGAGATTGCCGACGTCACCATCGCCTACGACAAAACCATCATCGGCAACCATCTCGACCAGTACCGGGCCATGGGCATCCGCCATGCCATCGTCAACTCGGCGGCCTCCGCGCGCGTGGTGCCCTGGGCGCAGGCCCGCAATATTGAAAGCGTGCTGCTGGTGCATGAGCTACCGCAGCTGCTGAAGGAATATAACCTCGAAATCCAGGCGCGGCTCGGCGGGGCCGCGGCGCAGAGGCTCGTCTTCTCTTCCGGCTTTGGGGCGCAACAATTCCGCGCCGCCGTGGGGCTGGATGGCAGCAACGAGGCGGTGCTGCCCCAGGGCAACTACCAGCGCATGACTTTTGACCCGCTGGCGCGGGCGCGCAGCCGCGCCGGGCTGGGGCTGACGGAGGCGCATTACCTCATCCTCGGCGCCGGCTTCGCGCATATCCGCAAGGGGTTCGACCTCTTCCTGCAACTCGCCCGCCGGCTTGCCATGAAGCGCCAGGATGTGCATTTCCTCTGGGCGGGGGATATCGAGTTCAAGCTGAAAACCTATCTCGAACCAGAGATGGCGGCACTTCAGGCCAGCGGGCATTTCACCCATATCCCCTTCACCGAAAATGTGGCGGAATATTTCTCCGCCGCCGATGTGCTGGCGCTGACCTCCCGCGAGGACCCGCTGCCGACCGTGGTGATGGAGGCGCTGGCCTGCGGCATGCCCTGTGTGGCCTTCGATGAAAGCGGCGGCGTGCCCGAGCTGCTGCGCGCCGAAGCGGCCGGTTATGTCGCCCGGGCGGCGGACCTCGATGATTACCAGGCCGGGCTGGAGGCGCTGCTGGACCACAAGGCGCTGAAACGCCTGCGCCCGCGCCTGATGGACATGGCGGCGAAGCGGTTCGATTTTCCGCGTTACGTGGATGAGCTGCTGCGCCTTGCCGCCCCGGGGCTCAAGCGCATCAGTGCCATGGTGCTGAATTACCAATACGAGGCCTATCTGCCGGAGCGGCTGACCAGCATTTTCGAGCAGACCTACCCGGTACAGGAGATTCTGCTCCTGGACGATGCCTCCACGGATAACAGCCTGAACGTGGCCAGCGAGACGGCGGCGCAAGCGGGGCGGGAGGTCAAGATTCTGGTCAACCGGGAAAATTCCGGTTCGGTCTTCGCGCAATGGCGCCGCGCCGCGCTTGCGGCCAAGGGCGCGTATGTCTGGCTGTGCGAGGCCGATGATTCCGCCCACCCCGCCCTGCTCGCCCGGCTGGTGGAGGCGATGGAGCGCGCCAACGCCCCTCTGCTCGCCTTTGCCGATAGCCGCGCGGTGGATGAGCAAGGGCGCGAGACCATGCCCAGCTATCAGAGCTATTATTTTCAGTCCGGCGTGCGGGCGCTGGCTTCCTCCGGCAGCTGGGAGGCGCGGGATTTCGCGGCCAATTTCCTCGCCGTGCGCAACCTCATCCCCAATGTCAGCGCCGTGCTGTGGCGGCGCGAGGCGCTGCTGAGGGCGCTGGAGTCGGTGCCTGATCTGGAGGGCTGGAAGCTCGCCGGGGATTGGCGGCTTTACCTGGAGTTGCTGGCCACGCAGGAGGGCACGGTGGCCTATGTCGCGGAGCCGCTGAACACCCATAGGCGCCATGAGAGCGGCGTGACCGCGAAGCTGGACACGGCAGCGCATCTCAAGGAAATCGAGCGCCTGCACGGCGTGGCGGCGGACCTGCTGGCCTTGCCCCCGCCCTGCCAGTCAGCCCAGAGCGCGTACCGCTCGGCATTGGCGCATCGCTGGCATTCACGGCCACGCCAGACCAAAGAAAATCTCTCGCGGCCTGCACAACAACCATGAGCCGAACAGGCCAATGCCAGCCGCACCACAGGGCCTGATCGCTTGCGGCTGACGCGCCCTTGCACGCCAACCTCAACCGATCGCGCTCCAGAACCGCGGGAGGCCATTGCCCCGCACGCGTCCTCAGGACATCCAGATCCGCATTGACGCAGGATAGCGCCGCGCGCCCCATCACAATGCCGTGAGGGCCTGACGGAATGCGTCGATTCATATCGGATAACATATATTTACTAATTCGTAATTAGTTGCCTTCAAGAACAATGTCTGGTTGAACAGAACAGTTGGAGACCACTTGAATGGCAGGATAAAAATGCGCCTACTCATCACCGGCGGCTGTGGTTTTATCGGCTCAGCCGTTGTCAGACGAGCGATCCGGCAGGGCGGGCATCAGATCGTCAATCTCGACAAAATGACCTATGCCGCCTCCGAAGATGCGCTGGAGGATGCGCTCACCCACCCAAACCACGTGCTCTTGAAGCGGGATATCTGCGATCTGGCCGGCATCCGCGCCGCCTTCGCGGCCCACCAGCCGGACGCGGTGATGCATCTGGCCGCCGAAAGCCATGTGGACCGCTCCATCGACGGCCCGGCCGCCTTCGTGCACACCAACGTCACCGGCACCTTCATCATGCTGGAAGCGGCGCGGGAATATTTCGCGACGCTGGACGGCGAGAGGAAAGAGCGCTTCCGCTTCCATCACATTTCCACTGACGAGGTGTTTGGGGCGCTGGCGGATAGCGACCCGCCCTTCAACGAGCACACGCCCTACGACCCGCGCAGCCCCTACTCATCCTCCAAGGCCGCCTCCGACCATCTGGCCCGCGCCTGGATGCACACTTATGGCCTGCCGGTGATCGTCTCCAACACCACGAATAATTACGGCAAATGGCAGTTCCCGGAGAAGCTGATTCCCCTCATGCTGATCAACGCCATCGAGGAAAAGCCGCTTCCCGTCTATGGAGATGGCAAGAACACCCGCGACTGGCTGTTCGTGGACGACCATGCCGAGGCGCTGCTGAACGTGGTCACGCAGGGCATACCCGGTGAAACCTACTGCATCGGCGCGCGCCAGCCACGCACGAATATTGACGTGGTGAAGGCGATCTGCGCCGTTCTCGACCAAAAACTGCCCAGCCCCAACGGCGCGCGCGAGCGGCTGATCACCTACGTGGCCGACCGCCCCGGCCATGACCACCGCTACGAGATCGATCCAACCAGCGCCGAAACAGCCCTGCGCTGGAAAGCCGGGCATGATTTCGAACGCGGCCTGGCCGCCACCATCGACTGGTACCTCACCAACACCGCATGGTGGCAAGCCATCCGGAACCGGACATACGCAGGTCAACGCTTGGGAGTTGCAGCATGATTCGAAAAGGCATCATTCTCGCCGGCGGCTCTGGCACGCGTCTGCACCCCGTCACCCAGGCCAGCTCCAAGCAGCTCCTGCCCGTGTACGACAAGCCTATGATCTACTACCCGCTCTGCACCTTGATGCTGGCGGGCATCCGCGAGGTGCTGATCATCTCCACCCCGCAGGACCTGCCGCAATTCAAACGCCTGTTCGGGGACGGAAACGACCTTGGCATCAGCATCGATTACGCCGTGCAGCCAAGCCCGGACGGCCTCGCCCAGGCCTTCCTGATCGGCGAGCACTGGATCGCGGGCGAGGCCTGTGCGCTGGCCTTGGGCGATAATCTCATCCATGGCGATCATCTCTCCACCCTGCTGCGCACCGCCACCGCCCGGCCGGAAGGAGCCACCGTCTTCGCCTATCAGGTCCGTGATCCGGAGCGCTACGGCGTGGTGTCCTTCGATGCGGACGGCAAGGCGGTCGACATCGTCGAGAAACCCTCGAAGCCGGTGTCCAACTGGGCCGTAACGGGGCTGTATTTCTACGACAAGCGCGTGGTCGAATTCGCGAAGAAGGTGAAACCCTCCTGGCGCGGGGAGCTGGAGATTACCGATCTCAACCAGGTCTATCTGCACGAAGGAACGTTGCAGGTGGAGCGCCTTGGCCGCGGCACCGCCTGGCTGGATGCCGGCACGCCCGACAGCCTGCTCCAGGCCGCCACCTTCGTGCAGACCATCCAGGACCGGCAGGGCAATCTCGTCGGCTGCCCGGAGGAGGTCGCCTTCCGCATGGGCTTCATCGACACCGCCCAGTTGAAAGCCCGCGCCGCGCTGATCGGCAAAACGGCGCTGGGGCGGGCCCTGCATCATATCGCGAATGTGGCCGTGGCCTGATGAAGGTCGAGAAACTCGCCATCCCCGACGTGCTGCTGATCACCCCGCCGAAATTCGGCGACAGCCGGGGGTTCTTCTCCGAAACCTGGAGCGCCTCAAAACTCCAGGCCCAGGGTTTTGACGAGATTTTCGTACAGGATAATCAGAGCCTCTCGGCGCAGAAAGGCACCATACGCGGCCTGCATTGCCAGACGGCGCCGCATGTGCAGGGCAAGCTGGTGCGCGTGATCAAAGGCGCGATCTGGGACGTGGCGGTGGATATCCGCCAGGGTTCGCCCAGCTACGGCCAATGGGTGGCGGCGGAGCTCTCGGCGGAGAACTGGGCCCAGCTCTGGATTCCCGGCGGATTCCTGCACGGCTTCTGCACGCTGCTGCCCGATACCGAGGTGATCTACAAAGTCACCGGCGATTACGCGAAGGATTGCGAACGCGCCGTGCGCTGGGACGACCCCATTTTGGCCCTGCCCTGGCCCGTGGCGCCGGGCGAGGCGCTGCTCTCCGACAAGGATGCCGCCGCCCCGCTGTTCAACCCGCAGGATCATTGGTTCTCTTACGCATGATTCTCGTCACCGGCGCCTCCGGGCAATTGGGGAATGCGCTCTCGCGCCGCCTTGCCGCGCGCAACACGGCCTTCACGGCGGTGCAGCGCCCGGCTTTCGACTTTGAAAAGCCGGAGACAATCTCTGCCTGTTTCGCAGCCACCACGCCCAGCCTGGTGATCAACGCCGCCGCCTATACGGCGGTGGACAAGGCCGAGACCGACCAGGCCGCCGCCCGGGCCGGCAACCATACCGGCCCGCTGGCCCTGGCCAAGCTGTGCGAGGCAGCCGGCATTCCCTTCATCCATGTCTCGACCGATTACGTGTTCGACGGCAACAAGGGCGCGCCCTATCTGGAAACCGACCCCACCAGCCCCACCGGCATTTACGGCGCCAGCAAGCGCGATGGGGAGGAGGCGATCCTCGCCACGCAGGCGCAAGCCATCATCCTGCGCACCGCCTGGGTCTATTCGGCGCATGGCA
>DATJXU010000247.1:0-21757 GCA_035499915.1 Acidocella sp.
TTGGATAACCGAGTTAAGCCATCAACGTATAAACTTTCCGCAATCTTGAGTTTGCCTCGTGTCGTGACGATGGTCAAATGAACCGCGATCCCAGCCGCCGGTTTGCACCGGCGGCTGGGGACCAAATCAATTCATCGCAGCTTTCAGATTCGCGTCCAGCTTGTCCAGGAAATCCTGGGTGGTCAGCCACGGCGCGTTCTTGTCGATCAAAATCGCCAGATCCTTGGTCATGTAGCCGGCTTCCACCGTCTCAATGCACACCCGCTCCAGCGTCTCGGCAAAATTCACCACGTCCGGCGTGTTGTCGAACCGGCCGCGATAGATCAGCCCGCGCGTCCAGGCGAAAATGCTGGCAATCGGGTTGGTCGAGGTCGGGCGGCCCTTCTGGTGCTCGCGGTAATGGCGGGTTACCGTGCCGTGCGCGGCCTCTGACTCAACCACCGTGCCATCCGGGTTCAGCAGCACCGAGGTCATCAGCCCCAGCGAGCCAAAACCCTGCGCCACGATGTCAGACTGCACATCGCCATCATAGTTCTTGCACGCCCACACATAGCCGCCGTTCCATTTCAGCGCGCAGGCCACCATGTCGTCGATCAGCCGGTGCTCATAGGTTAGCCCGGCGGCGTCGAACTTGGCCTTGAACTCCTCGTTGAAGATGCGCTCGAACGTGTCCTTGAACAGCCCGTCATAGGCCTTCAGGATGGTGTTCTTGGTGGACAGGTAAACCGGGTAGTTCCGCGCCAGGCCGTAATTGAAGCTCGCACGGGCGAAGCCTTCAATGGAGGCCAGGGTGTTGAACATGCCCATGGCCACACCGGCCCCCTGGAAGTCATGCACATTCATCACCACCGGCTCGCCGCCCTCGGGCGTGTACACCATCTGCAGCTTGCCGGGGCCGGGCACCTTGATGTCGGTGGCGCGGTAGATATCGCCATAGGCATGGCGGCCCACCACAATCGGCTGGCTCCAGTGCGGCACCAGGCGGGGCACGTTCTTGCAGATGATCGGCTCGCGGAAGATGGTGCCGTCCACGATGTTGCGGATGGTGCCGTTCGGGCTTCTCCACATCTTCTTCAGGCCGAACTCCTCCACCCGCGCCTCGTCGGGGGTGATGGTGGCGCATTTCACCGCCACGCCATACTGCTTGGTGGCATTCGCCGCGTCCACGGTGATCTGGTCATCCGTCTCGTCGCGCTTCTCAATGCCGAGGTCGTAATACTTAAGGTCAATGTCGAGGTAGGGCAGGATCAGCTTCTCTTTGATGAAGCCCCAGATGATGCGGGTCATCTCATCCCCGTCCATCTCCACGACCGGGGTTTTTACCTTGATTTTGGCCATTTCAGCTCTCTTCTCCATGCACTGGTGCCATCCAATACCATCCCCGCCGCGCTGCACAACCCTGGGCTATGCCCCCACGCGCATGGACGCGCCGCGCCCGAGCCGCTAGGAGGAGCAGCATTGCGATTCTATAGAGCGAGGGTGACATGAGCGGGCGCATTGCCGCGAAAATCGACTGGGCGAGCGACTGGGACAGGGACGCCGCCCTCACCACGGCCAAGCTGCTGCTGGAAATCAAGGCGGTGAATTTCCGCCCGGAAGAGCCCTACACGCTCACCTCCGGCTGGAAATCCCCGGTCTATATCGATTGCCGGAAAATCATCTATTTCCCCCGCGCCCGGGCGAAAATCTGCGACCTCGCGGTGGAGAAGATCAGCCGCCATATCGGCTATGAGGCCATCCAGGCCGTGGCCGGCGGCGAGACGGCGGGCATTCCCTTCGCCGCCTGGATCGCCGAGCGCATGCACGCGCCGATGGCCTATGTCCGCAAGAAGCCGAAAGGTTTCGGCCGCAACGCGCTCATCGAGGGCGACGTGCCGGAGGGGCTGAATACCCTGCTGGTGGAAGACCTGACCACCGATGGCGGCTCCAAAATCCAGTTCTGCAACGCCCTGCGCGAGGCAGGGGCCATCTGCAACCACACCTTCGTGGTGTTCTTCTACGGCGTCTTCCCCGGTTCCTTCGAGACGCTGGAGAGCATGGGCATCTCGCTCCACCATCTCTGCACCTGGTGGGATGTGCTGGAAGCCGCCAAGAGCCAGCCTTATTTCTCCGATGCCGCGCTCTCGGGCGTGCGCAAATTCCTGGAGAACCCCATGGCTTGGTCCGCCGCCCATGGCGGTGTTGCCACCGCGCAAGAGGCGCTGGACTACAAGCTCGGCAAGGCCAAGGGCTAACCCCTTTATCAGGCGGGGAAATGGCGCCATATCGTGGCCATGACCCCGGCCACGCATCACCCCCGCAACCTCCCCCTTCACGGCGCGCCGCTTTGGCTACCGCGTCTGGATGGGGTGGCGCTGCGGTGCGCCGCCGTGGAGTTCGGCGCCAGCATCGGGCGCCGGGCATGAGCAGCCTGCTCATTTTCGGCCTTGGCTATTCCGGCCGGGCCATCGCCAAGGCCGCCTTGGCCGCCGGCTGGCAGGTCAGCGCCACCGTCCGCGGTGAGTCCGCGCCAGCGCCAGGCGTGAAGCTGGTGCCCTTCACCAAGGCCGCCCCTGCCATCGCGGCCGCTACCCATATCCTCTCCACCGCCGCGCCCGATGAAACCGGAGACCCGGTTCTCGCCCGCTACCGCGCCGCCTTCATCGCCGCGCCACATCTTGCCTGGCTCGGCTATCTCTCCACCACCGGAATCTATGGCGATGCCGGCGGTGCCTGGGTAGATGAAGAGACAAAACCCAACCCCGGCTCCGCCCGCACCCACCGCCGCGTGGCCGCCGAGCATGGCTGGGCAGCCCTCGGCAAGCCGCTCGCCATCTTCCGCCTCGCCGGCATTTACGGCCCCGGCCGCTCGATGCTGGATGACCTGCGGGCCGGGCAGGGGCGGCATGTGGTCAAGCCCGGCCATCTCTTCGGCCGCATCCACCGCGACGATATCGCTTCCGCCATCCTCGCCGCCTTGCGCCAAAGCAAAACCGGCATCTTCAACCTCTCGGATGACGAGCCAGCCGCCCCCGCGGATGTGGTGGAAGAAGCCGCTCGCCTGCTGGGCATCAAGCCCCCGCCGCCCGTGCCCTATGAGCAGGCGGCCAAAACCATGTCCCCCATGGCGCTCAGCTTCTGGGCGGAGAACCGCAAGGTCTCGGCGGAAAAAACCAAATCGCGCCTTGGCCTCTCCTGGCGCTACCCGACCTACCGCGAGGGCCTAGCCGCCATCCTCGCCGAGGAGCGCGCCAACGGTTTGTCCTAACAGCGCCAGATCCTCCGGCGTGGAAAGCCGATGGTCGCCAGTCTTTACATAGGTCAGCCTTACATCCTGGCTCGCCAGCATCTCCACCAGCTTCAGGCTCAGCTTCCAGGGCACGTCATCATCGCGCATCCCGTGCAGAATCCGCACCGGGCAGGTCACCGCGATCTCGCTTTTCAGCACCAGAAAACCAGCACTCCGCTCCAGCAGCGCCAGGGAGAAGGGCAGGGGCTCGCCATATTGCGAGGGCTGATGCACCACGCCCCTGGTCCTGAGTTCCTCCGCCTGTTCCGGGCTCAGTTCGCGCGCCAGCAGTGTCTCGGTGAAGTCCGGCGCCGGGGCCAGCAGCACCAGCCCCTTCAGCCTTGCCCCCAGCTTTGGCCCCAGCAGCAGCGCAATCCAGCCGCCCATGGAGGAGCCCACCAGAAACACTTCCCGCCCCGGCGCCACCTGCGCCAGCACGCATTCCGCATCCGCCGCCCAGTCGCCGATGCCGTTCTCGGTAAACACCCCGCCCGAAGCGCCGTGCCCGGCATAATCAAAGCGCAGCATCGCCCGCCCGCGCGCCTTGCACCACGCCTCCAGCGCCAGCGCCTTGGTGCCCGCCATGTCGGAGGCATAGCCCGAGCAGAACATCACCACCGGGCCTTTGCCCTCCGTAAATTCATAAGCCAGATTGATTCCTGACAGGCGTGACACATACGTCATGGCAATATTCCTTTAACCCTGGTAGCGCGCAGCACATGATTGACCGGCCCAGAACGATTCTCCAGGTGCTGCCCCGGCTCGATGCCGGCGGCGCGGAACGGGTCGCGATCGAGATCGCCGAGGCCGTGCGACTCGCCGGCCACCGTTCCCTCATCGCCGCTGAGGATGGCTACCTCTCATCGTTCGCCGCCCGCGCCGGGGTGGAGCTGATCCATTTGAATCTCTCCACAAAAAATCCTTTTAAAATATGGCGTAACACCAAAAAGCTGAGAACCATCATTAGGGAGAATCAGGTCGATCTCGTGCACGCCCATTCCCGCGCCCCGGCCTGGTCCGCCTACCGCGCCGCCAAACGCGCTGGGATTCCTTTCGTCACCACCTATCACGGCACCTATGGCGAGGGCAGCAAGCTCAAGAAGCGCTACAATCAGATCATGGTGCAGGGCGACCGTGTGGTGGCGGTCAGTCACTTCATCGCGGACCTCATTAAATCCCGCTACAAGATTGATCCTGAAAAAATCCGCGTCATCCATAACGGCGTCGATCTGCGCAAATTCGACCCCGCCTCCGTGCGTGGGGACCGCGCCGTGCGCCTCGCCAAGGAGTGGCGGATCGAAAACGGCGCCCCCGCCATCCTGCTCCCCGCCCGCCTCACCGGCTGGAAGGGCCAGCGCCTCTTCATCCGCGCTTTGGCAAAAATGCAGCATGAGGACGCCGTTGGCATCCTCATCGGCTCCGACCAGGGGCGGCATAAATATACGAAGGAGCTGCTGGCCCTGGCCGCGCGGCTCGGTGTCGGCGGCCGTCTGCGTCTCGCCGGGCATGTGGAAGACATGCCCGCCGCCCTGAAGCTCGCTGATATCGTGGTCAACTGCTCCACCGAGCCGGAAGCCTTCGGCCGCACCATCATCGAGGCACAGGCCATGGGCAAGATCGTCGTCGCCGCCGGCCATGGCGGCGCGCATGAGACAGTTGAGCCGAATGTCAGCGGCTTCCTCATTCCGCCGGGCGATGACGCCGCCCTGGCCGCCACCTTCGATGCGATCCTGGATGGCGACATGGCGCTGCGCCTCGCCTTCGGCGCCCGGGCGCGCGCGGAGGTGGGGGCGCATTTCTCGCTGGAGGCGATGCAGACGCGCTATCTCCACCTTTATGCGGAACTGCTTGGCTGATGCGCGTACTGGTCATCCGCCACGGCGCCTTTGGCGACATCGTGCTTACCCTCCCGGCCTTCGCCGCCATCCGTGAGCGCCATAAGGATGACGAGATCACGCTGCTGACCACCAAGCCCTATGCCGGGCTGCTGGGCGCCAGCCCCTGGTTCGACAAGATCGAGACCGACGACAAACCGGAATGGTGGAACCTTTCGGGCCTTCTGCGCCTGAAGCGCCGGCTTTCCGGATTCGGCATGGTCTACGACCTGCAAACCTCCGGCCGCTCCTCCCGCTATTTCGCTCTGGCCGGGCGCCCGCCCTGGTCGGGCATTGCACGCGGTTGCCAGTTTCCTGACGCCGCCAATCGTGAAACCCTGCATACGCGTGAGCGGCTGGAGCAGCAGCTCCGCCTGGCCTTGATCAGCACGCCCCTGGCCCAGCCGGATCTCTCCTGGCTGGCGGGCGATATCTCCGCCCTGAAGCTGCCCCCACGCTACGCTGTTCTGGTGCCCGGCGCCGCCCCGCACAGGCCCGAGAAGCGATTCCCGGCCGACAAATTCCGCGAAGTCGCCCAAGCGCTGCATCTGCCTGCTGTCATCGTCGGCACTGCGGGCGAAAAACCGCTGGCGCAGACGATCGGCGGCATCGACCTCACCGGTCAAACCAACTTCTTCCAGCTTGCTTCCGTGTTCCGGGGCGCGTCACTGGCCATCGGCAACGATACCGGCCCAATGCACTTTGCGGCGGCTTTGGGCGTGCCCTGCGTTTCGCTCTTCTCCGCCGCGTCGGAGCCCGCCCGCACCGCGCCGCGCTATCCTGATGGCGGCTGGCCCACGATCCTGCGTGCGCCAAGCTTGCAAGCCCTGCCGGTTGCGCAAGTGCTCCAGCGCCTGCCATAACGCCCTCCGTATTTTCACGACACTAGAGAGAGACCAATGCCTGCAATCACCCTGCCTGACGGTTCCGTTCGCTCCTTCGAGGGCGCGGTCACCGGCACCGCCATCGCGGCGGCCATCGGGCCGGGCCTGGCCCGCGCCGCGCTCGCCATGGAGGTCGATGGCAAGCAGATGGACCTCTCCCGCGAGATCTCCCAGGACGCCGCGGTCAAATTCATCACCCGCAAGGATGACGCGGCCCTGGAGATGATCCGCCACGACGCCGCCCATGTGCTGGCAGAGGCCGTGCAGGAGCTTTTCCCCGGCACCCAGGTCACCATCGGCCCCTCCATTGAGAACGGCTTCTATTACGATTTCCACCGCAACGAGCCCTTCAAGCCCGATGACCTCCCGGCCATCGAGGCGAAGATGCGCGAGATCATCGCCCGCAATGCCGGCTTCGTGCGCGAGGAATGGGACCGCGACGAGGCGATCAAATTCTTCGAGGCCAAGGGCGAGCGCTTCAAGGCCGAGCTGATCCGCGACCTGCCGGAAAGCGAGACCATCACCATCTACCGCCAGGGCGAATGGTTGGACCTCTGCCGCGGCCCGCATATGCGCGCCACCGGCGATATCGGCAGCGGCTTCAAGCTGATGAAGACCGCCGGCGCCTATTGGCGCGGTGATTCCAAGAACCCGATGCTCTCGCGCATCTACGGCACCGCTTGGCGCGACAATAAGGAGCTGGAAGCCTATCTCCACCAGCTTGAGGAAGCCGAGCGCCGCGACCACCGCAAGCTTGGCAAGGCCATGGATCTCGTCCACATCCAGGAAGAAGCCGTCGGCTCCATCTTCTGGCACCCGAAAGGCTGGAAGCTCTACCGCACGGTGGAAGCCTATATCCGCCGCCGGCTGGAGCGCAACGGCTACGAGGAAGTGCGCACCCCGCAGCTCGTCGACCGCAAATTGTGGGAAATGTCCGGCCATTGGGACAAATACCGCAAGAACATGTTCATCGCCGAGGTGGCGGAGGAAGACACCACCCTCGCCTTGAAGCCGATGAACTGCCCCTGCCATGTGCAGATTTTCAACCAGGGTCTGCGCTCCTACCGCGAGCTGCCCATCCGCATGGCCGAGTTCGGCGCCTGCCACCGCTACGAGCCTTCTGGCGCGCTGCACGGCATCATGCGCGTGCGCGCCTTCACCCAGGACGACGCGCATATTTTCTGCACCGAAGACCAGATCGCGGAGGAAACCGTCCGCTTCGTGGCACTGCTGGAGAGCGTCTATAAGGATTTCGGCTTCGAGAGCTTCACGGTTAAATTTTCCGACCGTCCCGAGGTTCGCGCCGGGGCTGACGAGGTTTGGGACCGCGCCGAAGGCGCCTTGAGGGCTGCTTGCGAGCAGGCCGGGGTGGATTACACGCTGAACCCGGGCGAGGGCGCTTTCTATGGTCCGAAGCTGGAATTCGTGCTGCGCGATGCCATCGGGCGCGACTGGCAATGCGGCACCATCCAGGTGGATTTCGTGCTGCCGGAGCGCCTCGACGCCGAATACGTCACCTCCGAATCCGGCCGCGCCCGCCCGGTGATGCTCCACCGCGCCATCATCGGCAGCTTCGAGCGTTTCCTCGGCATCCTCATCGAGCAATATGCCGGGCGCTTCCCGCTCTGGCTGGCCCCGGTGCAGGCGGTGGTCGCCACCATCGTCTCGGACGCTGACGATTATGCCGCCGAAGTGGCCGATGCCCTGCGCCAAGCCGGGCTGGCGGTGGAGCTGGACACCACCAACCAGAAGATCCAGGCGAAAATCCGCGAGCATTCGCTGGCCCATGTGCCGAACATCCTCGTCGTCGGCCGCAAGGAGGCGGAGGAGCGCAAGGTCGCCATCCGCCGCCTCGGCGGCGCGGCGCAGGAGATCATGTCGCTTGAGGAGGCCGTGGCGCTGCTGAAAGCCGAAGCCACGCCCCCGGATCTGCGCTCATGACACTCAAGGTCGGGATTGTCCCCGTCACCGCCTTCCAGCAGAATTGCGCGCTGGTCTGGGATGACGACACCAAAACCGGCGCGGTCATCGATCCGGGGGGCGACGTCCCCCAGATCATGGACGCCATCGGCAAGCTCGGTCTCTCCATCACCGAGATCTTCCTCACCCATGGCCATATCGACCATGCAGGCGGCGCCATGGAGCTGGCCTCGGCGCTGGATGTGCGCATCGTCGGCCCCGGCATCGAGGATAAATTCCTGCTCGATCACCTGGCCGAGCAGGGCGCTCGCTACGGGCTTCACGCCACGGACTGCAAGCCGGACCGCTGGCTGGTCCATGGCGATGTGATCAAGCTGGGCGGCGAGGATTTCGACGTCCGCCATTGCCCGGGCCACACGCCGGGGCACATGGTGTTTCTCTGCAAGGCGATGAATTTCGGCTTCGTGGGCGATGTGCTGTTCCAAGGCTCGGTCGGGCGCACCGATCTCGGCGATTACGGCAACCATGACCAGCTCATCGCCTCCATCAAGCGCGAGCTTCTGGTCCTGCCGGATGATTTCTCCTTCCTTTCCGGCCACGGCCCCGGCTCCAACATCGGCAATGAGCGCCGGAGCAACCCGTTTCTATAGGAACAGGCGCCAAGCACTACTTGGCCCGGCTTCAATCCGGGCCAAATAACGCCCTGCGTGCAGCAGGGTTTGGAAACACACAGGCGACGTTATGCCCGCACCCCGGCACGATCGTTAATCCGTGCCTGCCGTGGGCCAGCATTTTCGCATCATAGGCCGCATAATTCTCACCGCGATCCACCCGGTAACGCCCTTGCAGCTCAGCTTGGCAACCCGTGGCCAGCAAATCCCGTCCGGCTTTGCGCGTATCCCCCGTGTCGAGCGAACCCTCGAGATACTGCAGATCGGCCACCGCATAATGCGCGCGCGCGGCCGCCGCGGGGCGCCCAAGCCAGGCGGGCAGCGCCTTCAAGCCATATTTCCAGTCGTCATAGCCGGGGCACGCAGCCACCCCCTCGCCCGGCCGGAAACTGTCAAGATAGACAAAAGAGCCTGGATCAGCGACCACGTAGCGGATTTTGACTGATCCCGGCGGTGAGCCGAACGCCGCATAGCGCTGCACAAATTGCCCGCCTGCCGAAAATCCGGCCACCGTCACCACGCGGGCCTGGGGATATTGCCTGACAAGCTGGGCGATCAGCGCATCCGCCGCGGTAAAGGATGTCACCGCGCGATCATTCAGCGCGGGCGATCCATCCGGCCAGCTCCCGCACCGCCACAACGCATCTTCCCGCCCCGCGGCGGGCATGTTCCGGAAATGGCATGTCGGCGCATCATCTGCGGGCACCTGGAAAACCGGCGCCGCAATCAGCGTGTCCTGCCCATGCCCGGCTTCAATGGCGGCCTTGGCGGCGGCATCGAAGGTCCGGTTTGCATCGCGCGTGTAGCCCTGAATACCGATCAGGATCGCGCTGATCTTCGCGGGATCGGCTGGCACCGACACGAAATAGCTGAGCGACTTACCCCCCGGCAGCTCCACCAAGGCGGTCTGCCGTTCCATGGCCGCCCCGGCGCTCGCTGGCACGGTCATGCCGAAAACCGCCAACCAGCCGCAAAACCCGGCGAGAACAAGTTTCAGAAGCGGACATCTTCCAGCCATCGCGCCTGCCTTTCCAGACGATGCCCATAGCAGAGCTCCCCAGGCTGAAAAATCCCAGGCGCCCGGTTCAGGTCACCGGATCGATATCCATCCAGGACAGATGCCCGCCCTTGCCAGCCCCCGTGTCGAGGAAAATCGCCGTGCCGCCTTTGCGGCTTTGGCGCACATAGGGCCGGCCGTCGGTCGAGCGCTGGTCATGCCCCACATAGGCGGTCATGCCCGGCGGAATATCCTCCACCCAGCGCAGCAGCCGCTCCGGCTTGCCCGCACCCGTCACGCGCCCGCTGGTCTGGCCATAAAGCGCGCGGGCCCATAAAGGCTCCGGCCGCCCGGCGGGGAAGGGGCCGGGCGCCTGTTCCAGCATCGCCGGATGAAACCCGCCATGCACAAAAAACGCCCGCCCGGCGCTGAGCCAGGCCGGTGCGGCCATGATCTCGGCGCGCGTGCGCTCGCGCATCTCTGCGGGCAAAATCTCCAAGGTGCGCGCCGTTGGCTCGCCGCGCACCTTGTCGCCCCGCAGCGCCCTGGCCAGCTTGAAATCATGGTTGCCGAGCAGGAAAAGCCCGCGCTTCTCATCCAGCAGCCGAAACATGATGCGCAGCGCGCCTGGCGTATCCGGCCCGTCATCCACCAGATCGCCCAGCTGGATCAGGAACCTGTCCGTTGCCGCCGCTGCCGCGAAAGCCCTGGAATCCCCATGCACGTCACCAACAATACGGAGCGGAACACCGGAAGGGATCATGCGGGCCAAGCGTGGCGCGCTGGAGCAGGGAGAAACATTGCAACCGGAAGATGGGGCGATGCCGACGCGCAGGCAAGAGCCATTTGCCCTAATCGCCGCTTCTCTCCTTCAGCTTTGCATAGGCGCCCAGCGCCGCCTGCCTGCCATCGGCGGGCAGCACCAAGGGCTGCGGATAATTGCCGCCCAGCCGCACCCCGGCGCCTGCCAGAATCAGCGCCGGGGCCTCCCAGGGCGCATGGAGATGCGTATCCGCCAGCTTCGCCAGTTCCGGCACGTAACGGCGCACGTAAGTCCCGTCGGGGTCGAATCTCTGCCCCTGCAGCACCGGGTTGAAGATGCGGAAATAGGGCGCCGCATCCGCCCCGCACCCCGCCACCCATTGCCAGGAGGCCCCGTTGGCGGCCTCATCCGCGTCGCACAGGCAATCCCAGAACCATGCCTCGCCCGCCGTCCAGGGAATGAGCAGATGCTTCACGAGGTAGGAGGCGCAGATCATCCTGACCCGGTTGTGCATCCAGCCCGTTTGCCACAGCTCGCGCATCCCGGCATCGACGATGGGTATCCCCGTCCGTCCCCGCTGCCAGGCGGCCAGATGCGCCGCATTCTGCGCCCAGGGAAACGCCGCGAATTCCCTACGGATCGGCCTGGTCCGTAAATCCGGGTGCTGCCAGAGCAGATTGATGGAAAACTCCCGCCAGAGCAGCTCCTTCAGAAAAACCGCCGCGCCCTTGCCATCCCCAGCCGCCCTGGCGCGGTGCCAGACAATACGCGGCGATATCTCGCCGAAATGCGCATGGGGCGAGAGCTTGGAGGTGCCGGGCGCAGCCGGAACATCCCGCGCCTTGTCGTACGCCTTCACACTCCCGGCCAGAAACGCCTCAAGCCGCGCATGTGCGCCCGCCTCGCCGGGCGTCCATTCCGCGCGCATGCCGCCCGCCCAGTCCGGCCTTGTGGGCAGAAGCCCCCATTCCGCCAGCGTCTCGCTCCGCGCCGTCACCCCGTTCAGCCTGGCAGGAGCGGGCAGGGGCTCTTCCGGCACGCCCGCCGCCAGGCAGGCTTTTGAGAACGGCGTGAACACGCCAAATAGCCCGCCCGCCTTGGTGGTGATGCGCTCCGGCGCAAACAGCGAACAGGAGAGATGCCGATGCAGCCCGCAATCCAGCGCCTTCAGCGCTTCATCCAGCGCCCGGTCGGCCTCACGCCAGAACGGCTCATAAGAGCGCGCCGCATGCACCGCGGTCACGCCATGCGCCTTCACCAGCTCAGAGATGATCTCCACAGGCCCGCCCCGGCGCAGAACCAAAGACCCGCCGCGTGAGGCGATATCCGCCCCCAGCGCGCTCAGCGAATGATGCAGCCACCAGCGGCTCGCCGCCCCGGCGCGTTCATCCAGTATGTAGAGCAGCAGCACATCCTCGCCGCTGTCCACGGCTGCGTGCAAGGCAGGGTTATCGGCAAGCCGCAGGTCGTTGCGAAACCAGACGAGCCGCGTCACACGTCACGCCACCTCGGCCATGCGCCCCAACTGCTCCAGCGCGAAGGAATAAAGCTGCTCCTGCCCAAGCAAAAACACCCGCAGCCCGCGCGGGAACAGCCGGGCGATCGCCGGGTCGCGCACATCCAGCCCCCCGGTGAAGGTGCCGAAGGCGGGCAGGATCAACCGGCTCGCCCCATCGGAGACAAAGCAGGGGCGTGAGATGCGCTTGGCCCGCGACTCAATGCTGGCTTTTGGGTGGAAATGCCCGGAAATCTCGATCTCCCGGGGGCTGAGCCGCGGCAACGCCTGATGGCGGAAGCTGAACGGCCCCTCGCGGTGCTCGGCCACGCATTGGCCCGGCAGGTCATGCGCCGCCTCGTCATGATTGCCCGCCACCCAGATGATCTGCGCCTCCCGGGCCATGGCCTCGATCCGTGTCCGGTCCTCCTTGGCAAGCCGCGCCGGCGCCTTGCCGTCATGGAAGGAATCCCCCAGCGCGATCAGCTTTGAGGGGCGGTAGAGCCGCACCAACCGCGTCAAGCGCTCAATCGTCGCGCGCGTGTCATAGGGCGGCAGCAGCGTGCCGCGCGCGGCCAGGGCGGTGGATTTCTCAAAATGCAGATCCGCGACGATAAGCACCCGCTTGGCCGGCCAGAACGCGGCGCCGGAGGGGTCGAGCATCAGCCGTTCATTGCGAAAATGGATTGGGGCGGCGGTCATGACGGGTGAAAAAGCATATTCTGCCCTCCGGGGCCATGTACAAAATTGTGAAGAAATTCGTCTCCGGACACGGCCTCGGCAATCATCGCCTCGGCCTCGGCCAGCAACACCTCCTCGGCCTCGCCCTGCACATGCTCGCGGCCGATTTCCAGCAGCACCGGCACTGCCAGCGGCGAGACGCGCGAGAGCGCCATATGGGTGATCCGCCCCTTCGCCCGGCGCAAAACTGCTGCAATACGGGACAGATCGATCAGCCCATGCGCCGCATCCGCCCGCGTGGCGCGCAGCAGCACATGGTCGGGCTGGCGCTTGCGCAGAACGTTGTAAATCAGGTCGGAATTCACAGTCACCTGCCGGCGGTTTTTCTCCGCCCCTGGGAGAAGGCGCGGGATCAGCCCGGCAATCACCGCCACCTGCCGGAAGGCGCGGCGCAGCAGCGAGCTGGTCTCCATCCATTCCTCCAGATCATCCCCCAGCAGATCCTCCTGGAAAAGCTGGTCGATGTTCTCCGGCCGGTAGGCGGACCATGTCGCCAGCACATAATCCGTGGCCACGAAGCCGATGGGCGCGAAGCCCGCCCGCTCCATGCGCCTGGTCAGCAGCAGCCCCAGCGTCTGATGCGCATTGCGCCCCTCGAAGGCATAAACCACCATGAACCAGCGCCCATTGCGCGGGAAGCTTTCCACCAGCAGCCCATCGGGCCCCGGCAGGCGCGAGTGCTGCTTCTGCAAGGCCAGCCATTCCCGCACATCCTCAGGAAAATCCCCCCAGCAGGACGGGTCATGCAGAATGGCGCGCACCCGGCTGGCGAGATTGGTGGTCAGCGGCATGCGCGCCCCGGCATAGGCGGGCACTTTCGGCTCACCGCCGAATGCTTCCACCACTTCCACAGTATTCTCCCGCAACCTGATGAACTTCAACAATCTTCCAGAAAATATGAAGCTGTCGCCCGGCACCAGCATATTGACGAAATATTCCTCAACCTCGCCCAGCCCCACCCCGAACCCGCCGCGCTTGCCGACCAGCCGTATCTTGATCATCGGCGCCTCGACGATGGTGCCGATATTCATCCTGAACTGCTGCACCACCTTGGCATTGGCCGGGTACACATAGCCCTCTGAATCCCGGAACAGCTTGCGGTAGCGCTCATAGGCCGCCAGCGCGTAGCCGCCATCCTCCACGAAGCGCAGCACATCCTCGAAATCCTTGCGCGACAATGCCGCATAGGGGGCGGCGGACATCACCTCCCGGTACAGATCATCCGGCCGAAATCGCCCGGCGCAGGCCATGCCCAGAATATGCTGGGCCAGCACGTCCAGCCCGCCGGGGCGGGGCGGATCGCCATCCAGCGCCTTCGCCTTAACACCCTGCATAGCCGCCTCGCATTCCAGCACTTCAAAGCGGTTGGCGGGCACCAGAATGGCGCGAGAGGGCTCATCCAGCCGGTGATTCGCCCGCCCCAGCCTTTGCAGCAGGCGCGACACACCTTTCGGCGCCCCGATCTGCAACACCTGGTCCACCCCGCCCCAATCGATGCCCAGATCAAGCGAGGAGGTGGCGATGACGGCCCGCAGCCGCCCCTCCGCCATCGCCGCCTCCACCTTGCGGCGCTGGGCGATGTCCAGACTGCCATGATGAATCGCAATCGGCAGGTTCTGGTTGTTATGTTTCCAAATAGCCGCGAAGAGCAGCTCCGCCTGGGCGCGGGTGTTCACGAACACGATGCTAAGCCTGGCTTTCTCCACCTGCTCCAGCACCATCTGCGCGGCCTTCAGCCCCATATGGCCGGACCAGGGAATTTCACCCTCCGGCAGCACCATCGAAACTTCCGGCGGCGCGCCATCCTCAGCCGGCACCAGCCGGGCATTGGGGCCAACAAACGCCCGCATCGCCTCTGGATGTGCCACGGTGGCGGAAAGCCCCACCACCCGGGTTTTCGACAAACCCCGCAGCCTGGAGAGACAAAGCGCCAGCTGATCACCGCGCTTGGTGCCCGCCAAAGCATGGATTTCATCCACCACCACGCAGGCAAGCGAAGCGAAGTAATCCGCGCTGGTCTCTTGGCTGAGCAGAAGCAACAACGATTCGGGCGTGGTGAGCAAAATATTCGGCGGCGCCTCTTTCTGCCGGGCGCGGCGGTTGGCGGGCGTGTCACCGCTGCGGGTCTCAATGGGAATGGAAAGCCCCATCTCCGCCACCGGCGCCTGCAGATTGCGGGCTATATCCGTGCCCAGCGCCTTCAGCGGGCTGACATAAAGCGTATGCAGCCTGTCGGAGGGCTGCGCCGCCAGCGCCACCAGGCTGGGCAGAAACCCGGCCAGCGTCTTGCCCGCGCCGGTGGGGGCGATGAGCAGCGCATCCGCTCCGGCCTCGGCGGCTTCCAGCATCGCCGCCTGATGCGCACGCAGCCGCCAGCCCCTGGCTTCAAACCAACGCGCGAAAATCTCTGGCAACCTGGCCATGGCGCAGCATATGTTATTTTCATGATTTGTTCTATGCCTCTCCCATGGCCCCGCGCCCAGAAACCTGGCTGAAGACCACGCCGTCCGGGCTTTATTGCGTGCCGGGGGATTTTCATATCGACCCGATGCGCGTGGTGGCGCGCGCCATCATCACCCATGGCCATTCCGACCATGCCCGCCCCGGCCATGCCCATGTTCTGGCCACGGCGGAAACGCTCGCCATCATGCGCGTCCGCCTGGGCGCGGAGCGGGCAGGGGGCGTTTTGCAACCCCTGGCCTATGGCACGCCGCTCAAAATCAATGACGTCACCATCACCCTCGTCCCCGCCGGGCATGTGCTTGGTTCGGCGCAGGTGGTGATGGACCACCAGGGCAGCCGCGCCGTGGTCTCTGGCGATTACAAGCGCCAGCCGGACCCGACCTGCGCGCCCTTCGAGCCGGTGCGCTGCGATGTATTCGTGACCGAAGCCACGTTTGGATTGCCCGTGTTCCGCCACCCCCCACCGGACGGCGAAATCGAAAAACTTCTGCGTTCTCATGCGTTGTTTCCCGAGCGCACCCATGTGGTGGGCGCCTATTCGCTGGGCAAATCCCAGCGCCTCATCGCCTGTCTGCGCCAGCAGGGCTACAAGGCGCCCATCTATCTGCACGGGGCGCACGCCAATCTCTGCGCGCTCTACCAATCGCTGGGGGTCGATCTTGGCGATCTGCGCCCCGCCACGGCCGCACAAAAAACCCAGCTCAGGGGCGCCATGGTTCTGGCCCCGCCCGCCGCCGTGGGAGAACGCTGGGGCAGGCGGCTGGAGGACCCGGTGGTGGCCCAGGCCTCGGGCTGGATGCGCATCCGCCAGCGCGCCAAGGCCGCGGGGGTGGAGCTGCCGCTGATCATCTCCGACCATGCGGACTGGGACGCGCTGCTGGCCACCATCAAGGACACCCAGGCCCCGGAAATCTGGGTCACACACGGGGCAGAGGACGCGCTGATCCGCGCCTGCCAGCTCATGCAGATCCGCGCCCGGGCCTTGTCGCTGATCGGCTATGGCGAGGAGGAGGAATGAAAGATTTCGCCGAGTTGCTGGAACGCCTGCTTTTTGCACCCGGCCGCAACACGAAAATCTCGCTCCTGCGGGCCTATTTCGCCACGAGGCCGGACCCTGAGCGCGGCTATGCCCTTGCCGCCATCGCCGGCGCGCTGGATTTTTCCGGCGCCAAGGCCGCCACGCTGAAGGACCTGGCCGCCTCGCGCATTGATTCCGAATTGTTCGATTTGTCGTATGATTTCGTGGGCGACCTCGCGGAGACCATCGCGCTGATCTGGCCCACCCATGGCGATGCACCGCCCGCCTTGCCGGAGGTGGTCGACACGTTGCGCGCCGCCAGGCGCGCGAACATTCCCGGGCTGATCGAGGGGTGGCTGGACAGGTCCGCCCCCTCCGCGCGCCTGGCGCTGCTTAAGCTGCTCACCGGCGGCTTGCGCGTCGGTGCCTCCTTGCGCCTTGCCAAGCTCGCCCTGGCGGAGATGGGCCAGCTGGATGTGAATGAGATCGAGGAAATCTGGCATGGGCTGGAACCGCCTTATGCCGGCCTCTTCGCCTGGCTGGAGGGCAGGGGAGAAAGGCCCACGCCCGGTGAGGCGCCTGTGTTTCGCCCGGTGATGCTGGCGCATCCCATCGAACCCGAAGACATTGACCGTATTGACTGGACCGCCTTCCGCGCAGAGCGGAAATTTGACGGGATCCGCGTGCAGCTTGTGGCGAACGGGACGCAGAAGCGCCTCTATTCCCGCAACGCCGAGGATATCTCCGCCGCCTTTCCCGATCTTCTGGAGGCCGCCGATTTCAACGCGGTGCTGGATGGCGAGCTGCTGGTGGTGCGCGATGGCGCGATCGCGCCTTTTTCCGACCTTCAGCAACGCCTCAACCGCAAAACAGCCAACGCCGCCCTGCAGCAGAAATTCCCAACGGGGATCATGCTCTATGACATGCTGTTCGAAGCCGGGGAGGATATCCGCGCACTGCCTTTCGACGCCCGCCGCGCCCGGCTGGAGGCGTGGTTTGCCAAAACCCAACCTGCGCGCATGAAAATTTCGCCTTTGGTCAAGTTCGGCACGATCGCGGAGCTGGCGCAATTGCGCGAGGCGGCGCGCGATGAGCAGAGCGAAGGGCTGATGCTCAAGCGCGGCGATGCGCCTTACCTCGCCGGGCGGCCGAAAGGGCTGTGGTGGAAATGGAAACGCGCCCCTCTAAGCCTGGATGCGGTGCTGATGTATGCCCAGCGCGGCCATGGCAAACGCTCCTCTTTCTATTCGGATTATACATTCGGAGTCTGGACCGGGGAGGGCGAGCTGGTGCCGGTGGCGAAGGCCTATTCCGGCTATACGGATGAGGAGCTGGACTTCATCGACCGGTGGATCCGCAACCACACCATCGCGCGCTTCGGCCTGGTTCGGGAAGTTGAGAAAACCCTTGTGTTCGAGTTGGGGTTTGACGCCGCGCAGCGCTCCTCCCGGCATAAATCAGGTGTTGCGCTTCGCTTTCCGCGTGTGCTGCGGCTGCGCACGGACAAGCCCGCCGAAGAGGCCGACCGGCTGGAGGCCGTGCGACGGCTGATTTCCTAAAATGTAAGATAAAGCGCCTCCAGGCTGGCGAGGATCAGCACCGCCCAGGTGAGCATGGCCCCGCCTGCACGCAGCGGGTTGGGGGCGGGACGATACATGCCCGCCGCATGGGAGAGGCGCGCCAGCACCAGCGCGATGCCAGGCCAGACCACCCATTTCGCTGATGCGCCCGCAAATGCATCGCCCGCGAGCAGAAACAGGATCAGTGGCACATATTCAGCGAAATTCGCCTGTGCACGCACGGCTTTGCGCAGGGTCTCAGCACCTGTCTGCCCGTCGCCATCGCCGATCATCACGCGGGTGAGAAAGCGCTGACGTGCGACATTGCCGCTCAGCAGCATGAAGATCAGCCCCAGCACAGCTGAAACCAGCAGAAGACCATGAAACTTCGCCATATACATCCTCCGGAAATTGCAGGCTGATTAAATCCGCAGGTTAAACTTGGGATCATTTGGAATAATTCTCCCAAATTCTGCTTTGCCGCGTTTATACTGCCCACGTCCAATAGGGGAATGTGACATGGATCAGCGACATCATCAAAAGGCGAAATCCGTTTTCGAATTTCCGGCGGGGGCACTCGATCCGGAGCAGTTCATCCACCAATGGCAGGCGCGCGCCGCTGGACTGGTGCACGCGCAGGAGCGCATCGCCCAGGGCATGGCCGCAGCCATGCGCGCGCAGATACGTTATGGCCAGGAATTCATGGTCAGCCATATGAAAATGATGCAGTGGGAGGTCACCGACGCCGAGCATCTGAGCGCGCAGGCACGCCAGGACATTGAAAATTTCGCAGCCCTGGTGAAGGAAGTTTCTGGAGAGATCCGCAGCGGCTTCGCCGAGGCGGGCAAGATGCTGGAGGCCAAGCCGGCCCACCAGAAGCAGGCCGTACCGGACGCGCCGGAAGCCGAGGCCCCGGAGCCTGTGGATGAGACACGCGTGGAGGCGCAGGCTATGGACGCGCAACCCGCACCGCCACCCGCCAGGGCCGCCGCTTTGGCGCCCAAGCCAGCACCGGCGAGGGCCGCCCCCGCGCAGGTGAAAAACACCACGATGCACGCAAGGCCCCGGCACTGAAGAGCCTAGCTGGGCGCTTTGCGCTCAGGCGGTTTTCTTGGCGGCCGGTTTTTTGGCGGGTGATGCTTTCGCGGCAACCGTTTTGGCAGGTGCTTTTTTGGCGGATGCCTTTTTGCTGACCGAAGCAGCTTCCTTTTTTGCGGCCGGTTTGGCGTCTTTCGGCGCGGCGGCCTTTTTGGGCGCGGCTTTGGCCTTTGCACCCTTCTTGCCGCGCGGTGCCAATGTTTTCCCTTTCTCGGCCAGCAGCGCCACCGCCTCGTCCAACGTCATGGAGGCCATCTCCACGCCCTTCGGCAGATTGGCGACGGTGGTGCCCCATTGCGCATAGGGGCCGAAGCGGCCTTTGCGCACCAGCACATCCTGCCCGTCTTTCGGGTGGGGACCCAGGGTTTTGACTGATTCCATCTTCTTGGCGATGAGGTCCATCGCCCGGTTGAGGCCGAGATGCAGGACATTGTCATCGCGGTCCAGCGAGGCGAACAGCGCGCCCATTTTCACATAAGGCCCGAACCGGCCGAGATTGGCTTCGATCTTCTGGCCCGTTTCCGGATGCAGCCCGACCAGCCGCGGCAGCGAGAGCAGGCCCAGCGCCTCTTCCAGCGTCAATGTCGCGCCATCCATGCCTCGCGCCAGCGAGGCGCGCTTGGGCTTGGCTTTCTTGTCCTCCGGGTTCGGCTCGCCCTGCTGCACGTAAAGCCCGTAAGGGCCGCGGCGCAGCGTGATGTCCTCGTTCGTGTCAGGATTCTGGCCCAGCACGCGCATGCCGTCCTTTAGGGAATCATCCTCGGTCTCGCCGCCCTCGACCGCGAGTTTGCGGGTGTACTGGCAGGTGGGATAGTTCGAGCAGCCGATGAAGCTGCCGAAGCGCCCCAGCTTCAGCCCCAGCCGCCCCTCCCCGCAGGCCGGGCAGGCGCGCGCATCGGAGCCATCCTCCCGCGCGGGGAAGAAATGCGGCCCAAGATCCTGGTCCAGCGCGTCGATGACGTCGGAGATTTTCAAATCCTTGGTCTGCGCGATGGCGGCCGAGAAATCATCCCAGAAGGCGCGCAAAACGGCCCGCCAATCGGCGTTGCCCTCGGCCACCTCGTCGAGCTGCTCCTCCAGGTTGGCGGTGAAGCCGGTATCGACATAGCGGGCGAAGAAACTGACCAGGAAGGCGGTGACCAGCCGGCCGCGATCCTCGGGGATAAAGCGCCGCGCCTCCAGGCGCACATAATTGCGGTCGCGCAGCACGGAGAGAATGGAGGCATAGGTGGAAGGCCGGCCGATGCCCAGCTCCTCCATCTTCTTCACCAGCGAGGCCTCAGAAAAACGCGGCGGCGGCTGGGTGAAATGCTGGGTGGCGGTGACCTCGCGGGTCTTTGCCGGGTCGCCCTTGGCGATAGGCGGCAGGATGCGGCTGTCGTCCTCAGCCTCGGACGGGTCGTCCTGGTCCTCATGATAGAGGCGCAGAAACCCGTCAAAGGCCAACACGGAGCCGGTGGCACGCAGCGTCTGGCCCTTGCCGTCGGTCAGGTCCACGGCGGTCTGGTCCAGCTCGGCGGGGGACATCTGGCAGGCGAGGGCGCGCTTATAGATCAGCTCGTAGAGCTTCGCCTGGTCCTGGCTCAGCATGCGGGCGACCGTCTCGGGTTTCAGCGCGATGTCGGTGGGGCGGATGGCCTCATGGGCCTCCTGCGCGTTCTTCGCCTTGCTTTGATAAATGCGTGGCGCCACGGGCAGATACTGGTCGCCGAACTCCGCCTGGATTTGCCTGCGCATGGCGGTGACGGCTTCCTGCGCAAGCTGCACGCCGTCGGTTCGCATATAGGTAATCAGGCCCACCGTGTCGCCGCCGATCTCAACACCTTCATAAAGCTGCTGGGCGAGGCGCATGGTCTGCTGGGAGGAGAAGCCAAGCTTGCGGCTGGCCTCCTGCTGCAGGGTGGAGGTGATGAAGGGCGGCGGTGGGCTGCGGCGCGTACGCTTCTTCTCGACCGCGGCGACCGAGAAGCTGCCCGCCTGCACGGCGGCTTTCGCGGCGGCGGCGCTGGCTTCATCCTTCAGGTCGAACTGCTCGAGCTTCTTGCCCTGGTAATGGGTGAGGCGGGCAGGGTAGGGGGCGGCGGTGGGGGTGAGCATCACCGCCTCCACGCTCCAATATTCCCGGCTCTTGAAGATCTCGATCTCCGCCTCGCGCTCGCAGATGAGCCGCAGCGCCACGGACTGCACGCGCCCGGCGGATTTTGAACCCGGCAGCTTGCGCCAGAGCACCGGGGAGAGGGTGAAGCCCACCAGATAATCCAGGGCGCGGCGGGCGAGATAGGCCTCGATCAGCGGGGTATCCAGGTCACGCGGCTGCGCCATGGCGGTTTTCACCGCGTTCTTGGTGATCTCGTTGAAGGTCACGCGGCGGACATGGATGCCTTTTAGCGCATTGCGCTCCAGCAGGGCCGTCTGCACATGCCAGGAGATCGCCTCACCCTCGCGATCGGGGTCAGTCGCCAGATAGAGGGTTTTTGCGCCCTTCAGCGCCTTGGCGATCTCGCTGAGCTGCCTGGCGCCGCGGTCATCCGCCTGCCAGTCCATGGCGAAATCCTCGTCCGGGCGGACCGAGCCATCCTTGGGGGGAAGATCCCGGACATGGCCGAAAGAGGCCAGGACCTTATAGGACTCCCCCAGATATTTGTTGATCGTCTTGGCCTTGGAGGGGGATTCGACGACGACGATATCAGTCAAAGGGCCGTTCCATTCATTGGTCTTCAAGCCGCGAGGCTTAGGGGTCTGCGGGCAGGATCACCCTGTCCCCGGCCAGGCTTTCCACGCGCCCCGCCAATTCGAGCTCCAGGATGACCGCCCGTATTGCTGTCAGCGACAGTTGGCAGCGCCGGGCGATCTCGTCAACTCCAACGGGTTCGGGGCCAAGCAAAGGCGGGATTTCGCGCCGGGCGCGAAGCAGCTCGTCCTCAGGCGCGGGCGTGTCCTCCCAGAGGGGCGGCGGCTCGGCGAAGGCAATGGGGGGCAGGCGGCGCTGGGCAGGGTGCGCGGGCA
>DATJXU010000248.1:0-11921 GCA_035499915.1 Acidocella sp.
CGGCCGAGACCGCCCAGGTTGGCACCATCTCCGCCAATGGCGAGTCCGAGATCGGCGACATGATCTCCCAGGCCATGCAGAAGGTCGGCAATGAGGGCGTGATCACGGTTGAGGAAGCCAAGGGCATCCAGACCGAGCTCGACGTCGTCGAGGGCATGCAGTTCGACCGCGGCTATGTCTCCCCGTACTTCATCACCAACCCGGAGAAGATGATCGCGGACCTCGACAGCCCGTACATCCTGATCTTCGAGAAGAAGCTCTCCCAGCTGCAGCCGATGCTCCCGCTGCTGGAGTCCGTCGTGCAGTCCGGCAAGCCGCTGCTGATCATCGCCGAGGACGTCGAGGGCGAAGCCCTGGCCACCCTGGTGGTGAACAAGCTGCGTGGCGGCCTGAAGATCGCCGCCGTCAAGGCGCCGGGCTTTGGTGACCGCCGCAAGGCCATGCTGGAGGACATCGCGATCCTGACCGGCGGCCAGGTCATCTCCGAGGATCTGGGCATCAAGCTCGAGACCGTGACCCTGAACATGCTGGGCCGCGCCAAGAAGGTGCTGATCGAGAAAGAGAACACCACGATCATCGAGGGCGTCGGCGCCAAGGACGACATCACCGGCCGCGTCAACCAGATCCGCGCGCAGATCGAGGAGACCTCCTCCGACTACGACCGCGAGAAGCTGCAGGAGCGCCTGGCCAAGCTGGCTGGCGGTGTTGCCGTGATCCGCGTTGGCGGCGCCTCCGAGGTTGAGGTGAAGGAGCGCAAGGACCGCGTTGACGACGCCCTGCACGCCACCCGCGCCGCGGTTGAGGAAGGCATCGTCCCCGGCGGCGGTGTGGCCCTGGCCCGCGCCTCCAAGGTGCTGGACGGCCTGAAGGCCGAGAACAACGACCAGCTCACCGGCATCGAGATCATCCGCCGCGCCATCCAGGTGCCGCTGCGCCAGATCGCCGAGAACGCTGGTGAGGACGGCGCCGTGATCGCCGGCAAGGTGCTCGACAACGGCGAGTACACCCATGGCTACGACGCCCAGACCGGCGCGTTCAAGGACATGGTTGCCGCCGGCATCATCGACCCGACCAAGGTTGTGCGCACCGCCCTGCAGGACGCCGCTTCCGTGGCCTCCCTGATCATCACCACCGAGGCTGGTGTGGTCGAGCGCCCCGAGAAGAAGGCGGCCGGTGGCGGCATGCCCGGCGGCATGGGCGGCATGGGCGGCATGGGCGACATGGATTTCTAATCCAGCCCGTCACGCTGAAACAGGAAACCCCGGGGGCAACCCCGGGGTTTTTTGTTTGGCATGGCGGAGACGGCGATGCCGCTTTCTTTCAGCTGGCTTGCTTCACCTCGATCTTTTTCGCGGCCGTCTCACTTGGTGACAGTTTTGGCAGAGTCAGCGTCAGCACGCCCTTGTCGACGGCGGCATTGATGGCGTTGCGGTCAACCCCGTCCGGCAGCGAGAAGCGCCGCTGAAAGGCTCCATAGCTGCGCTCGGTCAGATGGTAGTTCTTCTCCTCGGTCTTGGTCTCGCTGCGCTTCTCGCCCTTGATCATGAGCACGCCGCCATCCAGCGCCACCTCCACATCCTCCGCCGCCATCCCAGGCAGTTCGGCGGTGATGGTATAGGCCTTTTCGGTTTCGGCGATATCGACCGACGGCCATTTGGGATCGTTGCCGCCAAATGGATTCCAGGGGACGAGATCCTGGTTGAAACGGTCGAACATCCGGTCCAGCTCGTCGCGCAAGCTCCGCCACGGCACCGGAACCTGACCCTGCCTCGGGCTCACTTCGGTATTGGCCATCTGCCTCTCCTTTGCTGGTTCAAGCGGCGGGAGATGCAATGATCGCGGCTTGCGACACCACACTGCGCCCGCCTTCAACATCATGAATATTGTGCTCCAAACCGGACCTGAAATCCTTGATCCGCGTCAATTCATGGCGTGGCTGCCTGCTTCCACGCATCAGCTGCGAGAGATAAGAAAGCCCAATGTACAGCGAATCAGATCTCGACGCCGCGATTGATGCCAGAATTCTCTCCACCGGGGATGCCGCGAAATTCCGGGCGTTCGTCGCCGCCAACCGGCAAGGCCCGGCGGTGGATGAGGAATATGTCCGGCTGCTGACCGGCTTCAACGATATCTTCGTGAGCATCGCCATCGCGCTGGTGGCCATCGCCACCTCCGTGCTTGTGGGGCCGGCGGTGGAACGCGGCCTGGCGCTGGCCGCCGAGGCTTGGCTGCTGGCCGAATATTTCACCCGCCGTCGCCATATGGCGCTGCCCAGCATTCTGCTCCTGCTGCTCTTTGCGAAGGGCGTTTCGGACATCCTGATGCATCTGATCGGCGGCTGGGTCGCCAACCACCTGCTCATGTTCGTGCCATCCGGCAGCGCGCTGGGCACCAAGACGAGCCTCTACCTCACCATGGGCTTTACCGCCGGGCTGGAGGCGCTGGCCATCTATGCCCATTGGCGGCGCTTTCATGTGCCCATCACCGTGGCGGCCGGGATGGCGGCGGTTGTGCTGCTGGCCATCAGCCTGGCGCTGGCCTTCTTTCCCGGCCTGTGGCCCTTCTGGCCTTATCTGCTGATCCTGGGCGGGCTTTGCGTCTTCGCCCTGGCGCTGCGCTGGGACATGTCAGACCGCGCGCGCCAGACCCGCCGGGCGGACGTCGCCTTCTGGCTGCATCTTCTGGCCGCGCCCATGCTGGTGCATCCGGCCTTCTATCTGCTGGGGCTGCTGCAAGGCGGCGGCCATGCGGGCGATGCCACCATCGCTGTCGGGCTTTATGCGGTGCTCGCCGTGGTGGCGCTGCTGGTGGACCGGCGCGCGCTGCTCGTCTCCGCCCTGGGCTATGTGATCTATGCGCTGGCGCATGTGCTGCGCACGGCGGGCAACCAGGCGGAGAGCCTGGCGGTGACGGCCCTCATTGCCGGATGCGCCTTGTTGCTGCTCTCGGCCTTCTGGCACCGCGTGCGGGCGGGGCTGCTGGGTTTGTTGCCGGCTGCGCTTGTGGGCAAGCTGCCCGCTTGAAGGGCATGAAAAGGCAGCCTTTTTTGTAAAAAAGGCTGCACCCAAAAAACTTTATAAGCTTTTGATCAGTTGCTTCGAGGCAAGCTCTCAGAAGCCGCCTTCGAAGGCGATTTCCGAGAGCGGCTTGCGCCCGCTCGGCGCCTCGCGGGCCTGCAGGGCCTCCGGCAGCAGCGTCTTCGGCCCTTGCCGGCCGATCACCACGCCGCATTCCACCCGATAGCCCGCCGGCACGTTCAGATCGGTATAGACCCTCTCCATCTCGATCCCCGCCATGCCATGCGCCTGCCAGCCCAGGAAGGTCGCCTGCAACGCCAGATACGCCCAGGCAGCCCCGGCATCGAAGGAATGGCTATGCGAGGGCACCGGCGTATCCTTGCCCGGAACCGCCATGGTCTCGGATGAGACGATGAACACGATCGCCGAGGCGGTCTTCGCCCAGCTCTGGTTGAACGGGTTCAACAAGCCCAGAAACTTGTCCCAATGGGCATTGTCGCGCCGCGCATACAAAAAGCGCCAGGGCTGGGAATTATAGGAGGACGGCGCCCAGCGCGCGGCCTCGAACATCGTGCGCAGCGTATGCTCGGAGATCTCCTCGCCGGTAAAGGCGCGCGGCGACCAGCGTTCCAGGAAGATCGGTTCGATCGGGTGGTCAGCCGTACGGGAATTCGCCGAGGTCATGCATCACTCCTGATGGTTAAGCGGCTGCAGCTTAACCCCAGGCTTCAAAACCGGCAAAGCCCCCGCATGAGGGGGCGGCAGGCTTACTGCAGGTTACGATTCGGCGCTTCGCTGGCCACAGGGCGCGCCATCGGCGCCTCGGCCACTTCGTTCCGGCTGCCACCGTTGGAGGCAATCACCATGCCGGTATCCGGACGGTTATAGATGAAGCCATAGGTGGGATAGGAGGAGCCCATGGTGCTGCCGTCGCCCAGCTCGACCTTCACATCCGACCAGTCATTATCCGGGGAGACGTCCTGCACCGTCACGTCGTTGGTGATCGTGCCCGGCACCCAATTGGCCTGGGTGACCAGGATGGTGCGCGTGTCCAGCACCGCCGTCACCACCGCGACATGGCCGAGCGGCATGCGGCCAATGGCGCGGAAATTCAGCACCGAACCAACCGCCGGCTGGTTGCCACGGTCATAGCGGCCCGCCGCCTCCGCCCACCAGAGGAAGGCGTTGCCGGAGAGATCGATATGCGAAACCTCGCGCGCGTAAGGCACGCATTGCAGGCGGGACTGGCGATACTCGGCCGAAACATGCTCGCGGTGCGAAGAATGGCTGGCCGAGGCGTAGGGCGTCTCATGCCGGGCCATACGGCTGGCCACATGGGACGTGCCGGCCCTGTGATGCGTGGTGCGGGCCAGATGCTCGCTCTTCGCGCTCTTATGCGCCGTGTGAGCGGCTGCATGATGCTGCGTCGACGCCTTGGCGGTAACGGGCAGAAGCGCCGTCAGGGCAGCGAAGGAAAGACCTGCGAGCCAAGCACGTGCGGTGCTCGAGAAGGAGGTGCCCACACCGTGTCCAGCCATTTTTTCCACTCGCCCGAGCCGTTTGAAGCGCCAAGAAACCATGTGTAACGGCTAGGGGTGGATTGCAGATCATGCAACCCGTGGGTGCGACAAAATTACAACAGATACAGGTTTTCGTTAATTAGGACCATCTCGAAATGCCGCACTTAAGACAATTTTCCTAAACGCTGAAGTCGTAATTGTCCTTGTTGCGATGCGGTGCAGGCTTCACCGATTCATGAAAAAGGGGAGCGAAACCCGCTCCCCAATCACTTCATTATCAACGAAAAAACAAACCGGAGCCAGAATTACCGGCAGGCGGTGACCATGATCTCGACGAGGTAGGCGGGGTCCGCCAGCTTGGCTTCCACGCAGGCGCGGACCGGCGCCTGGCCTGCCGGCAGCCAAGCGGTCCAGACCTCGTTCATGGCGGCGCGATCTGAAATATTTTTAAGCCAGATATGCGCCTGAAGCAGGCGGGTATTGTCCGTGCCATGCGTTTCCAGCAGGGCGTCGATTTGCGCCAGCACATCCTTGGTCTGGGCGGTGACATCGCCGGAGGTGTCCTGCGCCACCACGCCCATGGTGTAGACAAACCCGTGATACTCGACCGCCTTGGACAAAATCGGGCTGGCTTCGGTGCGGATGATACGGCTCATGAAAAAACTCCGTTCAGTTGACGATATGCGGGGCGACAACCGGCACCCCGTTGACGGTGGGCGCGCCGTTCTGGCTGCCAAACTCCTCGCAATGCTGGATCTGCAATGCGCGGTTGTTCGCAGCACCCATCTGCTCGGCGCCGAACACCTGGGTGGGCGCGCCGTAGCGCAGCCCGTTCTGGGCGGTGCGGGCCTGCAGGTCCAGCGTGCTGTTCTGGTAGACCTGGTCCGCAGCCTGGGTGCAGGCGGCCGTGTTGGCCGCCGCCGCCCGGCTTTGCGGCTGGCTGGCGCAGCCGGCCAGAAGCAGGATGGACGCCACGGCCAGGAAGCTGGATTTCATACGCAAAGGTCCCGTTTGTCTGCGCGAGCCATATCCCCTTTCTGGGAAAACTCAACTGGAGACGCGCAGCAAAATCTTGCCGATATGGGTGCTGGCCTCCATCAGCGCGTGCGCGGCCGGCGCCTGCTCCAGCGCAAACACCGTATCAATCACCGGCACCACCTTGCCGCGCTCCAGCAACGGCCAGACCGTCCGCTTCAGCGCCGCGGCAAGGGCGGCCTTGTCGGCAGCGTCGCGCGGCCGCATGGTCGAGCCGGTGATGGTCAGGCGCTTGAGCATGACGGGCAGCAGGTCGATCTCGGCCTTGGACCCCTGCATGAAGGCCACCTGCACCAGCCGCCCGCGCGGGGCCAGGCATTTGATATTGCTCTGGGTATAGGGGGCGCCGACCATGTCCAGCACCACATCCACCCCGCGCTTGCCCGTGGCCTGCGCGATGACCTGCTGGAAATCCTGGGTTTTATAATTGATCGCGGTGGCGCCGTAGCGCGCGATGACGGCGCATTTCTCGTCCGACCCGGCGGTGGCGAACACCGTGGACCCCTGGGCGCGGGCAAGCTGGATGGCGGTGAGGCCGATGCCGGAGGTGCCACCATGCACCAGCAGGCTTTCCTCGGGCTTCAGCGCCGCCATGTCGAACAGATTGGCCCAGACAGTGAAGAAATTCTCCGGGATCGAGGCGGCCTGCAGCGCGTCAAAGCCCTCCGGCCAGGGCAGGCACTGGCCGCACGGCACCGCCACATACTCCGCATAGGCGCCGCCATTGCACAGCGCGGTAACCTTGTGGCCGGGATAGAAGCCGCTGGCCATGGGGCCAAGGGCCGCCACCTCGCCCGCCACTTCCAGGCCCAGGATCGGGCTGGCGCCAGGCGGCGGCGGGTACAGCCCCTTGCGCTGCTGCACATCCGGCCTGTTCACCCCCGCCGCCATCACGCGGATCAGGATCTCGTCATCCTTCGGCACGGGCAGGGGGCCGGTGGCCAGCACCATCGCCTCCGGGCCGCCAGGGGTGGGAAGGTCGATATAGCGCATCGTCTCGGGCAGGGGCTGGGATTGGGGCATGGGGCGCATATCGCCGCCTTCCCGGCGCTTGCGTCAACCCGGGCCGGGTGCAAGTTAGGCGCCGCATGTCCTCTCTCCCTCGCCGCTCCTTGCTTGGCGCCGCCGCGGCGCTCGGCCTCGCCGCCCCGGGCCGCGCCGCCAGCGCGGGCAGCCCGCAGGGGGCCAAGCCCGCGCCCGCGCCGCAATTCGGCGCCGCCCTGCCGCTCACCGGCACCTCCGCGCTGGAGGGCGACGAGGCGCTGCGCGGCATTCAGCTGGCCATGGATGTGGTGAACGCGGCCGGGGGCATCGCGGGCAAGCCCATCTCGCTCACGCCAGGGGACATGCCCGCCCAGCCCAGCGCGGCCGCCACCGTCAACGCGCTGATCTCGACCGCGCATGCCAATATCCTGTTCGGCAGCGCCAGCTCCGCCCTCTCCTACCCCGCCACGGCGGCGGCGGAGCTGGCGCAGGTGCCGTTCATCGAACTCACCGCCCCGGCGGATGGCATCATGACGCGCGGCTTCAAATTTCTGCTCCGCACGGGCCCCACCACCACCATGGCCGGCATGTTGGCGGCCGGCACCATCCAGTCGCGCTTCGCGGGGCGGAAATTAGGGTTGTTGTTCAATACCGGCGCCACCGGCGGGGCCATCGCCGCCGCTGCCATCGCGGCGCTGAACGCGGCGAAGCTCCCCATCACGCTCGCCGCCGGTTATCCTGAAGATGCGGTTGATCTGTACGACCCGGTTGGCCGGCTGATGCGCGCCAAGATCGACGTGCTGCTGCATGCCGGCGGGCAGGATGACACGCTTGCCTTGTTCCAGGCCCTGAAAAGCCTGAACTGGCGGCCCAATTCGCTGATCGGCTGCGGCAATGGCTATGGGCTGCGCGATACGGCGCAGGCGCTCGGCGGCGCGCTGAACGACACGCTGGTCATCGCGGCGCCGTTCTATCCGGGCCCGGCGGAAAAAATCGCCGCGGCCTACCTGGCCCGTTTTGGCGTGAAACCGCGCTCCGCCGAATCCTGCACCGCCTATGTCGGCGCCAAGCTGGTGTTCGACACGCTGAATGCGGCGGGCGGCGATCCGGGGAGGCTGCTGGCGGCGCTGTCCAAGCTGAAGTTGCCGCAGGGCGCGCTGCTCAACGGTTTCGGCGTCGCCTTCGATACCACCGGCCAGAACACCGCCAGCTTCATGACTCTGCAGCGCTGGAAAGACGGGGAATTAATCCCGGCCTAGCGCAACATCCAATCAAATGGACTCATTTGATTGGATAAAGTTGCTCGTTAAAACAGAGAGCTATCTCTCTGATGCGAGAGCGGCCTGGAACTCCGTCCATTCCCGCTTGGAAAGGCCGGAGGAGGCCTGGTCCACCGCCTCGCCCGCCAGCATTTTCTTCACGCAATCCAGCATCTTGGCGGAGAAAGTCACCGCCCCCAGCCGGTAATCGCAGAAGGCCTTGTAGGAGAGCGGCACCCAGGCCTCGGTGAGCTTCAGCATCGCCTCGGCATAGACGCGGATCTCGTACTGCGCGTGGGAATCGGCGCGCAGCCGCAGGAAATGGAAGAGGTTGTGCAGGTCCGTCTTCCAGTACCATTGGGTGTAGGTGTTCAGCGTCAGGTTCATGCGCGCCAGCTCGCGCGCCAGCCCGACCTCCTCGCCCAGCATCTCCTCATAATGGCCATAGGTCTGCTCGGCATCCTGGCGCAGCAGCCCCATCACGCGGGCGGTGGTCTCGGCATCCAGCACCTCGCCGCGGCCCTGGCGGTTATCGGTGGATTGCCTGGCCATCTGTTCCGGGGCGGGGATGTAGAAATCCTTGTCCATGATGGAATAGCGCGCCGAATATTCGTTCACGTTCGCGGTGCGGTGGCGGATCCATTGCCGCGCCACGAAGATCGGCAGTTTCACGTGAAACTTGATCTCGCACATCTCGAACGGGGTCGAGTGGTAATGGCGCATGAGGTAGCGGATCAGCCCCTCATCCTCCAGCGCCCGGCGGGTGCCGCGCCCGTAGGAGACGCGGGCGGCCTGCACCACGGCGCAATCATCGCCCATGTAGTCCACGACGCGCACGAAGCCATGGTCGAGCACCGGGATGGCGGTAAATAGCTGTTCTTCCAGCGCTCCCACGGTCGGGCGGCGGGTGGTGTGGGAGGCGGCGCGCGCGGCCTCGATCTCGGTCTGCTGTTCAGGTGAGAGGCTCATGCCCCCTCTCTTTCATATTCTGCGATTCGGCACTATATAACCCCTGCCGGCTTGCCGGCTATGGTGATAAACGGTGCGTGGAATAAGCGTTGTGGACCCGGGGGCGGTACCCGGCGCCTCCATATTTCTTGGCGGTCCTCTGGACCGCCTCGCGGCCTGATTCAGACTTCGCGGCTTTGCCGCTTCGTCATCAGGACGCGATCCAAGGGAAATCTTGAGGGGGCGAAATAGGCTCGACACGCGTGGTAAAGACCCATCTTTTGCCCGGCATTGTACCGCCGTTATCGGGCTAATTTTTAAATGCGAACGATAACAACGTTGCATTCGCTGTCGCTGCCTAATCAGTAGCTAAGCGCGGTTCGGGGGGCACCGGGCAACAGAAGCCCCCCACTCTCCTGCCCGATGCCGCAATTATGTTGCATTGCATATGTATTGCGTTGCGGTCTTGCGGCATTATCTCTGACATTCCGCCCCGAAGCGGACAACACCAACGCAGAGACGCCCGGCCAGCCACAACTGCCAGGGCAGGAGCCATTCAATGACCGACAATGAAGCCAATCGTGACGCCGTCTATATCTTCGCCACCCTCGTCGCCGCGCCTGGCCGGGGGGCGGCCCTGCGCCTGATCCTCGAAGAGCTGGCCACCGTCAGCCGCCAGGAGCCCGGCACGCAGCATTATCATCTGCACGAGGCCATCCAGGCCCCGGGTACTTTTGTGGTCTATGAGGTCTACGAAAACCAGGCGGCCGCGGCGGCCCATGCGGCCAGCCCACATCTGAATGCCGCCCTGGCCGCCGCCGGGCCGCTGCTTGGCGCCCCGCCCGTCATCACCACGGCCAGCCGGATCAGCTGAAAGCAAAAAAAAGGCGGTGCAAATAGCACCGCCAAGTTTAGGGAGGAAACGTCCAAGAAATAGGAGAGAAAACTCATCCTATGGGCCAATCATATAACTGGCGGGTTCAAACGGCGAAACAAAGAAGTTTGCAGCGCAGCAATGCCTAAAAGCCGGTGTTATGAAGTTTTATTCATCACCCCGCCACCCAGCTCCACCTGGCTGAGCGCCAAAACTGCAAAATGCTTCATGGCGCATTAGCCTTCCGGCACCATCACAATCACCGCCGCCTGCGCCGCGATGCCCTCGCCACGCCCGGTAAAGCCCAGCCTTTCCGTCGTCGTGGCCTTGACCGAGACCAGATCGATGGAAACGCCCATCAGCTCCGCCAGGCGCTCGCGCATCGCCTGCGCATGCGGGCCGATTTTCGGGCGCTCGCAAATGATCGTCACATCCGCATTGGCCAGCTTGCCGCCGCGCGCCGCGATGCGCTGCGCCGCATGGCGCAAAAACCGGGCGCTGTCGGCGTCTTTCCAGGCGTCTTCGCTGGGCGGGAAATGCCGGCCGATATCGCCCTCCGCCAGCGCGCCATAGATGGCATCGCACAGCGCATGGATGCCGACATCGGCATCCGAGTGCCCCGCAAGCCCTTTCTCATGCGGGATTTTCACCCCGCATATGATCATGTCGCGGTTTTCCGCCATGGCGTGAACGTCAAAACCTGTGCCGATGCGCGGGATCATGCCTCTTCTCCTGAAATTACCGGGCCGGAATGCACGCGCGATGGCATTTCCGTCAATAAGCCCGATTGCGCGGCGCGGCGTTGAGAACTAATTTGCCCAAATCATGAGCAATGACGTCTCCCCTATGATCAAACCGCTGACGATCGGCCAGGGTCCCCGGCAAGTTACGCTGGCCCATCCGGTCATCCTCGCCCCGCTCTCGGGCGTGACCGACCTGCCCTTCCGCGCTTTGGTGAAGGAACAAGGGGCCGGGCTTGTCGTCTCGGAGATGATCGCCTCCTGGGCCATGGTGCGGGAGAACCGCAACACGCTGCGCATGGCCGAAGTGGTGGCGGGTGGCGGCCCGTCCTCCGTGCAGCTTGCGGGCTGCGAGCCGGAGGCGATGGCCGAGGCCGCGAAGATCGCCGTCGGGCTGGGGGCGGACCTCATCGACATCAATTTCGGCTGCCCGGTGAAAAAAGTGGCCATCGGCCAGATGGCGGGCTCCTCGCTGATGCGCGACGAGGCGCTGGCCGGGCGCATTCTGGAAGCCACGGCGCGCGCCGTGGACGTGCCGGTGACGCTGAAGATGCGCATGGGCTGGGACCATAACAGCCTGAACGCGCCTAATCTGGCGCGGATCGCCCAGAATGCCGGCATCGTGATGCTCACCGTGCATGGCCGCACCCGCCAGCAATTCTATGAAGGCGTGGCGAACTGGGATTTTGTCGCCGAGGTGAAGGCGGCGACCTCCCTGCCCGTGATCGTGAACGGGGACATCACCACCGAGCAGAAAGCCGCCGAGGCGCTGCGCCGCTCCGGCGCGGACGGGGTGATGATCGGCCGCGGCTCCTATGGCCGCCCCTGGTTCCTGCAGCAGGTGATCGATTACCTCACCACCGGGCAACTCACCGCGCCGCCCTCCCTGGCCGCACAGAAGGAGATTCTGCTCCGCCATTACCGGGCCATCCGCTCGCATTTCGGCGAGCAGGCGGGCGTGCGGCTGGGGCGCAAGCATGTGGCCTGGTACAGCCAGGGGCTGCACAGCTCCGCCGGGTTCCGCGCCCAGGTCAACCGGCTGGATAAGGGTGAGGCCGTGGAGGCGCTGATCCATGAATTCTACGACCCGCTGATCGCGCAGGGTTTCGTCCGCCAGGACGAGATGGCGCTCGCGGCATGAGTGGCTTTCGTAAGGCGTTCAAACTCGTCCGCCGTGCGCCGCGTGAGAAGCAGATCAAGCTCGATCCCACGCATATTCTTGAGACCCTGCCCATCGCCGTGGTGGTGGTGGATGAGCAGGATGTGATCAGCGATGTGAATTACGCGGCGGAGGAATTTTTCGGCGCCTCCAAGAACATCCTGCTGCAATCCAATCTCGGCGAACTGCTGCCGGTGGATCATCCGGTCTTCCTGATGATGGAGCGCGCCCGCAGCGCCGGTGTCACCATCGCCGAGCATGATCTGACCCTGGAGGGCCCGCGCATGACGCGGCGCGGCTGTGCCGTGCTGGCCGCCCCGGTGCTGGACTATCCGGGCTATGTGATGCTCACCTTCCAGGACGAATCCGCCGCCAAGGCGCTGGG
>DATJXU010000249.1:0-6391 GCA_035499915.1 Acidocella sp.
CGAGGCCAATGATATTACGGCGCGGCTGGGGCAGTTCAGCACCGGGGCCAAGCCCGTGCCGGCGCAGCGGCGTAAGGCGGCGCGGCAGGAGGCTTTGGTTTAAACAGCTACTAAAGAAAAAGCCCCTCATGGACGGTGAAACGTCCATGAGGGGCTTTTTCTTTGGCCTGAGCGCAAGAGGTCGAGGGGGCTAAACCCCCTCGCCATTCTTAGTCGTCGGTCTGCTGGTTACGGCGGCGGATGGCCGCACCCAGAATGTCGCCGAGCGAGGCACCCGAGTCGGACGAGCCGTATTCGGTGATGGCCTGCTTGTCCTCGTCGATTTCCTTGCCCTTGACGGTGAGCTGCAGCTTGCGGGCAGCGCGGTCGACGGCCGTGATCTTGGCGTCGATCTTGTCGCCCACGGCGAAGCGCTCGGGGCGCTGCTCGGCCTTGTCGCGCGCCAGTTCGGCGCGGCGGATGAAGCCGGTCAGCACGTCGTCCACCTTCACCTCGATGCCGTTGCTCTGCACGGCGGTAACCACGCAGGTAACGATCTGGTTCTTGTGGATGTTGTCGAGCACGCCGGCGGCGGGGTCGACTTCGAGCTGCTTGAGGCCGAGCGAGATGCGCTCCTTCTCAACGTCGATGTCGAGCACCTTGGCCTTGACCACATCGCCCTTGTTGAACTTGGCAATGGCGGTCTCGCCGGACTCTTCCCAGGACAGGTCGGACATGTGGATCATGCCGTCGATTTCCGCGCCGACGGCCACGAACAGGCCGAACTCGGTGATGTTGCGGATTTCGCCCTCGACCACGGAGCCGATCGGGTGCTCGTCCTGGAACTCTTCCCAGGGGTTGCGCTGCACCTGCTTGAGGCCCAGCGAGATGCGGCGCTTGGAGGCGTCGACATCCAGCACGACCACTTCCACTTCCTGCGAGGTGGAGACGATCTTGCCCGGGTGGGCGTTCTTCTTGGTCCAGGACATCTCGGAGACGTGCACCAGACCCTCGACGCCGGCTTCCAGCTCCACGAAGGCGCCGTAATCGGTGATGTTGGTGACGCGGCCGGTGGCCTTGATTCCGGGCGGGTACTTGACGTCCACACCTTCCCACGGATCAGCCTCGAGCTGCTTCATGCCGAGCGAGATGCGCTGGGTGTCGGCATTGAAGCGGATCACCTGCACCTTCACCGGCTGGCCGATGGTCAGCGCCTCGGCCGGGTGGTTGATGCGCTTCCAGGCGATGTCGGTCACGTGCAGCAGGCCATCGACGCCGCCCAGGTCAACGAACGCACCGTAATCGGTGATGTTCTTCACCACGCCGTCGAGGATCTGGCCTTCCTTGAGGCCGGTGATCAGCTCGGAGCGCTGCTCCGCACGGGTCTCTTCGAGCACCGCGCGGCGGGAGACGACGATGTTGCCGCGCTGGCGGTCCATCTTCAGGATCTGGAACGGCTGGGCCACACCCATCAGCGGGCCGACATCGCGGACCGGGCGGATATCGACCTGCGAGCCGGGCAGGAAGGCCGTGGCGCCGCCGAGATCGACGGTGAAACCGCCCTTGACGCGGCCGTGGATCACGCCGTTCACGCGGGTCTGGGCCTCGAAGGATTTCTCGAGCAGGGTCCAGCTCTCCTCGCGCCGCGCCTTCTCGCGCGACAGCACCATGGAGCCGTCCTTGTCTTCATAACGCTCGATGAAGAGGTCGAAGACGTCGCCGGGGTTCACTTCGGGCTTGGCGCCGACGGGGGCGAACTCGCGCAGCGGCACGCGGCCTTCGGACTTCAGGCCGACATCGACGATCACGAAATCATCATCAATCCGCAGCACGCGGCCGGAGACGACGGAGCCTTCGAACCCGGCGGCACCGCCGAGCGAGGAATCAAGCAGGGCGGCGAAATCATCGGTGCCGGAATAAGCCGGCGCGTCGGAATGACGCTGAGCAATGGTGAGGGAAGCCATGTGGCTGAATATGTCCTTGAAAACGGGCCGGTTTGCGGCTCGGTTTGGGTATGCGCGGCCTGAATCATAGGCAACGGCTAGAGCACCCCTGGCCTTACCTGGGGTGTCCGGTTTAACGATGCCGGGTTCTTTAGACCTGATGGCGGGGAAGTCAAGCAAAACCGCCGCCTTCGCCGGGATTTGACGGGGCAGGGAGCACTTCTGCCCGCCAAGGCCGGAATCGCGGCGATTCGGGGGCATCTCATGGCGCGTTGGCGGGGCTGGGCGCTGCCCATTTTCCGCTGGCATTTTTACCCTGTGGCGGGGGCATGAGCGGCGCCTGCCCAGGCTTCATGTTCGCCGATTAGCTGCTATAAGCCGGACGTAATGACACATCTCCGCACCGGCCTTGCCCGTCTGTCCCTGCTCGCCCTCGGTCTTGCCCTGGCAGCCTGTTCAAGCTCCTCCAAGGGAGATGCGTCGCTGGGCGATTTCGCCAACGGCACCCTGCCGCCGCCCGACCAGGCCTACGCCATTGCCGTCAAGCAGATGCAGAGCGGCAATTACGATATGGCCGTGAAGGATTTCAACGCGCTGCAGGAGACCTACCCGTACTCCACCTGGTCCACCCATGCGGAGATCCTGGCGGCCTATGCGCAATATAAGCAGATGAATTATGACGACGCGATCAGCTCGCTGAACCGCTTCATCCAGCTGCATCCCGCCAATGACGACATCGCCTATGCCTATTACCTGAAATCGCTCTGCTATTATGAGCAGATCGACGATGTGCAGCGCGACCAGACCACCACCTACGAGGCGATCCAGACCTTGCAGGATGTGATCACCCGCTACCCCGACAGCGACTATGCCCGCGATGCCCGCGTCAAGCTGCGCCTGGCCTATAACCGCCTTGCCGGTCACGACATGGTGATCGGCCGCTTTTACCAGAAGCAGCATCTCTACGCCGCCGCCATTGGCCGCTACCAGGATGTGGCCAACAGCTACCAGACCACCACCTACGCGCCGGAAGCCCTGGAGCGCATGGTCGAGGTGGATCTCGATCTCGGCCTGACCGACCCGGCCATCCGCGCCGCCTCCGTACTGGGCTATAACTATCCCGGCAGCTCCTGGTACGTGGCCGCCTATGACAAGCTGCAAGCGCACGGGCTGGCGACCCAGGGCGCCGAGGCCTCCGCCAACAGCGATGCGGTGGCGCCGCCGCCCAAGCCGAAGCAGCCGTGGTACTGGCCATTCTGACAAGCCCATGCTGAACAGCCTCTCGATCCGCGATGTCGTGCTGATCGAGCGGCTCGATTTGCATTTCTCCGCCGGGCTCACCGCGCTGACCGGCGAAACCGGGGCGGGCAAATCGATCCTGCTGGATAGTCTCGGCCTCGCTTTGGGCGCGCGCGCCGATTCCGGGCTGGTCCGCGCCGGGGCGGCGCAGGCGGTGGTGGCCGCCAGCTTCTCGGCCACGCCCGGCCATCCCGTGCATGGCTTGCTGGCCGAGCAGGGCTTGGAGTCGGGCGGGGAAATCCTGGTCCGGCGCATCGTCACGCGCGATGGCCGCTCCCGCGCCCTGGTGAACGACCAGCCGGTGAGCGTGGGGTTCCTGAAAAACCTCACGGCCCTGCTCATCGAGGTGCAGGGCCAGCATGAGCAGGTGGGCCTGGCCGACCCGGCGCATCACATCGCGCTGCTGGACGCGTTCGGCGTGCCCGAAGCCACCCGCGCCGCCGTGGCCGGCGCGCACAAGGCCTGGCGGGACTCGGCGGCGCGCCTGGCCGCGGCGGAGCGCAAGATCGAGGAGACCGCGAAGGAGGAGGAGTTTCTCCGCCACGCGGCCTCGGAGCTGGAAAAACTCGGGCCCGTCGCGGGCGAGGAAGAGACGCTGGCGGCCGAGCGCCTGCGCCTGCAGGCCGGGGAGCGCCGGGCGGAGGCCATCGCCAGCGCCATGGCCGAGCTGCGGCCCAAGGACAAGCGCAATGCCGGCCCGGCCGCCGCCTTGCGCGCGGCGGCCAGGGCGGTGGCGCGCATCACCGTGCCCGCCGGGCATGTGAATCCCGCCGGCCCCGCCATGGCGGCCATTGATCGCGCCGAGATCGCGCTGGCCGAAGCTGAGGATTTTCTGGAACGCCTCGCCGCCGCCGAGGAGGACGATCCCCGCGCCCTGGAAGCCACCGAGGAGCGGCTCTTTGCCCTGCGCGCCGCCGCCCGCAAGCATGGCGTGCAGGTGGCGGAGCTGCCGGGATTTTTCGCGGCGCTGCGCGGGCGCCTGGCGGCGCTGGAAAGCGGCGTGGCGGACATCGCGGCACTCACCGCCGAAACCGCCCGGCTGCGCGGCGCCTATGTGGAACAGGCCGCCGCCCTCTCCGCGCAGCGCGCGCGCGCCGCGGCCAAGCTGGAACAAGCCATCGCCGCCGAGCTGCCGCCGCTCAAGCTGGAGCGCGCGCGCTTCGTGGTGGAAAAAACCATGCTGCCGGAGCCCCAATGGGGCCCGCGCGGCGCGGATGGAATCAAATTCCTCATCGCCACCAACCCGGGCGAGACCCCCGGCGCGCTGGACAAGATCGCCTCCGGCGGCGAACTCTCCCGCCTGATGCTGGCCATGAAAGTGGTGCTCTCCGCCGGGGCGGATAACGAGACGCTGATTTTCGACGAGGTCGATTCCGGCATTGGCGGCGCCACCGCGGCGGCGGTGGGCGAGCGCCTGGCCCGCGTGGCGGAGGGCGTGCAGGTCCTGGTTGTCACCCACTCCCCGCAGGTTGCGGCCCGGGCGGCGTCGCAGATGCGCGTGCAGAAACGCGAAGCTGGCGGGCGCGCGGTGACGCATGTACAGATGCTGGACGAGGCGGCAAGGCGCGAGGAGATTGCCCGCATGCTCTCCGGCGAGAGCGTGACCGAGGCCGCGCGCCAGGCCGCCGAAAGCCTGTTGACGAAATGAACGAGAAACCAAAACTGGACGCGCTGCTGGCGCGCATCGCGGCGGCCAATGCCGCCTATCACGAGCAGGATGCGCCGGAGATCACCGACGCGGCGTATGATGAGTTGCGCCGCGAGGCGGAGGCGATTCTGGCGCGGCACCCGCAATGGCGGGAAGAGGCCCAGGCGCTGGCGCAGGTGGGCGGCAAGCCCGGCGCCGGGTTCAAGAAAATCATCCACCGCACGCCGATGCTCTCGCTGGACAATGTGTTCGACGCGCAGGAGTTCGAGGAGTTCATCGCCCGCATCAGGCGGTTTCTGGGGCTGAAGGACGAGGCGCTGGACTTCGTCGCCGAGCCGAAGATGGACGGGCTGTCCATCTCGCTCACCTACCAGCACCGCAAATTTATCTCCGCCGCCACGCGGGGCGATGGCATGGAGGGCGAGGACGTCACCAACAACATCCTCACCTTGCAGGACCTGCCAAGGGAGTTGCCGCAGGATGCGCCGGATTTCATCGAGATCCGTGGCGAGGTCTATATGACCAAGGCGGATTTCCTGGCCCTGAACGCCTCTCAGGAGCGCCAATTCGCCAACCCGCGCAACGCGGCGGCGGGCAGCCTGCGCCAGCTCGACCCGGCGGTCACGGCCAAGCGCAAGCTCTCGCTCTTCGCCTATGCGCAGGGCGAGACGTCCGCGCCCGTGGCGAAAACCCACATGGAATATCTGGACACCTTGCGAGGCTGGGGGTTCGACGTCAATCCGCTGTCACGGCTAGTCGGGGCGGCGGGCGCGGAAAGCTTCCAGGCGCAGATGGGGGCGCAGCGCGCCGAACTGCCCTATGACATCGACGGCGTGGTCTATAAGGTGAACGACCTCGCCTTGCAGACCCGCCTGGGCTTTGTCGGCCGTGCCCCGCGCTGGGCCTGCGCCTGGAAGTTCCCCGCCGAAAAAGCCAGCACCACGCTGGAGGATATTGAAATCCAGGTGGGCCGCACCGGGGCGCTGACGCCGCGCGCGCGCCTCAAGCCGGTGAATGTCGGCGGCGTGCTGGTCACCTACGCCACGCTGCATAACGAGGACGAGATCGCCCGCAAGGATGTGCGCATCGGCGACGTGGTGGAACTCCAGCGCGCGGGCGATGTGATCCCGCAAATCCTCGGCGTGCTCAAGCGCGGGGATGACACGCAGCCGTTCAAATTCCCGGATCATTGCCCGGTCTGCGGCTCGCTTGCGGTGCGGGTGGATGACGACGTGGTGCGCCGCTGCACAGGCGGCCTGACCTGCCCGGCGCAGGTTGTGGAAAGGCTGATCCATTTCTGCTCGCGCGGCGCTTTCGATATCGAAGGCATGGGCGAGAAGACGGTGCGCGAATTCCACGATGCCGGCCTCCTGCGCGGCGCCTCCGATATTTTCGCGCTGCCCGCGCATGAAGCCGAAATCGCAAAGCGCGACGGCTGGGGCGAGGTCTCCGCCGCCAAGCTCTCGGCGGCCATTGCGGCGCGGCGCGAGATCGGGCTGGCGCGCTTCATCTTCGCGCTGGG
>DATJXU010000250.1:0-7421 GCA_035499915.1 Acidocella sp.
AATTTCTGCGCCCGCGTGGCGGTGATGCGCGGGATCGACCCGGAGTACCCGGACCTCTCCCGCCCTGCCCTAACCGCCACGGTGCAGGACTGGCTGGCCCCGTATCTGGCCGGGATGACCAGCCTGCGCGGCGCCAAAAGCGTGGATGTCCTGGCCGTGCTGCGGGACTGGGTGGGACATGAGCGCACCATGCGGCTGGACCGGGAGCTGCCCGCCGAGTTGAAGCTGAAACGCGGCACTGTGCGGATCGACTATAGCGGCCCTGTACCCGTGGCCTCGGCCCGCGCGCATGTGTTCTACGGCACGGATGCCACGCCCAAGCTCGCGGGCGGCAAGGTGCCGCTGCAACTGGCACTACTCTCCCCCGCTGGGCGGCCCATCGCCATCACCGCAGACCTCGCCGGATTCTGGCGCGGTGGCTGGGCCGATGCGCGGCGGGACATGCGAGGGCGCTACCCGAAGCATGACTGGCCGGAGACGCCGTGGACTGAATAGGGGCTACTCCGGCGCCTGCCCCGCCATTTTTCCTGTAATGTCCGGCTTCAGCCGAATTTCGGGATCTTTCCGAAATGTTTGGCAAGCAGATAGTAAACCGTCACACGGTTGCGGGTATGGTCGGCCTTCATGATCTTGGCCACTTCGGCCAGGGCCGCATCCAGTTCCGGCTCTGGATTGGCCAGTTCAAGCTTCTTCTTCAGGAAATGGCTCTTCACCGTCTCCAACTCTTTCGGGTCGGTGAAGGAAACCAGGGCGGAATCCCGGTGCTGTAGCGCAATTCCGCAATAATGGATGATGCCGGTAATTACCTTGTCATCCGCCTGAGGGTCGTATTTTTTGACATCAGCTGCCCAATCCGTAGACATGAACATATCCTCCGATGATGTAGCTGGTTGATAGAGGCTTCCGCGCCAGACCCGTGGCCAATAGCCCAGAGAAGATAGATTCAGTCCGGCTGAGTGCAGCCTAGATGGAAAGCAAGGCCGCAGCAAAAAAAACGCATTGCCCCGAGGGGCGGGCTGATCCTCAGAATTTCCGCCACGGCCGTACTGGCGGTAGCTTCAGGCTGCATCCGAAAATTGCAAAACTTCCGTGCATCGCCGAACAGGAAGCTGGAGCGGGTAGCGGGAATCGAACCCGCGCATCGAGCTTGGGAAGCTAGCAGGCTACCATTACATCATACCCGCCCGTGAGCGCGTTCATAGTCTGCCCGCATTGACCGCGCAAGCCACGAGGCGTAGGCCAATTTCACCTCGTGATTTGTCCGGCCGGATTGCGGCGAGGCTTCCCCCGCCGGGGAAGGAGCAAAACAAGCGCGCTAAAGAGGCTCTCGGGGCGTTCGCGCGCCCCGGTGCTCCCGTGGCCGGACGAACGTTTGTAAGAACCGCGTTTGAAAGATGGGCCACGAAAGATGTCCGAACCGCTGAAGACCCGCCTCGCCACGGACCTGATCCATGCCGGGCGAATCCGCACCAATCTGGAGGAGAATAGCGAAGCCCTCTTCCTGACCTCCGGCTTCACCTATGAGAGTGCGGACATGGCCGAGGCCGTGTTCGCCAACCAGGTGGAGCATTTCCAATATTCGCGCTTCGCCAACCCGACCGTGACGATGCTGGAAAGGCGCCTGGCGAAGATCGAGGGCGCTGAGGCCTGCCGCGCCACGGCCACCGGCATGGCGGCGGTGCATGCGGCGGTGATGTGCGGGCTGAAGACGGGGCAGCGTGTCGTCGCCGCGCGGGCTTTGTTTGGCTCCTGCCACTGGATTGTCTCCACCCTGCTGCCGCAATTTGGCATTGAGAGCGTGTTCGTGGATGGCAGCGATCTGGACGCCTGGAAGGTGGCTCTGTCCCAGCCCACGGCGCTGGTGCTGCTGGAGAGCCCCTCCAACCCGATGCTGGACATCGTGGATCTGCGCGCGGTCTCCAGGCTCGCCCATGCGGCGGGCGCCATTGTCGTGGTGGATAATGTCTTCGCCACCCCGCTTCTGCAGAAGCCGCTGGAGCTGGGGGCGGATGTGGTCGTCTATTCCGCCACCAAGCATATGGACGGGCAGGGGCGCGTGCTGGGCGGGGCCGTGCTCTCCTCCAAGCAATGGATCGAGGAGGTGTTCCAGCCTTTCTTCCGCAATACCGGCCCCGCGCTCTCGCCTTTCAATGCCTGGGTGATCCTGAAGGGGCTGGAGACGATGAATCTGCGCGTGAAGGCGCAAAGCGAGACGGCGGAGAAGATCGCGCAGTTCCTGGACGCCCAGCCCAAGATCGCCCGCGCGCTCTACCCCACTCTGGCCTCCTTCAAGCAGCGTGAGCTGGCGCTCAGCCAGATGTCGGGCGGCGGCACGCTGGTGGCCTTCGAGCTGAAGGGCGGCAAGGAAGAAGCGTTCCGGCTGATGAACGCGTTCCAGGTGATTACGATTTCGAACAATTTGGGTGATACCAAATCGCTGGCGACGCATCCGGCGACCACCACCCACATGAAGATCGGCCCGGAGGAACGTGCCAAGCTCGGCATCACCGATGGCTGCATCCGCCTCTCGGTGGGGCTGGAGGATGCGCAGGATCTGATCGCCGATCTGACCCAGGCGCTCGAAAAAGTATAAGCCAAGAAAAAGGCCGGGTTCCCCCCGGCCTTTTTCAGTTGGACCAGCGGCCGATCCCGGCCTGCCGGGCGCGGACACCCACATAGAGCGTCCAGATCATCTGCACCGCCAGCGGCACCAGCCCGATCCAGAGCTTCGGCACGGAGGGGGCGCGGACGAAGCCGATGGCCGTGATGCCGCCCAGTACCGCGAACAGCCAATGGATGATGGCCACCAGCCGCGCATCCATCCCCGCCCGGCGCACCACCTGGTAGAGATGCCCATGATGCGCGCGCGCGATATTCTCGCGGGCGAGCAGACGGCGGATCAGGGTGAAGGTGACGTCGTACAGCACGCCGGAGAGCAGGAAGGGCACGAGCAGGAAGGACATCTGCACCTGCTCGAACCGCGCGGCGGCGACGCCGAACAAGGCCAGCATGAAGCCGCAGAACTGGCTGCCGACATCGCCCATGAAAATCCGGCCTTTGGGGAAGTTGAAGGGCAGGAACCCCAGCACCCCGCCGGCCAGCAGCAGCGACGCGGTATAAATGAAGAACCCGCCTAGCCCCCCGGCGATGCCCGCCAGGAAGAGGCAGGCGATGAACGTTACCCCCGCCGCCAGGCCGTTGAGCCCATCGATGAAATTCATCGCGTTGGTAACGTAGAGCAGGAAGAAAATGGTCAGCGGCACGCCCGCCCAGCCCAGATGGACATAGCCGATGAAGGGCACGGCGATGTCATGTACCCACAACCCGGAGAGGATCACCGCCACGGCGGCGATGAGCTGGGTAGCGAGCTTCACGGCGAAGGACATGTCCAGCACGTCATCGAGCATGGAGACCAGCGCGATCAGCGCCGCCGCGGCGATGACGCCGATGAAGTAAGGCTCCGCCAGCCGCGAGACCTGCCCATAGCGGTAGAGCAGCAGCACCCCCAGCAGAAAGGCGCAGACAATGCCGACCCCGCCGGATTTTGGGGTGGTCCGGGTATGGGCCTTGCGGGCATCCGGTCTGTCCGGCACGCCGATGGAGATCATGACGCGGACAATGATGCCGGAGAAGATGGCAAGCCCCGCCATCAAGGCCAGATGGCGGGGCAGTGACAAGACGGAGAGGGTCGTAAAAATCATATGCCGCGGACCATGGCGGAAAGTTCCTGAAATTTGAAGCTGTCCGTTTTGGGGAATTGCGTGCGGGCGGCGGGTTGAGCAGCAAATCGCCCGCTCAACTTAAAGGAAGGGACGGATTTATGCTTTGAATTCGATTCCGCAGGGTGAGCGGGCTTAAATCGATCTGGCAATTGATCCGACCTGGGGGGCTTGCTCTGGTCACGCGCGCACGCCAGAAACAAGGCGGGGCCAAACCGGAGCGGAGGGTTTGAGGTGAGAATCGCGATTATCGGCGGCGGTTATGTCGGGCTCGTCTCGGGCGCGTGTTTCGCGGAGTTCGGCGTGTCGGTTGCGGTGGTCGAGGCGGATACGCCTAAGCGCCAGATGCTGCTGGAGGGCCGGATTCCCATCTATGAGCCGGGTCTCGACAAGCTGGTTGCCAATAATGTCGCCGCCGGGCGGCTGGTTTTTCCCGCCACGCTGGAGGAGGGAATCGAGGGCGCGGAGGCGATCTTCATCGCGGTCGGCACCCCCACCCGCCGTGGTGATGGCCATGCCGACCTTACCTATGTGTTCGCGGCGGTCGAGCAGGTGCTGAAGGCGCTGGATCATCCGGCGCTTATCGTCACCAAATCCACCGTGCCGGTGGGCACGGGGCGTAAAATTCTTGAAATGGCCCGCACGCTGCGCCCGGATCTGGCCGTGGAGGTGGCATCCAACCCGGAATTCCTGCGCGAGGGCAGCGCCATCGGCGATTTCATGCGCCCGGACCGGGTGGTGGTGGGGGCTGAGAGCGAGCTGGCCCGCGAGGTTATGCGCCGGCTCTACCGGCCGCTTTATCTGATCGAAACCCCGATCGTGTTCACCGGTCTGGAGGCGGCGGAGCTGATTAAATACGCCGCCAACGGGTTCCTGGCGATGAAGATCACCTTCATCAACGAGATGGCGGATTTGTGCGAGAAGGTGGGCGCGGACGTGAACGACGTGGCGCGCGGCATCGGGCTGGATGGGCGTATTGGGAAAAAATTCCTGCATGCCGGCCCCGGCTTCGGCGGCTCCTGCTTCCCGAAGGATACGCTGGCGCTGATGCGAATCGCCGAGGAGGCGCAGGCGCCGTCGCGCCTCATCCAGTCGGTGGTGGCGGTGAACGATGCCCGCAAGGAAGGCCTGGCGGCGCGCGTGGTGGCGGCCTGCGGCGGGGACATCCAGGGCAAGGTGATCGCCGTGCTGGGGCTCGCCTTCAAGCCGGAGACCGACGACATGCGCGACTCCCCGGCTTTGCCGCTCGTGCGCGGGCTGGTGTCGCGCGGCGCCAGGGTCCAGGCCTTTGACCCGGAGGCGATGCAGACCGCCCGCCCCCTGCTGCCCGACAGCGTGGTGCTGGCGGGCAGCGCGGCGGAGGCCTTGACCGGGGCGGATGCTTTTGTACTCATTACGGAATGGAACGAATTCCGCGCCCTCGCGCCGGCGCGCCTGCGCGAATTGATGCGCGGCAATGTCGTGGTCGATCTGCGCAATGTCTACGACCCGGCGCCGCTGCGTGCCGCGGGCTTTACCTATTTGGGGGTCGGCCGGCCCGCGCCATGATCCCGCTTGTCTTCCCCTGCAACCCGAGTCGCAAGGACTGACAGTTTGAATGCCGTGCATGCGCAGTACCCGGATTATGCCAATCCCGAGTTGCTTGAGAAAATTCCGCTGACGGCGAAGACCATTCTGGACGTGGGCTGTGCCCAGGGGGCGCTGGGGGCGGATTATCTGCGGCGCAATCCGGGCTGCCGGGTGCTGGGCATGGAGATCAATGAGGCGGCGGCCGCCCATGCGAAGCAGCGTATCTCGGAAGTGTTCGTGGGCGACGTGGAAAAGACGCCGATGCCCTTCAACGTCCCTGACGGGATCGACTGCATCATCTATGGCGATGTGCTGGAGCATCTGTCCGACCCCTGGGCGGTGCTGAAAGAGCACGCGAAATACCTCTCCCCGCAGGGCACGGTGCTGGTTTGCATGCCCAATATCGAGCATTGGAGCTTCGTGGCGCGGCTGCTGCTGGGCAAGTTCGAGTACGAGGATAATGGGCTGTTCGACCGCACCCATCTGCGCTGGTTCACGCCGCGCACCATGGCCAACGCGCTGACGCAGGCCGGGCTGGAGCTCTCCGACGCCGCGCCCCGGCCGAGTCCCACCGAACGGGCCGAGCAGTTCACCACGATCATGGCACCCGCCTTGCAGGCGCTGGGTGTTGATCCGCAGGACTATCTGAACCGCTCGACGCCGCTGCAGGTCATCTGGCGGGCGCGCAAAGCGGCGGTTGCGCGCATGGAGCTGACCGCGACCATGCTGTCACCGCAGGGCGGCGTGTCGGATGTGCGGGTGGTGGAGCCGCTGCGGGCCCTGCGCACGGATAGCTCGCTCTACACCAGCATCGTCCCCGAGGCGGCTGTGCAGCCGCAGCTGGGCGATGCGCCGCGCATCGCCATCCTGCACCGCCCCTTGCTGCTGGGCGAGACTGGGAGGCTGCGCGTGCGCGCGCTGCTGGAGAAGGACTACCTCGTCGTCTCCGAGTTCGACGACCATCCGGTGTTCATGGAGGAGCGCGGGGTGAATCTGGATGAGCTGCTCACCTTCCGCGGCGTGCATGCGGTGCAGACCAGCACGCCCGCTTTGGCCGAGGCGCTGCGGCCTGACAATCCGGAGGTGGCGGTGTTCCCCAACGGCGTCTTTGAGCTGCCGTCGGTGCGTAATTTCCAGGACATGGACCATCTGACCCTGTTTTTCGGGGCGCTGAACCGGCAGAAGGACTGGGCGCCGCTGATGCCGGTGCTCAATGAGGTGGCCCGCGCGGTGGGAGACAGGCTGCGCTTTCGGGTGGTGTTCGACGAGGCGTTCTTCAACGCGCTGGAAACCCCGCATAAGAGCTTCGAGCCCGCCATGGTCGATTACGCCAGCTATATGCGCGAGCTGGGGGCGGCGGATATCAGCTTCATGCCGCTGGAGGATAATCAATTCAACCGCGCCAAATCCGACCTGAAGTTCATCGAGGCCGGGGCGGTCCGCGTGGCGGCTCTGGCGAGCCATGTGGTCTATGGCGGTTCCATCCAGGACGGCAAGACCGGCGTGCTGTTTCGTGACCCGGCGGAGCTGCGGGCGGCGCTGCTGCGGCTGCTGGCATACCCTGAGGCGACGCGGCGCATCGCGGATGGGGCGCGTGGCTATGTCGCGCAGAACCGCATGCTGGCCTACCAGGTGGCGGCGCGGGCGGACTGGTACCGGGCGCTGTGGGCGCGCCGCGCCGAGCTGAATGAAGCCCTGAAACTGCGCGTGCCGGAGTTGTTTGCATGATGTCATCTCCCAGCGGAAAAATCCGCCTGACCAGCCATTGCGAGCTGGCCTGGCTGCAGAACAGCCAAGCCGAGGCGGCCTGCCCCAATTGCGGCCAGCCCGGCCGCGCGGCGCAGCTGCTGGAGGTGGATTACGGCCTGTTCGGGGTGACCGGGCATTATCATCTGCTGCGCTGCCCGCATTGTTCCGTGCGCTTCACCGATGCCATGGCCACCATGGATTATGCCGGGGATGAGCTCGTGGAGATTGGCTGGCCGGCCTATTACGCGCAAATCGGCGCCGGCATCTGGCCGATTTCCGATCCGCTCACCCGGATCACCAAACCGGCCGGGGCGCGGGCGCTGGAGATTGGCGGGGCCTACGGGTTCGGGCTGGATTTCTGCGTGCATGCCAAGGGCTGGCAGG
>DATJXU010000251.1:0-2045 GCA_035499915.1 Acidocella sp.
ATGGCGAGACCGGCGGCATCACGCTGGGCAAGCGGGAGATCATCGCCGAACTCCCGGCGGAGGAAATGGCCGCGCTGGCCGCCTGGCGCGCTGGACAATAAAGGGGGCATGGCTATGCTGGACGCCTTATTGCCCTGCCCCTCTGCCCTGAGTGACCATATAATCGTGCCCCTACAGACCCTGCGCTTCCTCGCCAATGCCGAAGTGCTCTCGGCGCTGCCCGGCAGTTCGCTGCTCGACACGCCGCCAGCCCCTGTGCGGGGAAGGCGTCTGACGCATCATTATTACGACACTCCGGATTTCGCCCTGGCGCGGCACCATGTGTTTCTGCGCATGTCCAAAACACGGCGCGGTCACCATCTGGAGTTGAGCACGCCCGAGGGCGAGGCGGCGGCGGACATCCCCGGCGCCACGCCGGACCTCGCCGCACTCGGCCCGGACTCGGAGGCGGCTGTCACCGCGCTGCTGGGCGGGGCGGCGCTGCACCCCGCCTTCACCACCGACATCAAGCGCGTCACCCGCCGCGCGGGAGAGGTTGAGGTGGGGCTGGAGACCGGCACCATCCAGGCCGGGGCGGAAAAGCTGCATATCAAGGAAATCGTGCTCAGCGGGCCGGGCCTGGCGCTGTTCCCTTTCGCCCTGGCGCTGACGAAGAAATTCCCGATGCAATTGCAGGCGGACAGCCTGGCCGGGCGAGGCGCGCAACTCGCCGGGGCGCCGGCGCCACGGCAGGTGAAAGCTGGGGCGGGCCTGACCGGCACGCCGAGCCTAGACGAGGCGGTGGTGGACCTCACGCAATCCTGCCTGTCGCAATTCCTCGCCAACTGGCCCGCCTTCTACCGTGGCGACGAGATCGGCGCGGTGCACCAGATGCGCGTTTCCATGCGCCGCCTGCGCTCGGTGCTGGGGCTGTTCAGCCGCGCTTTCCCCGCCGCTGAATTCGCCGGGTTCCGGGCCGAGGCCAAGCGCATCGCCAACGTTATGGGCGAGGCCCGCAACTGGGACGTGTTCATGCACCTGCTGCATGATGGCCCGGCGGCGGCCTTCACCACTGAGGCGGGCATGGCCGCCATCCTGGAACAATGCCGCCGCTACCGCGAGGCCGGGTACGAGGCCGTGCACACGTTGCTGGCCGATCCGGCCACGTCGCGCTTCATGCTCACGGTGGAGTCGTTCCTCGCCCGGCATGGCTGGCGCAATGGCGTGCCGGCCGAGGCGCTGGACACCCTCACCGCCCCGGCGCTGGATTTCGCCACCGCAAACCTGCTCCGCCTGCACCGCAAGGTGCGCAAGCGCGGCAAGCGCATACTCAGCCTGAGCGCACATGACCGGCACCTCGTGCGCATCGAGCTGAAGAAGCTGCGCTACGCGGCGGATCTGTTCGGCGGACTGTTCGACGCCAGGGGCAAGGTGAAGCAGTACACCACGGCCGCCGCTGGATTGCAGGAGGAGCTTGGGCACCTCAACGACCTCGCCACCGCGCGCGAGCTGCTGGACCGGCTGGATGGCGGCAAGCCCGATACGGCGCGGGCGATCGGCATCGTGCTCGGCTGGTGCGCGCATTCGGCGCTGACCGACGACGCGGTGCTGGAGAAACGCTGGAAGGCGTTCACCGGCACCAAATCCTTCGCCGCCTGAGCCCGCCCCAGCGGCGGCCGCGCATACGCTTGAAGTTGTCGGCAAAACCCCCGAAGATGCCTCAACTACAGGAAGAGTGGGGCAATGTCTCTGAAACGCCAGGCGGATATCCTGCAAGCCGTGCGCGAAACCGGCAGCGCCAGCATTACCGAGCTTGCCGCGCGGCTCGACGTCTCCACCGAAACGATCCGCCGCAACATCAAGCTGCTGATCGAGCAGGGTAGCGTGCTGCGCTTCCACGGCGGCGTCATGAGCCCGGAACAGATGGAGGATCCGCCCTTCCAGCGGCGCATGCAGCTGAACAGGACGGGCAAGCGCCAGGTGGCCGCGCTGGTGCTGGACATGGTGCGCGATGGCGACAGCCTGATCCTCGATAACGGCACCACCACCACTTATGTGGCCGAGGC
>DATJXU010000252.1:0-28176 GCA_035499915.1 Acidocella sp.
CGATGCCGAACCCGCACCAGAGCGCGTAGGCATAGCCCAGCGGCATCACCTTCACCACCTGCGACAGGCTGAAAAAGCTGATGCCATAACCGGCAATAACCACCAGCGAGGGCAGGGGGCGGGTAAAACCTTCACACAGCCTGAGCGCGGAGGTCGCCGTGACCTCGCTGATAATGGCGATGGCGAGAAGCAGATACGCCATTAGAAATCAGAACAGCGGCCGTTCTTTTCCCAATCGCCATAGCGCGTCGGCTCAGGGCCTTTCGGGCCGCCAATCTCCTTCGGCAGCTTCGGCGCCTCTTGTTTTGGCGTTGCGGAGGTTTCAGGCTTTTGGGTTTCGGTTTTCTCGTCCATGGCCCGGTAATCTACGCCAATGCGGGCGGAAGGGAAGGGCGGGGTTTCATTGCTGCCCCTGCACTTGCGCCTGCATCAAACGCTGCTGGTCAAGCTGGCGCCAGGAGGCGTTGTCCGGCGCGCTGGCAAGCGATTTCTTGAACAGCGCAAGCGCCTCGGGCGTGATCGCCCCGGCCTGCTCGGTCAGCGCCTCGGCCAAATAGGCCTGGCCCTGGCTGGTATCTGCGGAATTTGGCGCGGCTTTCGCCAGATGCGCGCGCAGCAGGCTGATCAGCTGGTCAAGCCGCTGCGCCGCCGCCACCTGCTGGGCCGCCCATTGCGCATGCGGCTCAGAGGGCACGCCGGGCGTGGCGTCCGGCAGATAGAGCGCGAATCCGCCAATGGGCAGGGCGATCAGCGTCATCACCAGCAGCAGCTTGGCGCTGCCGCCGGTGGGCTGGGCGGGCAGCGCATCCGCCGTCAGCAGGCGCCGCTCGATCTCCAGCTTCGCTCCGGCATGCTCTGCGGCGCCGATGCGCCCATCGGCCAGGTCGCGGTCGAGCTCCGCGAGCTGGGCGCGGTGCAGGGCCAGGGCGGCCTCGCGCCGTTCCTGCAAATTGCGCGGGCGGCGGAAGGCGAGCAGCAGCGGCAGGGAAAGCGCCAGCGCCACCACCAGCATCAAAATCAGGATCATTTCAGCAATTCATCCAGCCGGGCCTGTTCAGCCTGGTTAAGCGGCGCGGCCGGCTTGGCGCGGCTTCGCCGCCCCAGCCAAAAGGCCAGAAACCCAAAGGCAAGGGCAATAAAGGGCGAGGCATAAAGCAGCCAGGTGAGCGGCGAGACAGGCGGCTTCAGCAGCACGAAAATGCCGTAGCGGCTGACCATGTAAGTCATGATCTGCTTGTTCGGCACGCCCTGCACCACCTGCTGGCGGATGATCACCCGCAATTGCTTGGCCAGCCCCGCGGAAGACTCCTCGATGCTCTCATTCTGGCAGACCAGGCAGCGCAGCTGGTCGTCAATCGCTTCGGCCCGGGTTTCCTGCGCCTGGGTCAGCGTCAGGCCGTCGCGCGTCACCATGTCCTGCGCCAGGGCCAGGCCGGGGAGCAGCAGCAGCGTCAGAAGCAGCCTGCGCGGTTTCATGAATATTGCCTGAACAGGGGCATGAGCTGGTTTTTCACCACCTCTTGGCTCATCGCCCCGGCATAGCGCCAGCGGACAATGCCGGTCTTGTCGATGAAATAGGTCTCCGGCACGCCATACACGCCCCAATTGATGGCGGTGAGGCCCGCAGCATCGGCGGCGAGGCGCGCATAGGGGTTGCCGTATTTCTGCAGATAGGCGGCCAGATCGTCCGGCTGGTCCTGATAGGCGATGCCCCAGATGGTGATGCCCGCCGCCGCCAATGCCTGCAGCATCGGCGCTTCCTCCTGGCAGGGCGCGCACCAGGAGGCGAACCAGTTCACCAGCATGGGCCTGGAGGGCGCCAGCAGATCCGTATTGGCAAACCCTTGGCCGCCCTCCACCCCCGGCAAGGTGAAGGCAGGCGGTGTTTTGCCCACCAGGGGCGAGGGCAGGGCATGCGGGTCGTACTGGTCGTCCTGCATGCGGCGCAGAATGGTATAGAACCCGGCCCCGCCAGCCACGGCCACGGCCAACGGCACCCCGAACAGCAAACGCCGCCGCAATTGTGACATCAGGCCGCCCCCTCCGCTCCGCCCGGCAGGCGCTTGCGGAAGGGCACGCCGATACGCAAGCGCCGGTCGGACAGAGAGCAGACCCCGCCGAGCGCCATGATCAGCCCGCCGAACCAGATCTCCGGCGCGCCGGGGTGGCGGTTCAGCCGCAATTCCGCGCCGCCATCATGCTCGTCGGCGAACACGGCATAGATGTCCTGAAAGCCGTTGGTATGGATGGCGGCATCATTGGTGATGGTATGCTGCGCGGCGAAGAAGCGGCGGGAAGGATGCAGCGCCAGGAAGGCATGCCCGTGATCGCTCACAATGACATCCGCCACGCGCTGGGAATAGTTCGGCCCCGGTGCGTCATGAATATCCTGCAAGGTCCAGACATAGCCGCCGAGATCGGTGGACTGGCCGGGCGTGAGCACCACCACTTTCTGCACCGCCAGCGTCATCGCCGCGATGCCGATGACCGAGACGCCAAAGCCGATATGCCCCAGCGCCGCGCCGATGGCGGCGCGCGGCAGGGTGAAGAACCGCCCCAGAGCCGTGCCCAACGGCACGCGGAACAGGCGGGTGCGCTCAGCAAGATCGGTGAGGGCGGACATCACCACCCAGGCGCCGCCCGCCAGACCCAGGGCGGCGATCAGATGCTTCGTGGCGGTGAGGATGATGAACACAAGTACGGCCACCGCCCCCGCCAGCCAGAGCCGTTGCAGCACGGGCAGCAGATCGGCGCGTTTCCAAGGCAATAGCGGTCCCACGCCCATGGCCAGAATGATCGGCCCGGCCAGCGGCAGCACCGTCTGGTTGAAAAACGGCGCGCCGACGGAAAGCTGAATCCCGAACAGCAGATTGGCGAAAGGCGGGTAGAGCGTGCCGGTGAACACCACCGCGGCAATGGCGCAGAGGAAGATATTGTTCAGGATCAGCGCGCTCTCGCGGCTGATGGGGGCATAGATGCCGGCCCCCGCCAGCACCGGGGCGCGCACGGCAAACAGCAGCAGCGACCCGCCAATGGTGATGCCGAGCAGCGCCAGGATGAACAGCCCCTGGTCCGGCGCCGCCGCGAAGCTGTGCACGGAATTGAGAATGCCCGAGCGGACCAGGAAGGTTCCGGAGAGCGAGAGCGAGAAGGTGGCGATGGCCAGCAGTACAGTCCACGCCTTCAGGCTTTCACGCTTCTCGACCACGATGGCGCAATGCAGCAGCGCTGTGCCGGTGAGCCAGGGCAGCAGGGCGGCGTTTTCCACCGGGTCCCAGAACCAGTACCCGCCCCAGCCCAGCGTGTAATAGGACCACCAGCTGCCCAGCGTGATGCCCGCGGTGAGGAAGCACCAGGAGAGCAGCGCCCAGGGCCGCACCCAGCGCCCCCAGGCGGCGTCGATCCGCCCTTCGATCAGCGCCGCGATGGCAAAGGCAAACGCAACGGAGAACCCGACATAGCCGGTGTAGAGGACCGGCGGATGGAAGGCCAAGCCGGGGTCCTGCAAAATCGGGTTCATGCCGGCGCCATCCAGCGGCGGCGGCCAGATGCGGGTGAACGGGTCAGACACCGCCAGCGTGAAGAGCAGGAACCCGCAGGACACCAGCCCCAGCACACCCAGCACGCGCGACCGCAAGGACGCGGGGAGTTGCCGCCCGCCCAAAGCCACCGCCGTGCCGCAAAGCGAGAGGATCAGGCACCAGAGCAGGATCGACCCATCATGATTCCCCCAGACGCCGGAGATCCGGTACATCAAGGGCACGGCGGCGGAGGAAAAATCCGCGATATTCTCCACCGTGAAGTCCGAGACCACGCCCGCCCAGACCAGCGCCAAAAAAGAAAGCGCGATGGCGGTGAAATGCAGCAGCGTCAGCAGCGGCGTCGCGGCCAAAGCGCGCGGGTCCTTCAGCGTGGGGCCGGCGATGCCCACCACGCCCTGCGCGCAGGCCAGCGCCACCGCCATGGCGAGGCAGAAATGGCCAAGTTCGGGAATCATGTGCCGCTGCCTTTCACTGTCATGTCGTTCCAGGCGCTGGCATCGGGCGGCGGGCCAAAGCGCGGGTCCCATTTGCCGCTTTTCTTCAGCGCCTGCTCGACATCCTTGGGCATGTAATCCGCGCCATGCTTGGCCAGAACCTCATCGGCCACAAACACCCCGCCCGCCCCCATGGCGCCGATGGTCACCACCCCCTGACCCTCGCGGAACAGATCAGGCAGCAGGCCGGTAAACGCCACCTTCACCGCCGCCTGCCCATCCGTGACGGCGAAATGCGTGGTGGGCGTGCCATTGGCCACGCTGGTGGAAACCGTGCCGACCTGCACAATGCCGCCGAGCCGGAAGCTCTGCCCTGGCGGCGGCGTGTTGGCCTCCACCTGCCGGGGGGAGAGGAAATAGGTGAGGGAGGATGAGAAGGCCGCCAGGGACAGGGCCACAGCTCCGCCCAGGCAGACAAGGCAGGCCAGCACCAGATAAAGCCGCCGGCGTTTTGGCGTGCGCATGTTAAAGCTGCTCGGCCTGGGCCAGGCGGGCGCGGGCGCGGTGGTAGCGCGCACGTGTCGCCCAAGCCGCGCCGATAAGGAACAGTACCGTCACCCCATAGGCGCCGTTGATGAAGGGCCAGACATTGATGGACTGGATCGCCGCCTCGTTCATGGGGTGCACTCGGCCGCGGCGCGCAGCAAAGCGGTGGTCTTGCGCTCTGAAATCGCCGCCGACATGCGCGCCACCACCAGCGTGATGAAGGTGAGATAGAATCCCAGCGAGGCGATGAGCAGCGGGTAGAGCATGGTGATGTAGATCTTCGACCCGCCGGTGAAGGAGATGGTGTTGCCCTGGTGCAGCGTGTTCCACCATTGCACCGAGAACACGATGATCGGCAGATTGACCGCCCCGGCCAGCGCCAGAATGGCGGCGGCGCGATAAGCATGGGCCTTGTTATCGAAAGCCCGGATCAGCGCGATATGGCCGAGATACAGGAAGAGCAGGATCAGCACGGAGGTCAGCCGCGCATCCCACACCCAATAGGCGCCCCACATGGGCTTGCCCCAGAGCGAGCCGGAGACGAGGCACACGGCGGTGAACCCGGCGCCGACGGGGCCGATCTCCTCCGCCGCGATATCGGCCAAAGGGTGCCGCCAGACCAAAGAGAGGAAGGAGCAGACCGCCAAAGCGGCATAACCCGCCATCGCCACCCAGGCGGCGGGCACATGCACATACATGATGCGCGCCGCATCGCCCTGCTGCCAGTCGGCCGGCGCGAACCAATATCCCCACACGATGCCCGTGACGGTAAGCACCAGCGCCACCCCCGCCAGCCAGGGCAAAGTGAGGCGTGCAACACGCTGAAACCGCCCAGGATTGGCAAAATAGTGGAACCATCCGCTGCTTCGGGCTGGGCCGGCCGGGGACAACGCGCTTTCCTTCATGGATCCGTACTTATGCCACTGGTCGGCAAATTTGAAGCGTTGTGAAAATTGGTTACACTGCAAACCCATGAATTACTGGCTGGTGAAGTCCGAACCGGACGCGTTTTCCTGGGATGAGCAAGTTAAAAACGGCGTCGAGCCCTGGACGGGTGTGCGCAACCATCTCGCCAAGCGGCATTTGAAAGAGATGAAACAGGGCGACCGCGCCTTCTTCTACCATTCCAATATCGGCAAGGAGATTGTCGGTATCGTCGAGGTGGTGAAGGAGGCTTACCCGGACCCGACAGCCGAGAGCGGCGACTGGGTCTGCGTGGACATGAAGGCCATAAAACCCTTGAAGACCGCCGTGACCCTTGCGGCGATCAAGGCCGATCCCAGATTTACGGAGCTGGCCTTGCTGAAATGTTCGCGCTTGTCGGTTGGCCCCGTCAGTGCTGAACATTGGGCGATGCTTTGTGAAATGGGAGGGGTGAAATGACTGAAACGGCGATTCTGGCCGGTGGCTGCTTCTGGTGCCTGGAAGCGGCCTATGACGAGTTGGACGGTGTACTAAAAGTGCAATCTGGCTATGCGGGCGGCGATGCGGCGCATCCCAGCTATAAGCAGGTCTGCACCGGCGCCACCGGCCATGCCGAGGTGGTGAAGGTGGATTACGATCCCTCCGTGATATCCTACGCGGATCTGCTGCGGGTGTTCTTCACCATCCATGACCCGACCACGCTGAACCGCCAGGGCAATGATATCGGCACGCAGTACCGCTCGGCGATTTTCTACGCCACGCCGGAACAGCAGGCGGCGGCGGAAGCGGCCATCGTGGAATTCACGCCTGTCTGGGGCAAGATTGTCACTGAGATTGCGCCGCTGACGCAATTCTGGCCGGCGGAGGCGGAGCATGAGGATTATTTCGTACGCAACCCATGGTCTGGCTATTGCCAGGCGGTGATCGCCCCGAAAATCGCCAAGCTGCGCAAGAGCTTCCGGGACCGGTTGAAAAAAGCCGCCTGAACGCTCAGCGGGCGAACGGGGCGGGTGAGGCGGCGCTGGCGTTGGAGCGCTTTGTTTGAGCGATCAATTTCGTGCGTTTGGATTGAAACAGGCGATTCAATCCAAACGCCTAGCGGTCCAGAGCGCGTTGAGGATGATTCGTGCGCGCCAACCGCGAGCGATCAGGCCCTAAAGCAGCACTTTCTCTACTTGGTTCGGCCCATTTTCCATGGCCTGGCGCAATACCTTGTCGGCCGCGCCGATCAACATCGCCGGTGTTGGGGTCTTGCTCATGGCGCAGGCCACGCCGATGCTCACGGTAACTGGCATGGGCAATCCCGGGATCGCCCGCCTTTCCACCGCTCCGCGAATCCGCTCGGCGACCAGCTTTGAGTCCAGCACCCCCGCGCGCAGCATGACCAGGAAGGTGCCGCTGCCATAGCGGCCGCAAATATCGATATCACGCACGCAACGGCGGATCTCCGCCGCGACCTCATGCAGCACGGTATCCCCTGCGAGCCCGCCGAAATTATCATTCACCATACCGAGATTATCGATCTCGATCAGCAGCAGGCTGAGCGGCCTGCCCATGCTCGCGGCGGCGCATTCAAGATGCGCCAGATCCATGGTGGCGGTGCGGTTCCACATGCGGGTCTGCTCGTCGATCGCGCCGCGCCGGGCCTGCGCATCATGAGTGTGGATCAGCGTGTCCTGGAAAGAGTTTTGCCCGCGGCGGCTCAGTTCGCGCTCCACGATCACGGCCAGATCCCGCAGCGTTTCCAACTCGCCATGGCCCAGTTGCCTGGGCAGCGTGTCCATCACGCAGAGCGTACCCACCGCCGAGCGGGCGCCGGCATGGATTGGCTGCCCCGCATAGAAACGTACGAAGGATTTGCCGGTGACCAGCGGATTATTGATAAAACGTTCATCTTCCGCCGCGTTTGCCACAACCAGGGCATTATGTTCCCTGACGGCCTGGCCGCAGAATGAATGCCCCCGCGCGACAGAGCCCACCGTGAGGCCAAAGCTGGATTTGATCCATTGGGTATCTTCCGCAACCAAACTAATCAACGCCATCGGCGATTGCAAAATCCTGGCCGCCAGCCTGGTGATTCGGTCGAAGCGCTCCTCTGCGGGTGTATAAAGCAGATCGAGGGCGCGCAGATCCTTCAGGCGCTGAACCTCTCCCAGTCCAAAAAAACCACCATCAGCCGTCACACATACTCCTTGCTTGGTCCTCGACCTTTTCGCAACTTCAGGATGCATCATGGCCGACGACAAAACCAGAGACGCAGGATCAACTATTTTTGATAAACCATAACGAAAAACCGGCGTCCAGCAGGCGCCGTCTTGTCAGGCGGGGAGGTTCATTCGGCAACTTTGGGTATGATCTGGCCTGGCGCGCCGCCGCCCCGCGTCGTGCAATGTTCGGGGCGCCTCAGGCGCTGGCGATATCCAGCGCCGCATCGAGACGCCGCAGCGAGGTGAGGATATTCGCCGTCCAACGCGGAAGGAAAATGCCGGATTTGCCGAGTTCCATGGTGGGACGCGCCATGGATCAGAACCCCTCCAGCACGATCTTGCCCATGGTGGTGCCAGTTTCCAGCGCCGCATGGGCGCGGATGAGGTTGGCGGCGTTGATGGGGCCATAGGTCTCGGTCATCGTCGTTTTCAGCGTGCCGTTATCGACCAGATGCGCGATCGCCTCCAGCGTGCGGTGCTGAATGCCCATAGTCACCGTATGCAGGGTGCCGCGGGTGAACACATATTCAGTGTGCAGCGTGGCGCTCTTGCGGATTAGCGGCGAGACACTCAGTTCCCCGGCATTGGATTCGATGATACCGACGCTCCCTTCCGGCGCCAGCAGATCCACCAGCTTGTGGAAATGCCGCTTCACATGCGTCACGCAAAAAATATGATCGGGTGGCGTGAGTCCCGCCTGCAAAATCTGCGCGCCAAGATCATGCTGGTGGTTGACGATATGATGCGCGCCAAGCGAGCGGCACCAATCTGCCGTCTCCGGGCGCGAGGCGGTGGCGATCACCGTCATGTCCGTAAGCTGGGAGGCGAGCTGGATGGCCATGGAGCCCACACCGCCAGCACCGCCCACGATCAGAAGCGTGCCGCCATGCGGCTGGTCGCGGGGAATGCGGAAGCGCTCGAACAGCATCTCCCAGGCGGTCAGCGCGGTCAGCGGCAGGGCGGCGGCCTCGGCGAAGCTCAGCGTCCTCGGCTTGTGTCCGACGATGCGGTCATCCACCAGATGAAACTCCGCATTGGTGCCCGGCCGGTCCGGCACGCCGGCATAGAACACCTCATCGCCCACCGAAAAATTCTGCACCTCGGGGCCGATGGCGCGCACGATGCCCGCGGCATCGAAGCCCAGCACGCGCGGTTCGCCCAGCGGCTCGTTGGCCTGGCGGATTTTGGTGTCGACAGGATTGACCGACACCGCCTTGATCTCGACCAGCAGGTCGTGATGCCGGGGAACCGGCACGGGCAGTTCGATATCCTCAAGGGCGTCGAACGCGGTGACAGGGCGCGAATGGGTAAAGGCTACGGCTTTCATCGAACACCTCTCACTTTGGGTTGGCCGACTATGTGCGTGATATGATTGGCATGGATTAGCCGATCCGCAACAGGCGCACACCGTCGCTGGCCAGCCATGCGGTGGCGGCGGGCCGGTGCGGGGTGAGTTGCTCCGTGAGGTGCCAGAATTGCGGCCCGTGATTCATATGCCGCAGATGCGCGACCTCATGCGCCACGACATAATCCTGCACGAACGCCGGCGCGCAGATCAGCCGCCAGCAGAAGGCCAGCGTGCCATCCGGCGCGCAGCTTCCCCAGCGCGAGCGTGTATCCTTGATGCGCACCGTCTTGGGCCGCAGGTCGGCGCGTTGCGCGGTTTCCACAGCCATGGCGGTGAGGTGCTGGCGTGCCAGACGTTTCAGGCAGTCCGACACCCGCCGGGCGAGGAATTCCGGCTGGCCGGTGACGAGAATCCTTCCCTCCTCGATCCAGGCGCCACCGCGCCCGCCGGGGATATGCTGAATCTCGTGCGGCCGCCCATGCACCGGCACCGTGGCGCCGGGCTCCAGCGCCAGTTTCTGGGGCAGGGCCTCCAGCCTTTCGCTCACCCAGTCCTCATGCGCGTGCAGCAAGGCGAGCCCGGCGCGCCGCGAGGAGCGCAGTGGCAGGGTGATCACCACGCCCTGGGCCGGGTCTATTCGTAACGAAACCCGCCTTGCCCGCGATGAACGCTTGAAGGCCACGGCGATGAGCGCACCTTGCACCGGTACCATTTCGGTGGTCATCGCCTCGCCGCTCACGTGCGCCGCCGCCTTGGCATCTCGCCCGGCCAGTCCATGACGTGATGCTCCAGCGGCCCGGCCTTGCGTTCATCTATGCAGCGCCCCGCCACCGAGGCCCCGGCCTCGATCACGCTTTCCGCCCGGCCGCTGCGCAACGGGTGCCAGGGCGGCAGGTCCTTGCCCTCATGCACCAGCCTGTAGGCGCAGCTCGGCGGCAGCCAATCAACCCTTTCGAGCTTTTTCGGGGTCAGCTTCACGCAATCGGGCACGCGGGATTTGCGGTTGGCGTAGTCCCGGCAGCGGGCGTCCTCAGTGTTCAGCAGGCGGCAGGCGACATTTGTGAACTCGATTTCACCTGTCTCATCGTCGCGCAGCTTGTGCAGGCAGCAGCGCCCGCACCCATCGCAGAGCGACTCCCACTCCGCCCGGCTCATGTCCGCCAGTGTCTTTGTGCGCCAGAATCCCATGCTTCCAGCATAACCGAGCTTGCCCGCCCGCGCCATGGCATGCGCGCGGGCGCGAAGATGACAAGTTGCATGAGGTCCCCCGCGCCCCGTTGCGGCGGCGCGGCAGGGCGTGGCAAGGTTGCCCCATGTTGAGACGCATCATGTTGGCCGGATTAGGCGGCGCCCTGGCATTGCCGCGGGCAGGCTGGGCAGCGCCGAGCTTCCCGGCATTTCTGGCGCAATTGCAGGCGCAGGCCAGGGCGGCTGGGATTCCCGATTCCGTGGTGCAGGCCACCACGGGCACGCTGGTGCCCAACCAGCAGGTGCTGAAGCTGGACCATCACCAGGCGGAATTCACCCTCACCTGGGCGCAATATTCCAGCCGGGTGCTGAGCCAGACGCGCATCGCCACCGGCCAGCAGAAATACCAGGCCACGCAAAACCTCTTTGCGGCCATCACCAGCCGCTACGGCGTGTCCACCGATGTGATGCTGGGCATCTGGGGGCTGGAGACGAATTTCGGCGCCAACCAGGGCAATTTCAACGTCATCGACGCGCTGACGACCCTCGCCTGGGACCGGCAGAGCCGCTATTTCGGCGGCGAGGTCATCAAGGCCATGCAGATCGTCGCGGCGGGGGATGCACCGGTTGCCAATTTGCTCGGCTCCTATGCCGGCGCCATGGGCCAGCCGCAATTCATGCCCAGCACCTACCTCACCACGGCGGTGAGCTTCGCGGGCAATGGCGCGCCGGATATCTGGAACTCCGACGCGGATGCCCTGGCCTCCATGGCCCATTTCCTCGCCAAGGCGGGCTGGCAGGCGGATGAACCCTCCTCCGAGCCGGTGCTGGCCCCCAGCACTATCAATGTGGCGCAAACAGGCCGCGAAAACACACAGACCATCGGCTATTGGGAGCAGCTTGGCGTACAGCGCCTGCCGGGGGCGGCATCTCTGCCCTCCAGCATGCCGGCGGCGCTTTTGCTGCCCGATGGCCCGGGTGGGCAGGCCTTCCTAGTTTATCAGAATTTCACCGCCATCCGGCGCTATAACCCGTCGGATTTCTATGCCCTCGCCGTTGGCGCGCTGGGGCGGATGATACTGTCATGATCAACCGGATGACCCTGGGGCTCTGCGCGGTGCTGGCCGGCTGCGTGCAGAAAGCCCCGCCGCCGCCCGCCCCCGGGCCGGTGACCTATACCGTCGGCAACCCTTATCAGGTGGGCGGGGAGTGGCGCTATCCGCGCGAGTTCGGCAGCTATGACGTGACCGGGCTTGGTGTGATCATCCAGCATGGCGACGCCGCCTACACCGCCGATAACGAGCTTTACGACCCCAACGGGCTGATGGCCGCCAGCCCCGTGCTGCCGCTGCCCAGCATCGTGACCATCACCAATCTGGTGAACGGCTATTCCGTGCAGGTGCGGGTGAATGAGCGCGGGCCGAATATCCCAGGCCGCCTCATCGCCGTGACGCCGCGCGTTGCCCAGCTGCTGAACTTCCCATCCGGCGGGGTGGTGGAGGTTGAGGTGAAGCTGGACGGCCAGGCCAGTTCCGCCCTGCAAGGCGCGCTTGGCGCGGGGCCGAAGCTGAGCGCCGCCCCGGTAGCGGGCATCACCGCGCAATCCCTGGCTCCACCCGGCAGCGGCGGGGCCACGGGCGCGGTGCAGCAGCTTGTCGCCACGGGCAATTCCGGCCCGCAAGCCAGTGGCCCGCAGCTTACCGGTCAGGTGACGGCGACAACGCCTTCGCCTGGGCCGCTCTGGGTGCAGATCTCGGGTTTCGGCAGCGAATCTGATGCTGCCCGCACCATGGCCAGGCTCTATGGCCTGCCCGCCCAGCTTGTGCCGGTCTCCGGCGGGGACCGTACGCTCTGGGCCGTAAATGCCGGGCCATACCATTCCGTGGAGGCGGCGGATGCGGCGCTGCAGCAGGTGCTGCAGCTTGGCATTGCCGGGCCGGAAATCATCGTCAGATAAGGAACCGCGCAATGCAGGAGACGCGCGGGCTGTTCATCACGCTGGAAGGCGGGGAGGGGGCTGGCAAATCCACCGCCGCCGCTGGGCTGGCCGCGCTGCTGCGCGCGGAGGGGCAAGAGGTGCTGGTGACCCGCGAGCCGGGCGGCACCAAGGGGGCGGAGGCCATCCGCGCCTTGCTACTGAACCAGGACATCCCGCTCGACCCGCTGGCCCAGACCATGCTGCATTTTGCCGCGCGGGCGGATCATGTGGCGCGGCTCATCCGCCCGGCGCTTCAGCGCGGCGCGCTTGTGATCTGCGACCGCTATTACGATTCGACCATGGCCTATCAAGCCTACGGCCAGGGCGTGGCGATCGAGGCAATACGGGCGCTGATCCGGCTGGTTGGGCTGGTGCCGGACATCACCTTCCTGCTGGAAGTCCCCGAGGCCGAGGCCCAGCGCCGCCTCGCTGCCCGCGCCAGCGGCTCGGACCGTTACGAGGAGATGGGCGCCGATTTCTTTGCGCGCGTGCAGGGCGGCTTCAGCGCCATGGCGGTGGCCGAGCCGGAACGTTTCACGCGGGTAGATGCCAGCCCGGCGCCGGAGGCTGTGGCCGCAAATCTACGCCAGCTGGTGCGCGAGCGGGCAGGGCGCTGATGGCACCTGATCCGCGGTCCAACCCGCTCTTCCGGGGGCATGAGGGGGCGGTGAATTCGTTCCACCATGCCGCCATCTCCGGGCGGCTGCATCATGGCTGGCTACTGGCGGGGCCGCCCGGCATCGGCAAGGCCACGCTGGCCTACCGGTTCGGGCGCTGGCTGCTGGCGGGCGGGCAGACGCCCGACCTATCTGTTCCAGAAAGCTCAGGCGTGTTCCGCCGCGTGGCCGCCGGCACGCACCCTGATTTCTTCACCGTCGAGCGGCGGATCAACGCCAAGACCGAGAAGCTGCAGGGCGAGATCGTCATCGCCACCATCCAGCAGGCCAGCGCCTTCATGCGCCTCACCCCGGCCGAGGGCGGCTGGCGCGTGGTGGTGGTGGATGGCGCGGAGGACATGAACCCCAACGCCGCCAATGCGCTGCTGAAGCTGCTGGAGGAGCCGCCGCCAAGGGCGATCCTGCTGCTGGTCAGCGCTGCCCCCGGGCGGCTTCTGCCCACCATCCGCAGCCGCTGCCGGGTGCTGCCCATGGCGCCGCTGGCTGATGAGGCCATGCACAGCCTGCTGGCGGATTACGCCCCGGAGCTGGGCGCCCAGGCCCGCACCCGGCTGATCGAGCTCTCCGAGGGCAGCATCGGCAACGCCCTCAACCTTGCCGAGGGCGACGGCATAGCCCTGGCCGCGCTGGTGGACGAGGCGCTGGATGGCCCGGTGAAACCCGCCCGCGCCCAGGCGATTGCCGATAGCGTCGCCCGCGCGGTGGAGGGGGCGGACAAGTTCGAACTGTTTTTCGCGCTCCTGCGTACCCGCCTTGCCGCCCGTACCCGCGCCGCCGCCCGCGCCGGGGCCATGCATCTCAGTCATAACGTCACACTCTGGCAGGATTTTGGAAAACTGGAGCGTGAGGTGTTAGGACTGAACCTGGATAAGCGCGCTGCGGTGATCGTGGCGCTGGAACAGTTGCACAGGTCATGAGCAAGAAGAAATTTTATATCACCACGCCGATCTATTACGTGAACGGCGCGCCCCATCTCGGCCATGCCTACACCTCCACGGCGGCCGACGTGCTCGCCCGCTGGCACCGGCTGGAGGGTGAAGACGTGTTCTTCCTCACCGGCACCGACGAGCATGGCCAGAAGGTGGAGGCCGCCGCCCGCACCGCCGGGATCGACCCGCAGGATTTCGCCGACCGCGTCTCCGCCGATTTCGAGGACATGGCGCGGGTGATGAACATCTCCAACGATGAGTTCATCCGCACCACCGCGCCCCACCATAAGCAAGCCTGCCAGGCGATCTGGAGCAAGCTGCAGGAGAACGGCTTCATTTATCTCGGCGCCTATGAGGGCTGGTACGCGGTGCGCGACGAAGCCTTTTATGACGAGAGCGAGACGGCGCTGAAGCAAGATGGCACGCGCTACGCTGTAGCCTCGGGGGCCGCCGTGGAATGGGTGGTGGAGCCCAGCTATTTCTTCAAGCTCAGCGCCTTTCAGGACCGGCTGCTCGAATATTATGAGCAAAACCCAGGCCTGATCGCACCCGCCGCCAAGCGCAACGAAATCCTCTCCTTCGTGCGCGGCGGGCTGAACGATCTCTCAATCTCCCGCACCAGCTTCTCCTGGGGCATTCCGGTGCCCGGGGACGAAAAACATGTGATGTATGTCTGGCTGGACGCGCTGGTGAATTATCTCACCGCCGCCGGATACCCGGATGAAACTGCCGCGCGCTGGGGCTATTGGCCCGCCAGCCTGCATCTGGTTGGCAAGGAGATCATCCGCTTCCACGCCGTCTATTGGCCGGCCTTCCTGATGGGCGCCGGGCTTGAACTGCCGAAAAAAGTCTTCTCCCATGGCTGGTGGACGGTCGAGGGCGAGAAGATGAGCAAGTCGCTCGGCAATTTCATCGATGTCCGGCCGCTGGTGCAGGAATTCGGGCTGGACCAGGTGCGCTATTTCCTGCTCCGCGAGGTGCCCTTCGGCAATGACGGCGATTTCTCCCGCCGCTCTCTGATCGGGCGGATCAATTCCGACCTCGCCAACGGCATCGGCAACCTGGCGCAGCGCACGCTCTCCTTCATCGGCAAGAATGCCGGCGCCGCCGTGCCACCCAAGGGACAATTGCAGGAGGCGGATGAGGCGCTGGTCGCCCTGGCCAATGCGCTGCCCGGGAAGATGCGCGCCGCTCTGGAAAAACTCGCCTTCCATGAGGCGCTGGACGAGGCCTGGCGCGTCATCCGCGCCGCCGACGGTTATATCGATGCCCAGGCGCCTTGGTCACTTCGCAAAACCGACACGGACCGCATGAACACCGTGCTCTATACGCTCTGCGTGGTGCTGCGGGTGCTGGGGGTGGTGTTGCAGCCTTTCATGCCGGAGACGATGGGCAAGCTCTTGGATTATCTGGCGCTGGGCGAGGACCGCGCGCTGGCGGTGCTGGAGGCGCCTCTGGTTGAGGGCACCGCCCTGCCGGCCCCGTCCGGGCTGTTCCCGCGCGTGACCGAGGCGGCGTGATGCTCGTCGATTCACATTGCCATCTCGATTATTTTTCCGCCCCCGGCGAGCAGGAGGAGATCGTCCGGCGCGCCATGGCGGCGGGGGTCGGGGAGATGGTGACCATCGGCGTCACCTACGCGCAGAGCCAGCAGGCCATCGCCATCGCCGAGCGATTCGAGACGGTCTGGGCCTGTGTGGGCGTTCACCCCAACCATGCGGCGGATGTGCTGCCCGTGGTCACGCCGGAGGCGCTGGCGGAACTGGCCAGGCACCCGAAGGTCATCGGCATCGGTGAGTCGGGTCTGGATTATTTCTATGACAAGGCGCCGAAGGAGATTCAGGAGCAGAATTTCCGCGCCAATATCCGCGCCGCGCAAATCTCCGGCCTGCCGCTCTGCATCCATGCCCGCGACGCGGATGAGGATATCGCGCGGATCCTGAAGGATGAGCGGGCAGGGGGGCATTTCGCGTTTTTGCTCCATTGCTTCTCGTCCTCGCGCCGGCTTGCCGAAGCGGCGCTGGAGATGGGCGGGTATCTCTCCTTTTCCGGCATCCTGACCTTCCCGAAGGGCGAGGCGGTGCGCGAGGTGGCCGCCATTGTGCCCGAGGATAGGCTGCTGGTGGAAACCGACAGCCCTTATCTCGCGCCCGTGCCTTATCGCGGCAAGCGCAACGAGCCTGCCTACACCGCCTACACCGCGAAGCATCTGGCCGCACTGCGCGGCCTGAGCGAGGCCGACATGGCGGCCCTGACCACACGTAATTTCCGCAATTTGTTCAAGAAAGCGGCGCGATGAAGGTTACCCTGCTGGGCACCGGCGGCTCAGCCGGGTCTCCCCAGATTGGTGGCGATGACGGGCATGGCGATTGGGGCCAGCTCGACCCCGCCGAGCCACGCAACCGCCGCAGCCGCGCCAGCATCGTCATCCATGCGGATGGCGGAAACATCCTGGTTGATACCGCGCCGGACCTGCGCTGCCAGCTCACCGCTTGCGGGATCGGCAGAATTGACGCGGTGCTCTACACCCATGCCCATGCCGACCATGTGGCCGGGCTGGATGAAATCCGCATCCTCAACCGCATTCTCGGCCGGCCGATGCAAACCTACGCCACCGCCGAAGTCTGGGAGGAGCTGAAACGGCGCTTCGACTATGCCTTCAAGCCCTGGAATGGCGGGTTCTTCGGGCGGCCCGCGCTGGAGACGAAAGACATCTTCCCTGGCGAGGTCTTCGACATTTTCGGAACAACCATCCTGCCGCTCGACCAGGACCATGGCCATTCCCGCTCGCTTGGCCTGCGCATCGGCGATCTGGCCTATTGCACGGATGTTGTGCGCTTCGACGATGCGGCGCTGGCGGCGCTGCACGGCGTTAGAATTTTCATCGTGGATTGCTTCACCCCGGCCAGGGACCATCCCACCCATGCGGGCCTGCCCACGGTGCTGGGCTGGGTAAAAACACTGCGGCCGCAACGAACCATTCTGACCCATATGGGGCCGGACATGGATTACCGCATGCTGGTGAACACGCTGCCGCCTGGCATTGAGCCTGGCTATGACGGCATGGAGATCGTCGTCTGAAAACAAAACCGCGGCCGGATGTCTCCAGACCGCGGTTTCGAATGGGTTGCGTTGTTACGCGGCCGTGCGGCGGCCGATCCAGCGCATGGGCATGGCGGCGCCTGGCCGCCACGTAAGCCGTGTCACGCCTTACTTTCCATAATATAGATTCTGCGATCGTCGTGCGGGTTGAGAAGTCTGGGTCCATTTCGTGCACACCCACCCTCTTGGAGAGCACGCTGGGATAACTTGTGCCGGCATTTCCGTTTTCGTGTAGTCGCCAAACCCTTCGGCGAATTGACATTAAAAAAAATTGGTTTCAAAAGCGTGCTGAATTGCGTATCCAGATTAAACTCCGTTTCGATTTGTCCGAATCAATCGTGAAGGTAATGTTGGCAATGTATCAGCCTGGCGGTCACGCATTCTGGTGTTTCGCTGGTTCACGGTTGTGCGATGAATTCTGCCCGGCGATTGCCGGTTGCGTATCTTTGCGGCTTGCATGCGGAGAGACGCAACAGCGCGCAATGCCGGGTTTCACTTCACGATCCGCCGCTTCCGATCATACGCTGACGCTTTGATGCCCCGGCCGGGCCGTATCATCCTTGCCGCGCTTCCCGCCCTGGCGCTGGCCGGCTGCATGGTTGGCCCTAACTTCACGACACCCAAGACTGATGTCGCAGGTCACTATCAAAACACCGGGACTCTTCAGGCCGGGCTGGTCAACGATGCCATCTGGTGGCGGAATTTCCATGACCCGACGCTCGATAACATCATCCAGGCAGGGTACGAAAATAATCTGTCTCTCCAGATCGCCGGCACGCGGGTTCTGCAGGCCCGCGCCCAGCTTGCCGCCGCTGTCGGGCAGCTTTACCCGCAGCAGCAAGGCGCCTACGGCAACTATACCTATGAACGCCAGAGCGAGGCCGCGCCCGCCAATATCGATGGCACCGGCACATATCTGAATGTCGCCCAGCTTGGCTTCACGGCGAACTGGGAGCTGGATTTCTGGGGCAAATTCCGCCGTGCCATTCAGGCGAACGACGCCAATTTCCTGGGCTCGATCGATGCCTATGACGCCGCTTTGGTCACCCTCACCTCGGACATCGCCACAACCTACATCAACATCCGCACGCTGCAGGCGCAAATTCAGGTCGCCCAGACCAATATCGTGGTGCAGGCGGAAAGCCTGCGCATCGCCAACGCGCAGTTTCACGCGGGACAGACCAGCCTGCTGGATGTGCAACAGGCGCAAACGCAACTGGGCATCACAGAGGCGACATTGCCAACGCTGCAGGCCCAGCTCGGTGTTCAGGAAGACGCCCTCGCGGTCCTGCTGGGCATCACCCCCGACAAGGTGGCCCCTTTGCTGGCCGGTAGCACCGCCATCCCGCAGGCGCCTTCCGGTGTCGCCGTCGGCATCCCGAAAGACCTGCTCCGGCAACGGCCGGATGTGAAACAGGCCGAACTTGCCGCGGCCAGCCAATCGGCACTGCTCGGCGTCGCCAAGGCGCAGCTTTACCCGGCGCTCTCGCTTTCCGGCACGTTCGGCTGGGAATCCAGCTCATCCAACCGCGCTTCGCTGGGCGATCTCTTCAACTGGTCCAGCCGGACCGTCACGCTCGGCCCCTCGGTCGAAATTCCGCTGTTCAATTACGGCCAGCTCACCAACCAGGTACGCGCGCAGGACGCGGTGTTTGAACAATCGATCCTGAACTATCAGAACATCGTCCTGCAGGCTCAGCAGGAGGTGCAGGACGCCATCACCAATTACGTGCAGGCGCAAAAAACCGTGCTGGCGCTTACTGCCGCGGTTCAGTCGGCGGTGCAGGCAACCAATCTCGCCATGATCCGTTACGTTGACGGCGCGACCGATTACACCACAGTCCTAACCGTCGAGCAGGCGCAGCTGCAGGTCCAGAATTCACTGGCGATCGCCCAGGGGAATGTCCCGCAAGCACTGGTGGCCCTCTATACTGGGCTCGGCGGCGGCTGGCAGATCGCCGAGGGCCATGATGTCGTCCCCGACAGCATCAAGACCGATATGGCCGCCCGGACCAACTGGGGCGGTCTCCTCGTCCCGGCCAATCACGCGGCGCCCACGACCAGAGCTCAACAGCTCAAACAAACCTATGTGCCGAATTGGTGACCTGCATGAGACATAGCATCCCCCCGAAACGCCGCCTTGCGCTGCTGGGCGGGTTGTTGCTCGCCATAATGATCGCCGGCTGCAAACCCAGCAACCGCTACCATGCGCCGCCGCCGCCGCCCGTCACCACCAGCAAGCCGGTGCTGACGCCAATGATAACCTATCTTAACGTCACCGGCAGCACGGTAGCGGTGAATTCGGTCCAGCTTGTCGCCCGCGTCTCCGGCTATCTCGACAGCATCGATTACACCGACGGCAGCATCGTCAAAAAAGGCCAGCTTCTGTTCGTGATCGAACCCGCGCCTTACGCGGCCAAGCTCAAACAGGCGGTGGCCGCCATCGCCCAGGCCAAGGCGCAGGTGCTTTACGCGCAGTCGCAATATGACCGCCAGCTCCAGATGATCCAGCAAAACGCCACTTCGCAGGCGAATGTGGAACAATGGCTCGCAACACGGGATTCCGACGAGGCCGCGGTGGTCGAGAATACGGCCAATGCCGACATCGCCCGCATCAATTACGGCTATACCAGCATCTCCGCCCCCTTCGACGGCAGGGTCAGCCGCCACCTCGTCGATATCGGCAATCTTGTCGGCAATAGCAGCGCCACGGTCCTCGCCACCATCGACCAGCTCAACCCGATCTATGTCTATTTCAACGTCAACGAGCTCGACCTGCTGAAACTCCGCGCCGCCCTCATCGCGCAGGGCCGCAAGCCGGACGAGGCCAACGGCGCACCGATCTTCGTTGGCCTGCAATCCGAAACCAATTACCCACACCCGGGTAAAATCGACTACGTCGCCACCAGCATCGATCCCTCGACCGGCACGATCGAGGCCCGCGCCGTGCTGAACAATGACAGCGGCATCCTGCTGCCCGGCTTGTTCGTGCGCGCGCAAATTCCGCTGGGCAAGCCGGTCCAGGAACTTGCCTTGCCCGATGCCGCCGTGCTCAGTGACCAGGCTGGTCCTTATGTCTATGTCGTCGGCGCCGGTAACATCGTGGCACAGAAGCGCGTGCAGACGGGGGCCACAGAAAACGGCATGACCGCCATCACCGGCCTGGATGCGACCGACCAAGTCATCGTCGATGGCATCCAAAACGCCGCACCCGGCAGCACCGTGGCGCCGACCGAACAGGATATCTCCGCCCCCGCAGCCCATGATCCCGGCTAGGCCCCTGCCATGATCTCAAAATTTTTCATCGAGCGGCCCGTTCTTGCCAATGTCATCGCCGCCCTGTTCATCCTGCTGGGGCTGGTCGCCATCAACACCTTGCCGATTTCAGAATATCCGCAAATCGTCCCCCCCACCATCGAAGTCACCACCAGTGACCCGGGTGCGGATGCCAAAACCCTGGTCAATACGGTTGCCCTGCCCATCGAGCAGCAGGTCAACGGCGTCGAGAACATGCTCTACATGCAATCCACCAGCACCAGCGCGGGCAATTACACGCTGATTGTCACCTTCAAGGTTGGCACCGACCTGAATTTTGCGCAGGTCCTGGTGCAGAACCGGGTCTCCGCGGCCCTCGCCCAATTACCCAGCGCCGTGCAGCGCCAAGGCGTGGTCGTGCAGCAGAAATCCACGGCGATCCTGCAATTCATCACCCTCACCTCGCCCCACAAAACCTATGACGGCCTGTTTCTTAACAACTATGCCATCATCAACATGCAGAACGCGCTGGCGCGGTTGCCGGGCGTGGGCAATGTGAGCGTTTTCGGCTCCGGCGAATACGCCATGCGCATCTGGCTTGACCCCGAAAAAATGCAGGGGTTTGGGCTGACGCCGTCGGATGTCATCAACGCGCTGCGCGAACAGAATGTCGCCGTCCCCGCCGGGCAGATCGGCGGCCCGCCGGTTGCCGGCCCGCAGGCCTTCCAGCTCACCGTGAACGTCCCCGGCCTGCTCTCCAATGTTGATGAATTCTCCGACATCATCGTCAAGGCCGCCGGTGCGGCCAACCCTGCCGGCGGGCCCACCGCCAGCAGGATCGTCCGCATCCGCGATGTCGGGCATGTCGAACTCGGCTCGGTCAATTACAACATGCTGTCCAGCTTCAACGGGCAGCCCAGTGCCGCCATCGGCATATATCAGTTGCCCGGCGCCAATGCGCTGACCGTCGCGAATGAAGTCCGCCGCGCTGTCGCGCAAATGGCGAAGCAGTTCCCGGCGGACATGCATTACGACATTCCCTTTGACACCACGATCTTCGTCTCCGCCTCGGTGCATGAGGTCTACAAAACCCTGTTCGAAGCCGGGCTGCTCGTGCTCGCCGTCATCTTGATCTTTTTGCAAAGTTTGCGGGCCACGCTGGTGCCCGCCACCACGGTGCCCGTCACCATCATCGGCGCCTTCGCGGCCATGGCCGTGCTCCACTTCTCCATCAACATCCTCACGCTGCTCGGCCTGGTCCTCGCCATCGGCATTGTTGTCGACGACGCCATCGTGGTTGTTGAAGGTGTCACGCATAAAATGGAAGTTGAAGGTGCCAACGCCAAAAAAGGCGCCATCGATGCGATGCGTGAACTCACCAGCCCGATCATCGGCATCACTTTGGTGTTGATGTCCGTCTTCATCCCCGCCGGCTTCATGCCCGGCATCACCGGCCAGATGTATGCGCAATTCGCCCTGGTCATCGCCTCCACGGCACTTATCAGCGCCATCGGCGCGCTTACCCTCAGCCCCACCCAATGCGCGGTCTTTCTCAGGCCGCCCGACCCCAAGGCCAAAAAGAACCTGCTGTTCCGTGGCTTCGACCGGGTCTACTACCCGCTCGAAGCCGCCTATGTCCGCCTTATCGGCTGGATGGTTCGCCGCAGCGGGCTGATGGCCCTGATCGGCCTGGCGCTCATCGCGCTGGCGGTCTTCGGCCTCGGCCGCATTCCCTCCGCCTTCATCCCGATCGAAGACCAGGGCTACATGATCGTCAGCGTGCAATTGCCGGATTCCGCATCCATTGGCCGCACCAATGCCGTGCTCGCCCAGCTCGGCGAGGAGATCGCCAAACTACCCAGCGTTGAAAACCAGATCACCATCAGCGGCGTATCCCTGCTCGACAATAATGCCACGCTGTTCAATGCCGGCGTGATCTACGTCATGCTGAAACCCTGGGACGTTCGCGGCAAGGCCGAAGGTCTTCTCCCCGTCTACAACGCCCTCAACAAAATCGCCGCCAACATGCCAGCCGCCAAGGTGCTGGTCGTTCCCCCTCCGCCCATTCAGGGCCTCGGCCAGTCCGGCGGGTTTCAGGGCGTGGTCGAATTGCAGGATGGCAGCTTCGACTATGCCAAACTGCAGCAAGTCACCGACCTCGTCGACAGGAACGGGAATAGCCAGAGCGAACTGAAAAACCTCTTCAGCACCTACCGTTCGCAGGCGCCGCAAGTCCTGGCGGTGGTGAACCGCACCAAGGCCCGCGCACTCGGTGTCCCCATCAGCGATGCCTATGATACGCTGCAAACCTATCTCGGCTCCTCCTACGTCAATCTATTCACGAAATACGGCCAGGTTTTTCCGGTCTATGTGCAAGCCGATCCCAGTGCCCGCATGACGCCAGCGCAAGTGCGCAATTATAATATCCGCAACGATACCGGCCTCATGGTGCCGCTCGGCACGCTGGCGGACATTCAACCGAGCCGCGGGCCGCCGATTATCACGCTGTACAACACCTATCCCAGCGCCTTCGTCAACGGCACCTCGGCGCCGGGCTACAGCTCGGGCCAGGCCCTGACCGTGATGGACGATCTCACCACGCATGTTCTCCCCTCCGGTTTCGGTTTTGAATGGACCGCCACCGCCTACCAGGAGAAACTCGCGGGCAATGCCAGCACGCTCATTTTCGGGCTGTCACTGCTCTTGGTCTACCTCGTGCTCGCCGGCCAATATGAGAGCTGGATCACGCCGATCGCCGTCCTGCTGGCCGTGCCACTCGCCCTGCTCGGCACCGTCGCGGTGCTCACGGCACTCGGCCTTGCCAATAATATCTACACCCAGATCGGCTTGGTTCTCCTGATCGCCCTTGCCGCCAAAAACGCCATCCTCGTGGTCGAAGTCGCCCGCGAGGAGCGCCAGCTGCACGGCAAAACCATCCTGGAAGCGGCGGTCCAGGCTGCCCAGACCCGCTTCCGGCCCATCCTCATGACCTCTTTCGCCTTCATTCTCGGTGTCATGCCTTTGGTCTTCGCTTCGGGCGCGGGCGCCAATTCCCGCAAGTCGATCGGCATCGCGGTGGCCAGCGGCATGATCGCCTCCACCTGCATCGCGGTGGTCTTCGTGCCGTCCTTTTACGTCATATTGCAGCGCTTCAATGAGCGCGGCAGCAAACGGAGAGCGACAACACCGCCTCCCGTAGTGAATGAATGAGCGCTGACATCTGTTCTCCCCCCCGCCAAATGTTGGCTGGTCCTAAATTGGGAGCAGACCATGAATCGTGCCCCAAGGCGGGGGGCACGCCCCACAACGTGCAATAAACGCAGTCTTTGCCCATTTTATGGATAATGAGCAGATCCTGCTTGTCCCCAAACAGCACGGCGAGCCGCACCGACCCGCCCTGCCCCGCGAATTCGCAACTCTGCACTGTCTCGGGCTCAATGCTGGACTGTTATTGTGCGCATCTTGCCCCGCAACGCGATACGCCATGTGTCTGCTCCCTACAGTTTTCTAGGGAGCAGACTCTCAACAACCGCGCGGCTTACTCCTCGCCGATGATGATCAACACCCGGCGCGCCGCCTGGGCTGGCGCCCCTGGCGCGACTTGCGCAGACTGAATGGTGCCCCGCGCATGAATCCGCAGCCTGTCCTGCGCCACGCCGTCGGCCACCAATTGGTCGGCCACCACCTGGGCGCGCGTCTCGGAGAGATATTTATTCGCCAGCGCGCCGCCTACGCTGTCGGCGGCGCCGATCACCGTTACCGGCTCATCGGGCTGTGCGTTGGCAGCCTTCGCCACGCTGGCGATGGTGACCAGCGCCGGTTGGTCGAATGCCGCTGAAAACGGCTGAAAGAAGACCGGGCTTGCCGGCGGCGGCGGCCCCGGCGGCGCTTGCAGTGAGGCGCAGCCGCCAAGCCCAGCCAACAAACTGACAAATAGAAGCTTTTTCATTTTTGCTCCAGATCGTTACGGAATGCATCTTGTCAGCCTCCCTGGTAAAAAATCAACTGGTGCATTCCCCGGCGCGTTGGATTGTGGTCTAAGGCGGTTCGCCATGGCGTCGCTGAAACATCTACTCGGAATCGAGGGGCTGAACCCCGCCTCTGTCACCAACCTGCTGGATCTGGCGGAGAGCTACGCGCTCTTAAACCGCTCCGGCAAAACCCAACGCGATTCGCTGCGCGGCCGCACCCTCATCAACCTCTTTTTCGAGGACAGCACCCGTACCCGCACCAGCTTTGAGCTGGCCGGCCGGCGCCTGGGCGCGGATGTGGTGAACATGTCCGTCGCCACCTCCTCCGTCACCAAGGGCGAGACGCTGCTCGACACCGCCGCCACGCTGAACGCGATGAATTGCGACCTGCTGGTGGTGCGCCATAAAAGCTCCGGCGCCCCTGCCCTGCTGGCGCAGAAGGTCGGGGCCTCGGTCATCAATGCCGGGGACGGCACGCATGAGCACCCCACCCAGGCACTGCTGGACGCGCTGACCATCCGCCGCAACAAGGGCCGCCTCTCCGGCCTCACGGTCGCTATCTGCGGCGATGTGCTGAATTCCCGCGTCGCCCGCTCCGATATTTTGCTCCTCACCATGATGGGCAATTTCGTCCGTCTCGTCGGCCCGCCGACCCTGGTGCCTGGCGCCATCGGGGTGAATGGCGTGGAGATCTTCCACGACATGGAGGAAGGGCTGAAGGGCGCTGACATCGTGATGATGCTGCGGCTGCAGAAAGAACGCATGACGAGCGGACTTATCCCCTCCGCCCGGGAATATTTCACCTTTTACGGGCTGGACCGAAAGAAGCTGGCCTATGCCAAGCCAGACGCGATGGTGATGCATCCCGGCCCGATGAACCGGGGCGTGGAGATCGACAGCGAGGTGGCTGATGATGCCGCACGCTCCCTCATCAGGGAGCAGGTGGAGATGGGGGTTGCCGTCCGCATGGCGGTGCTGGATACCTGCGCACGGAGCAACTCTTGAGTATTTTATTCCGTAAAATCAAATATCTGGACCAATCTGCGCAGGCGCTGCATGAAGGCGAGCTGCTGGTTCAGGACGGCAAGATCGCGGATTTCGGTGCCTCCCTGGGCGTGCCGGAGGGAGCAGAAATCATCGAGGCCGAAGGGGCGGTGCTGTGCCCAGGCCTTGTGGATATGCGCGCCGCCATTGGCGAGCCGGGCTATGAATACCGCGAAACCATTGCCTCCGCAGCCGCAGCCGCGGCGGCGGGCGGAATCACCAGCCTCGCGGTGCTGCCTGAAACCAACCCGGTGATTGATGACCCGGCTTTGGTGCAATTCCTCCGTGCGCGGGGCGAGGAAACCGGCAGCCTGACCCTCCTGCCCTATGCCGCCGCCACGCGCGGGCTGGAGGGCAAGGAACTGGCCGAATATGGGTTGCTGAAAGCCGCGGGCGCGGTGGCCTTTACCGATGGCAGCAAGGCCATCGCCTCGTCGCGCACCATGCGTCTGGCCCTGTTTTATGCCTCCGGCTTCGGGGCGCGCATTGTGCAGCATCCTGAGGATGTCGATCTCGCCCGGGGCGCCGCCGCAACGGCGGGTGCGCGCGCGACCTGGATGGGCCTGCCCTATGTCTATGCCGCCGCCGAGGCCATTTGCGTGGCGCGCGACATCCGCCTGGCGGAACTCACCGGCGGTGCGCTGCATTTTGCGCATGTGACGACCGGCGAGGCGCTGGATCTCATCCGCCGCGCCAAGGAAAAAGGGCTGAAGATCACTTGCGACACCGCGCCGCCCTATTTCGACCTGAACGAAACCGCCATCGGCGATTACCGCACCTATGCCAAGCTCTCCCCGCCGCTGCGCAGTGAGGCGGACCGCCAGGCTGTGGTGGCGGCGCTGAAGGATGGCACGATCGACGCCATCGCCTCCGACCACCACCCCTGCGACCCGGACGATAAACGCCAGCCCTTCGCCGAGGCCGCGCCAGGCGGCGCGGGCCTTGCCACCTTGCTGGGCGTGACATTGGTGCGGGTGCAGGAAGGCGATCTTACCCTGCCTCAGGCGCTCGCCTTGCTCACCGCCAAGCCCGCCGCCTGGCTGGGTATTGAAGCCGGTGTGCTAGCCAAGGGCCGCCCGGCTGACCTCTGCCTGTTCCACCCCGAAAAATCCTGGCAGGTTCAGGCTGGCAAGCTGCCCGGCAAGGCGCAGAACACCCCCTTTGATGGCCGCGCCCTGGAGGGCGTGGTGCTCGGCACCTGGAAGGCCGGGCGGAGGGTTTTCGGGGCATGATCGGGCTTTATCTCGGCGTTGCGCTCTTTGGGTATCTGATGGGCAGCGTGCCCTATGGGCTGCTGCTCACCCGCCTGGCCGGGTTGGGCGATATCCGCGCCATCGGCTCCGGCAATATCGGCGCCACCAATGTGCTGCGCACCGGCCATAAGGGGCTGGCGGCGGCCACCTTGCTGCTGGACGCGCTGAAGGGCGCGGTCACGGTGCTGCTGGTGAAGCATTTTGCCCATCATGGCGTGCTGCTCTCCGGCTTCTGCGCCTTCCTTGGCCATCTTTTCCCCATCTGGCTCGGCTTCAAGGGCGGCAAGGGGGTTGCCACCGGGTTCGGCGTGTTCTTCGGCATTGCCTGGCCCATCGGGCTCGTCTGCTGCGCCGTCTGGCTGCTGGTGGCGTTCACGCTGCGTTACTCCTCGCTTTCGGCCCTGGTGGCCTATGCGCTGGCGCCCTTCGCGGTGCTGTATTTCGATGGTCCCCTGGGCACGGAAATGGCCGTGATCATGTTGGCCCTGGTGTTCTGGAAGCACAAGGCCAACATCAAACGCCTGCTTGCCGGGCAGGAGCCGCGCATCGGCAAAAAGGCGGTGGCGTGAGGGCGGCGGCGCTTCTCGCGGCCTGGCTGCTGGGCAGCGCCCCGGCCTTGGCGCTCAGCCATTTCCAGGCCAACCGTATCCATCTTTTCAATCCCGGCGCCTGTGCCCAGCCCACTGGCCCGGTCTGGCTGACCATCGGCACCGGCCAGCCCGCCCCAGGCTTCATCAACATCACCGCCCCGGCCTTTGACGAACTCGGCGCGCTGCTCGCCGGGGGGCAGCCGGGCGAAGCGGAAGCCACGCTGGCGGGGCGGACAGAAGCTTGCGGCGTGATCGCCAGCTTCTACGAGAATGCCTCGCCCATAGGCGCCTGGGTGGTGCCAGAGGCGAAGCTTGCGCAAGTGCTGGCGATCCTGAATCTCAATGGCTGACGCCGGGCTGGGTTTTTTACGCCTGGCCCGGACCGAAAGCGTCGGCCCTGTCACCTATCGCCGCCTGCTGGCGCGCTTCTCAGGCCCTGACGAGGCGCTGGCCGCCCTGCCCGCTTTAGCCAAGTCCGGCGGGCGGTCCGCCCCGCCGCGCATCCCGCCAATGGGCGAGGTGGAGCGCGAGTTCGAGGCCGTGCGCCGCCTTGGCGGAAAATTCCTCTTCCTGGACCAGCCCGGCTACCCTGACTATCTCGCCGAATTGCCGGATGCCCCGCCTGCCCTTGCCGTTCTGGGCGATGCCGCGCTGCTCTGCGCCCACTCCATCGGCATCGTCGGCGCGCGCAACGCCTCGGCCAATGGCATGCGCCTGGCCGCGCACCTGGCCGCCGAGTTGGCACCGCATCTTGCCATCACCTCCGGCCTGGCGCGCGGGATCGACACGGCGGCCCATGAGGGCGCGCTGCGCGGCGGGCGGACGATTGCCGTCATCGCGGGCGGGCTGGATGTGCCCTACCCGCCCGAAAACGCCGAGCTGCAGCGGCGCATCGCCGAAGGCGGGGCCGTGGTGGCCGAGGCGCCGCTCGGCACCGCGCCCATCGGCCGGCATTTCCCCAAGCGCAACCGAATCATCGCCGGGCTCACGCTGGGGCTGGTGGTGATCGAGGCCGCCGCCCGCTCCGGCTCCCTGCTCACCGCGCGGCTGGCGGCGGAGGCGGGACGGGAGATGTTCGCCGTGCCCGGCTCGCCGCTGGACCCGCGCTGCCGCGGCGGCAACGACCTCATCCGCCAGGGCGCGCATCTCACCGAAACCGCCGATGATGTGCTGTCCAACCTGCCCGCG